>JBNJDR010000124.1:0-2529 GCA_051745085.1 Bacillota bacterium | reverse complement strand
GATTCAACCGGGTATCTGGAGATGACAGATATCAATGATCGGGTAAATGTAGATGGTAATTTTGTAATGGATAGCCGAAGTCATAGTGGGAAATTAACAACAGGAATACTGGAAGTAAAAGGAGATTTTACTCAGAGAAGTAGCAGTACTTCCTCTTATGCTTATCGAAATTTCCAGGCTGCTAATAGTCACAAAGTGGTTTTCTCTGGAGTAGATCAGGTAATTAGTTTTGAAGATCATAGCTCAGGCAGTTCCTGTTTTGCCAAGCTAGATCTAGCCAGCACAGGAATAGTAACTTTTGCTACTAAATCTGCAGTAACAGAAGAACTAATAAGTAGTTTAATTACTGTTCCAGTTGACAGCAAAAATCTATATCCTGCAGGATCAGCTTTGATTAATGGAGGAGTTTGGAATTGGAACCTGGGATTAGTGGAAAATTGGACTCTACAGCAAAATATAACCATAAAAGGTGATTTCCATATATTTAGCGGCACCTATAATAAAAATGATTATACTTTAACTGTTGAAGGCACTGAAATAGTTCATTAAAAATAGACTAATGTCTTAATGAAAGTTACTCTAGAGATGGGTTGGTGGATGTTTTCCAGCAGCCCATTTTTATACTATTATTAAAAATGCTAAATTTACATTTAGGACATATGTCCGGTCCTATTCTTTCTAATTCTTAGTATTTCAAATTTATGATTTATTTATCGTCATCAGTATCAAAATATTCTGGATGATATTTTTCTATTAGATTCCTATATTGTTTGATAACAGAAGCACCTCGGCCTGTCATATGTTTGATCTGGGTTATGCTTATACCGCGTCTAATAAGAAATTTAACGCGGCCATAGTCCTTGATATATCTATCAACAACATTTAATGAATGATTTGTTTTTCTGGCTATATCCGGTGGCTGAACCTTTTGCTCATAAAGCTTTATTATTGCTTTTTTATGAGTAGTTCCACGACCCATATCCAGTATATAAACTTTAAGAGGTAACACATCATCATGAGTATCATGATATTCGCCAATACGCTTTGAAATAGTTACTGTAGAACGGTTCATTATCGCTGCCAGTTCTTCGACAGTTAGCATAGCACCCTGCTTTTTAGCAGCCTTAGTTAACTTAACAATGCGGATCATATCATGTTCTATTTTAGATACATTCTGTCTTTTAAGTTCTATATCTTCTTCTGTAACATAGGGAAGTTCAATAACTTCCTGTATATATTCTTCACGTTTTTGACCTAGTTTTGGCTTATTATTCTGCTCGAAAGTAGCAACTCAGCTTAGACTACCAAACTGATTGATCTTTTTACGAGGGGGTAATTTTTTTGTTAATATCTGCAGGCGGTATTTACCT
The DNA here is from genome assembly GCA_051745085.1 of Bacillota bacterium. Classification (GTDB taxonomy): domain Bacteria; phylum Bacillota; class Halanaerobiia; order Halanaerobiales; family Halarsenatibacteraceae; genus Halonatronomonas. The sequence continues at coordinate 1,159 of JBNJDR010000124.1, read as the reverse complement.
CTTAAGAAAATATGATTTTTTAAAGCTGGATTGACTAACTAAAACAATAAAAGATATAATTAATATAAGTAGTGGGTATTAGCCATAAAGGATGGTGATAAATATGAGTGATAAAACACCTGTTAAGATTGGGCCTCGCGGGAGGATAACTATCCCGAAAAAAGCCCGCGAAGAAGCAGAAGTAAAAGTGGGAGATATCTTATTCATGAATCTGCAGCCAGGCAAAATTGAATTTACGAAAGCCATCGAAGATCCTCTGGTGATGTTAAGAGATTATTCCGAAAAAGAATATGAAGCAGGAAATACTTTAAGTTTGAGGGAATATGCCAGGGACAAGCATATAAAGATAGATGAGTAATCCGTATAAAATTAAAAAGATTAGCATAAGGCCAAACCTATGCAAAATATGATTAAATTTATTTTGTACCATCTCTATCACCTTCTTATCTCCTTGATGATGTGATTTTATAAGGAATCCATTATCAAGGACTTGGTGATAAGGATGATATTTTTTTATGTAAAAATCTGCAGCTGAGAAAAATATCAGTTAAATTACTGATCAATAGAGGACTCAGTTTAAATATCTTGAAAAATATATTGGAAAGTTAGAAATTTTGGAGGCTGGAGAGGAGAAAGAACATGAAAGGCGTTATAATTTACAAATCAAAATATGGATCAACCCAACAATATGCAGAATGGTTAAAGGAAGCTACCAACTTTGAGCTACATAATGCTACTGAAGTGTTTGAGCGGATCAAGATATTCCCGGTGGGAGGACGATATTTATTCAAGAGAATGTCGTTTATAGATAGAAACATTATTAAACTCGTAGCCTGGTTCAGCAGAAACCCCGATGTTAAGAAGAACATGCTCATAGAAAAAGACGAGGTAGATAAAAATAACCTGCAGGAAATAATCGATTATATCGATTTATGTCTCTCCTAAATGGGCAAAGGCTTTTACCCGGTCGCGAACCGGTCATGGGGACCGGTTCGACATGGTATGACATAAACCGGGTGGTGTCAGACACCTATTTAATTGCTATAAACAAACTCCTCATTTTCTGCAGGAACTGACGTAAAGCTTGCCTTCTAAGTAATACAAATGTTATAATATTGTTGAGGTGATAGATATGAAAACTATAAAATTAAGAAAAATC
>JBNJDR010000123.1:0-2536 GCA_051745085.1 Bacillota bacterium | reverse complement strand
TGCAGTTAGAAAATAAGAGGGGGATAGTTTGATGCATGTTGTGATTATTGGTTCAGGGCCAGCAGGATTGACTGCTGCCCTGACTTTACGTAAAAGAAATTTTAGGGGAACTATAGATATTTTTTCTGCAGAAGATGTACCTCCCTATTCTCCAGCTGCTTTAGGAGAATATTTGATAAATGATCAGGAAAATTTACTCTACTGGCAGGGCAGGGATATCTGCAGTCGCTATGATTTAAACTGTTTTTTTGGAAAAAAAGTAACTGCAGTCGATCCTGACCAGCAGTATATTCTGACAGAAGATAACAGGAAAAGAAAATTTGATAAACTATTAATAGCTTCTGGTAGTTCACTCCATATTCCTCCGGAAGTTAAGGGAGCGGATAAGAGAGGAATTACTAATTTCAAAAATATTTATGGAGCCCAAAAGATAAAAGAAATGGCCGCTCAGGGAAATAAGTCGGCAGTTATAGTGGGTGGTGGATTCTTAGGAGTAGAAATAGCTTTATGTCTGGCTAAAATTGGGATTAAGCCTTCTATTTTAAACCGCCGCGGCTGGCTAATGCCCAGGCTATTAGATCAAGAAACGGCTTCCTATGTAGTCGAAGATTTAGAAAAACAGGGTGTTAATGTAATGCTGAATACGGAAGGCAATCGCTTTACTGGTGATCAGAAAGTGGAGAGTATTATTACCAGTGATGGCCGGCAATTAAAGGCTGATTTTTATATTGCTGCTACAGGGGTAAAGCCTAATATCGATTTTATAGTTGATAGTGGTATAGAAAATGAGGGCTGGGGAATCCCTGTTAATCGTTACCTGCAGACAAATTATCCGAATATCTATGCCTGTGGTGATGTCGCTCAGACAGAAGATTTATTAACTGGAAAGATGACTATCCATGGTCTGCATACAGTAGCAGTCAATCATGGTCAAAGGGCAGCTTTGAATATCTTAGGAGCAGAAAAAAAGTACGACAAACAGTTCAATATGAATTCACTGAAAGAATTAAGCTATAAACTAATGGTGGTTGGAGAACTTGAGGGAGAAGTAATTAAAAATAAAAAGCAGAAAATTATGCGTAAAATTTACATAAAAGATAATAAAATTAATGGTTTTGTGCTGCTGGGAGATATTAGTAATGCTGGTCTGTTGTTTTCATTAATGAAGTCTCGTAAAAATATTAACTATTATAAAGATCACCTCTTAGATAAAAATTTTAATCAGGCATTTATAATGACCAGATATATTTAAAATAATTAATTGATTAAATTGTTTGACTTTTTTTAATACTACTGCTATAATTATTTATGGAAGCGATTCCAAATATATTTTTTAATTTTTCTGGAAGCGGTTCCACAATAAAAGATAAGGGGGATTTATTTTATGAAGAATTTGCGTTCAGTTTTATCAATTTTATTAATTTTATTTCTAGTTTTTGGTTTCAGCACCTTAGCTTTAGCCGAGGAAGATTCTGACAAAACAGAAATTACTATTGCAGGTGGAAGTGTGGGAATAGAACTTGAGCTTACTAAAAAAGCTGCAAGAATGTTTGAGGAAGAACATCCAGATGTTAAAGTTGATGTTTACACAACTCCGGACTTATCAGATGACAGAAAAGGATTGTATCTGCAGTATTTAGAAGCTGAATCTTCAGCTATCGATGTTTTTCAGGTAGATGTAATCTGGCCTGGTGAGTTGGCTGATCATTTCTTGGATTTAAGTGAATATGGAGCTCAGGAAGTTGCCGATAAACATTTTGATTCAATAATTCAAAATAATACTGTTGATGGAAGATTGGTGGCTATGCCCTGGTTTACAGATGCAGGCTTACTATATTACAGAACTGATTTATTAGAAAAATATGGCTACTCTGAGCCACCAGCTACCTGGACAGAGTTAGAGGAAATGGCCAGAACTATTCAGGAAGGTGAAAGAGAAGAAAATCCTGATTTCTGGGGCTTTGTCTGGCAGGGAAATGCTTATGAAGGTTTAACCTGTGATGCTTTAGAATGGGTTCACTCAAATAATGGCGGCAGAATAATTAATGAAGATAAAGAAGTTACTATCAACAATGAAAATGCGATAGAAATGATTGATATGGCTGCAGGTTGGGTTGGAGAAATTTCTCCTCCAGGAGTTACCGGATTAGTTGAAGAAAGTTCAAGAAAAATGTTTGAAGCTGGAAATGCAGCTTTTATGAGAAACTGGCCTTATGTTTATGCTTTAGCTTCAGAAGAAGGCAAAGCAACAGAGGGTAAATTTGATGTTGCACCATTACCTGCAGGGGAAAATGGAAGCAGCTCTGCAGTACTGGGTGGCTGGAATTTAGCAGTTAATAGATACAGCGAAAACCCTGAACTGGCAGCTGAACTGGCAATGTTTATGACCAGCGAAAAAGTACAGAAAATGAGAGCAGTAGAAGGATCTTTCAATCCTACTATTGCTGAATTATATCAGGATGAAGAAGTTCTAGAAGCCAATCCATTTTTCGGTGATCTTTATGAAGTCTTTACTAACACTGTTCCCAGACCATCA
>JBNJDR010000122.1:0-2604 GCA_051745085.1 Bacillota bacterium | reverse complement strand
GAAAGAACCATAATTATTAACTTAGTATTAGCCTTATTCTTAAGTGGGTTAATTGGATACGAAAGAGAACATCATGATAGACCGGCCGGGCTGCGGACCCATATTTTAGTATGTATGGGAGCAACTATAATTATGATGATATCTCTTGCTATGCATGATATCCATGTAGAAAATGATGCCGGGAGGATCGCAGCCCAGGTCGTGAGCGGGGTGGGCTTTTTAGGAGCCGGGACTATAATGAAAGAGGGCTTTTCCGTTAAAGGCCTGACGACTGCTGCTAGTTTATGGGCCACAGCCGCTATAGGGTTAGCAATTGGAGGGAATTATTACTTTTTAGCAGTTTCTTCTACCTTAATGGTTATTATCATTCTATATCTATTGAATAGTTTTGATTTTAGTAGTCATTCGCTTAAGCATGAAACACTTAGATGTCGGATAAATAATAAGAATGATATCCTTGATAAAATAACTGATATTATGCAGTCAAGTAATATTAAGATCGAGAACGTTGCCATCAAAAAAAGCGGCAATAATGTTGCCGGAGATAATAATGAATTAATGGTGGTGTACAATCTAGAAAGAAGAGATAAAGAAAAATATCTTAATATTGCTAATGACTTACTGAAATACAAGGAAATTCTTGAAGTAAATATAGAGAGCTAAATATAATGAGTCGTTGCTCAGATGACCTGCTGAAAAGCAGGTTTATTTTTTTTGCCAACTAAAAGAAAAATTACACAATATCCAGAAATATCTGCCAAAAACCAAGTCTTTTTGGATTTAAAGTGGTATAATGTTATAAGGTTGTAAATTTAATTTTGGGATTTAACTAAACTGTAAAGGGAGAGGCGCAAGCATGATATGGAAAATACTTAAAAAAGACTTTGCAAAGAAGAAAGTAATAACGGGGACAGTTTTTCTTTTCATTATGCTATCTGCTTTATTGATGGCAAGTGGGACGAATATGTTTGTTGATCTTAGCAATTCGCTTGATTATTTATTTGCAGAGGCATCAGCCCCTCATTTTGTCCAGTATCATGCAGGAAATGTAGATTACAATGAAATAGAAGAATGGACAGCGGCCAACTCTTCAGTGGCTAAACAGCAGACAGGAGAAATGATAAATATTCCCGGATCTAATATATACATAAACGGGGGCTCATCTGAAAAAGATTCGGTTATGGAGATGGGGTTTGTAAAGCAAAATGAAGCTTTTGATTTTCTGCTGGATTTAGATAATAAAAAAATAGAGTTGGCGCCGGGTGAAATAGCCGTCCCGATTCATTATCTGCAAAAAAGAAATTTGTCTCCTGGAGATCAAATGATCATTAAGGATAACGAGGAAGAATTCGTGTTTACGATCAAGAATTTCGTGAGGGACGTCCAGATGAACCCCTCCATCGTTAGTTCGAAACGATTTGTAGTAAGTGATAGCGATTTTGCAGTGCTGCAAAATAATAGTTTAGGCGAAATAGAGTATCTCATCAGCTTTCAACTGCACGATCTGGCTGATCTTAATCAGTTCAGTAATCAATATAACAGCTCGGGTTTACCTAAAAAGGGACCTACTATAGATCGGGGCTTATTAACTTTGGTCAACAGTGTAACTGATGGTTTAGTAGCTTCTGTTATCATTTTGATAAGCCTTTTATTAAATGTGATTGCCCTGCTCTGTTTGAGATTTATCATCATTTTAACAATAGAAGAAGATTATAAAGATATCGGGGTAATGAGAGCGATTGGAATCTCTCCTGCCTCGGTCCAAAAAGTCTATTTGTCTAAATATTTATTTTTAGCTATTTTGGCAAGTTTAAGTGGTTACCTCTTATCTTTACGAGTAAATGAGGTCTTTTCAAAAAACATCATGCTCTACATGGGTTCGGCCCCGCAGACCATTTTTGAGTTAAGTCTGGCTTTCCTGGCGGCTTTACTAATTGCTGGAATAGTTGCTGTCTTCTCTTTGATCATTTTACGGAGGTTGAGAAAAATTTCGGTCATTGAAGCGATCAGGATGGGTAGTACCGCTAATAGTATATCTAATCAAGGGAAGTTTTCTTTATCTAAGAATAGTTTACTACCGCCCAATATTTTTCTGGGGGTGCGGGATGTCATAATAAGGTTTAAACTTTATGCGATTTTATTTTTAGTGTTTATCTTATGTACTTCGATAATTATTTTACCGCTGAACTTCTTGAACACCATTAATTCACCCAGATTAATTTCTTATATGGGGATGGCCGAAAGTGATATTGTTATGGATTTAAGGCAGTCAGAGGATATTAGACTTAGATTTGAGGAGATCCAGGAATATTTGAAAAATGATCCAGATGTATTGCTGTATAATCCATATATAACTTCTAAATTTGATGTTATCAATGCAGATGGGTACCCGGAAAGCATTTTTGTAGAAACGGGTGATTATTCTGTGTTTCCCCTGGATTTCATTGCCGGATCTGCTCCAATAAAAGAGGATGAAATTGCCCTCTCATATTTGAGCGCCGAAGAGTTAGTGAAAAAGGTCGGTGATACGGTAGAGCTTTTTATTGAAGATAAAGTGCGACCTATGTCTGTCACCGGGATCTATCAGGATATTACCAATGGGGG
>JBNJDR010000121.1:0-2746 GCA_051745085.1 Bacillota bacterium | reverse complement strand
TCAGCGGCCGAGGTCGAAGAGATCAGTAATATTGCCCAGTAACTTTGGGTGTATCAAATATAAGGATCTATGATAAAGGAGCTTTGTAATGGGAGACTATAATGAAGAAAAAAATCCGTTTCTGAATAAAAATAAGTACCTGCAAACCCTGATGTCCATTCCAGATGGAGTGATGATAGTTAACTCTACGGGGCAGGTGGAATTTTTAAATCCTGCGGGCGAAACCCTGACCGGATGGAAGCAGGAAGCTGCCCGGGGGGAGCATTACAGCAAAGTAATGCAGCTAAGCCACGCAGCTGAAGTGGACTTTGCCGATCCCTTCAAATTGAACGAGGACAGTTTTACAAGCCAGGAAATCGAAGAAGGGGTAGTCCTGACTGGCAAAGATGGGTGCAGATATTATTTAGAGGCTTCTGTCTCCCCGCTTAAAAATAATGAAGGTGAAATCAAGGGTAAAGTAATAATATTTAGGGATGCCACAGAAAAGATAAAAGAGAAGGCTAAAAGAGAATATTTGATTTTTCATGATTCACTAACAGGAATATATAACCGCAACTTTTTTATAGAAGAACTTAGCCGGTTAGATACTTCCCGCAATTTGCCGATTTCTATCGTTATGGCTGATCTAAATGATCTTAAACTTACTAATGATATCTTTGGTGATGCTGCAGGAGACCGACTAATTCAGCAGGCAGCAGAGTCGTTTAAAGAAGCCTGCCGAGATGATGACATCATAGCCAGATGGGGCGGAGATGAGTTCGTTGTTCTCCTTCCTCAAACAGGCGAAGAGGGGGCTAAACAAGTTATTACAAGAGTTCAGGATACTTTTGCTAGTAAAGCCCTGGCTTCTTTAACAGCTGGGATTTCTCTGGGGGTCAGTACAAAAACCAAGCCCGAAGGCGAATTTTGTGAGCTATTAGATGATGCTGAAATCCAGATGTATTCCAATAAGATAGCAGATAGAATGAGCAGTGATAATGATAATGTAGATAAAATCATTGCTCTACTTTACGAGAAAAGCAGGCGCGAGAAAGATCATGCAGAGAATGTAGCTGATTTAGCACTGGCTTTAGGTAAAAAAATGAAACTAGAAGGTGAAGCTCTGAAGCAGCTCCAGGATGCAGCTTTATTTCACGATATCGGTAAGGTAGCTCTTTCGGCCGAACTATTGAATAAAGAGGATGAATTTACCTCGAATGAATATAGGGAGTTCAAGCTTCATCCAGTTATCAGTTATAGGATCTTAAATTATTTTGCTCAGACAAAAAGCATCGCTGAATATGCCCTATCCCATCATGAAAACTGGGATGGCTCTGGTTATCCCCGGGGGATCGAAGCAGAAGAGATTCCTCTTTATTCTAGAATAATAGCTGTCGTTGAAGCATATGAAAAATTGACCAGGTTCGATTCTTCCCGCTCTATTTTCTCTAAAGAGGAGGTTCTATTCGAGTTAGATAAACAGGCAGGTAAAAAACTTGATCCGGAGTTGGTGAGATTATTTAAAGAAACAAGGAATTCTCATTAATATGAAGAAGTATATAAGGTAAATGGTAGTATGTTCGGCAAACCTGATTTTCATATTAAGGAGTGGATAAAAATGAGCGAAGATATGGAAAGATTTTTTGAAGATATTTTTAAAAAATTTAACAAGGATATTTCAGATAGAATATTTTTAATGATCCAGAATGATCGGGAATTAATGGAGAAGTATTTAGATCTGGTGAGTGGAAGCGATCAGGAAACGGTTAATCAGGAAATAGTTGAGGCGATCAATGCCAGGTATGAACTTGAGTATAAGGGTAAAAACTATGAGCCAGAAAGCACCTTGATCAAATATTATGAAGAACATTAGTCTGTTCATTCCGTCCAGAAAAATTTTTATCGGGGTCATGTTTTTAGCTCTGCTAGTCCTTAGCTGGCCGATACTGCCGGCAGGAGCGGAGGGTATCACCCCTGCCGTTATCGCTGAGCTAAACGTGGGGATGAGCAGGACAGAGTTAATTGATCAGGTGGGTGAGCCTACCTATGTCGCTCCCACCCCTTACGGATATAGCTGGTATATATATAATCAGGACTATGAAAATTACTTTCAGATCGGGGTAGCTGAGGAAAAAGTTGTTAACATATACAGCAATTCCTTAAATTGGAGGTTTAAAGAGGCAGAAGTAGGACAGCTCTTTATGTTTCTACAAGATCAATTACCTCTGAAAGAGCAGATAAGTTTAGATTATGAAAACGCTACTCTGCAGATAGAAGTACCTGACTTAGATAGAGGTTCTGTTTACATGCATTATCATGAAGAAGAGGATGTGATTGCTCATTATTTTGTTGATCTGCATGATGATGAAATAATAACTGCTATTTTGATCTCTGAAATAGAAACTACCCTGGCCACCGGAAATTTTAATTATGAAATAAGTTGGCGGGGGAAAAAACCGAACTTTGAACCCGATCCTATTTCAGAAGATGAGCAGGCCGAGGTAGATGAGGCGCTGGGATATCAGTTCCGGGATCTGACAAACGCCATTAGGGTCAGACATGGGCTTGAACCTTTGAGCTGGCATATGCCGGCAGCAGATATGGCAGCTGCTCATTCTCAGGATATGTACGAGAACGAATTTTTCTCCCATACTTCCCCGTCCACGGGAGAGCCTGGAGAGAGGGCTGAAGCTAGAAACATTTCCTATTCCTTACTACTGGAGAATTTATCTTACGGACAAAATAATGCCATTTTTGCTCATGAGGG
>JBNJDR010000120.1:0-2754 GCA_051745085.1 Bacillota bacterium | reverse complement strand
CAAAATAGTTACCCCCTCAATTATCCATAATCTAAAAATCCTCATATATTAACAAATTTCCTTATTAATATTAATTATTATTTCGAGATAATACCGAACTATTCCTGCCAGATTAAAGAATTAATTCTATTCTGTTTTTTCTTCTTCAGAAAACAGGCGAATAAATACTTCAACCAACTGAGGATCGAATTGGCTCCCGCTACATCTTTTCAACTCTTCCAGAGCTTCACTTCTATTTAAAGGCTGTTTGTAAGGACGTCCGTTGGTCATGACATCATAAGCATCTACTATAGATATTATCCGAACAAGCAAAGGTATATCTTTACCTTTTAGCTGTTTAGGATATCCCTTGCCATCCCAGCGTTCGTGGTGATGAAGGATATAATGAGCTACCGGGGCGAATTCTTCTGTTGCCGCTGCTATTCGGTAACCCCGCTCAGGATGTTCTTTGATTATTTCCCATTCTTTCTCATCAAGTTTGGTAGATTTGGTAAGAATATCCTCCGGAATCATTACCTTACCTATATCATGTAAAACGGCAACCAGAGAAAGGTGATTCAGTTGTTCTTCAGTTAAACCCAGTTCTCTGCCCAACTTTAAAGCAAATCTTATCATCCGATTAGCGTGGTCAGCAGTTTCATGGCTTTTAGTTTCCAGAGTACTAACCAGGTTACGAACAAGCTTATTTTTTGAACTGGCAGCATCTGTCAATTTGTTATCCTGCATCCTCTTCTCTGCCTGCTGAAGTACTGAAAAGATATCTTGTTCCCGGCTTGTTTTAACAGCTATACCCATTCCTAAAGATACAGGTATACCAGCTACAGGTTCATCTTCCAGGCGCTGCCGGATAAGATGTCTTAATTCTTCCGCGTCCTTTCGCTCCGTGCCCGGTAAAAATAGAATAAACTCATCGCCGGCCCAGCGAGCTACATAATCGTTCACATCTATTATATCTGCAAGGACATCAGCCATCTGGCAGAGAATTGTATCGCCCATATCCTGACCATAAGAAGTATTGATTATATTTAGGCCATTAATGTCCACCATAATTATGCTAGTCGGGATTACATCTCCATCTGATTCCGCTAATACCTGTTCCAGATAAAAGCGATTGTGCAGGCCGGTCAACTCATCATGCCGACTCAGATAAATAATCTTATTCTCCCGCCGCCGCCTTTCGCTAATGTCTCGAACAAATTCTACCACCCCTTCAGTTTCACCAGTGGCCTCATTTATCATGGGATAACAAAATACTTCTAACCACTCCAGGGCTGATCCGGTTTTACCCGGGACTACTTCTGATTCAACCTTTCCACTGGCCAGAGCCCGCAAGCTGGGACAGTTAGGGCAGGGTTCAGTAAAATTATTAAATGATTGATAGCACAAGTTATTTTCAAGAGGAGTCTCGTCTTCATACCAGTCATTCAATGTTTTGTTGGCATAACGAATTGTTAAATCGGGATTTAAAACACTTATGCCATCTTGAATACTCATTAAAATACTGGAAAGAAGGTTCTTTGTTTCCTGAAGTTCCTCTTTCGCCTGTTCTAACTCAGAAATATTCATCGATACAGAAATAATCTGATTTTCTCTATCTCCGGATTTAAACGGAAAAATGTTAGATATAAAAGGAAATTCTTTACCGTCCCTTAAGACTATATCAGATTTGCTAGTTATCTCAACGCCCTGAGCTACCTGATGATGAATTTTTCTAATCCTGGACATACTTTTGGGAGGAATAAAGCTAGAAATACGATGGTTAAGGATATCCTCTTTAAGAATATCATTCTCATTATAGCCAAAAACCTTCTGAGCCCCAGGGCTAAAATCTTTGATGAGAGCATCATCACCTCCCTCAATGGGTTCAGTAATAAGATAATACAATCCAAGAGATGACTTAAAAATAGCATTTAATTTTTCTTTGCTTCTTTTCAACGCAGTAATATCATCATAAATACCATAAAAACCTGCTAATGCTTCATCCACAATAATAGGTATCCCCTTAATCACAAATTGCCGAGGGCTGCCTTCTCTATTATAACGGATACCTTCTTTTTCTGACTGTTTACCCAAATAAAGCTCCTCCGTCATTCTTTCGTCACTGGCATTAATTTTCCCCTGAGCTAGAGCATCTAGGACAAATTTTCCAGCTAATTCAGACAGTTCATACCCAAAGACCTGTTTGAATTTTTTATTGATATCAGTTATCCTCCCCTTTTCATCTAAAACCACTATAGCAGAGGTGCTATTATCAAATAATGCATCAGCCTTAATTTTTCTCAGCCTCTGCTGGGTAATATCTTCGTGAAGAACCAAAGCTCCTTCTCGATGTGGAGTCATTATTACTTTAAACCAGCGTTTTGATCCGTCTAAAGTAAAAGAAAATACCAAAGTTTCTTTCTCTGATCTTTCCAATAATACTTGTTTTAATTTATCTGAAATTTTTCCTGGTAAAGTCTTAGCTTTCCTGATTCTTTTTTGGTTTTCATCTTTAATAACAGCCTCAATAATTCTTAAATATCTTTCACCTAAACCGGCTCGAGCAAATTCAAACTGGTTCAAGCTCATGAATTTCTGCCAGTTCTCATTAACTTGAGTGACAACTCCGCTTTCATCTATTAAAGCCGCATAGAACGGCAGCGAGTTAATTAATAAATTATTCCCTTCAGATGTTTCTCTAAATTTCATGTGGGCAGCTCCCCCTAATTACCTTTATAATGATTTTATCGAAAGAAAGCATAAAAAGTTTAACTC
>JBNJDR010000119.1:0-2791 GCA_051745085.1 Bacillota bacterium | reverse complement strand
TTTTTGGGATTTTGAAAAAAGGTGGTGAAATCATGGAATATTTAAGTTGGTTAGCTCCGATTGCCTTTGTTTTTGCTTTAGCTGCTCTGGCCCAGGTCGGTTCATTAAGAAAAGAAGTCAAAGAGCTTAAAGAAGAGCTAAAAAAATAAGATAAGGTGTGATTATTATGTGGGAAAGAGCCGAGTTGAAAGATAAAGCGAAACAGGTTTTAAAAGGAAACTACTGGCAGGCTTTTATAGTTAGTTTGATTATCTTAATTACCGGGGGAAGTCATAACCACGGTGAAGTCGGGAGTGCCCGGGGTAGTGAGGCAGGAAATATTCTGAATCTTGATTATCGGATTGCTTTTATTGTCGGAGCAGTAATTCTTTTATTTGTGTTAATTAGAATGTTTATTGGTTATGCCTTCGAAGTCGGGGGCAGGAAATACTTTATAAAATTATCCGAGGGCGAATCTGATATTACTAATTTAGGCTATGCTTTTAAGAAAAACAGATACATAAATGTCTTTATAACGATGCTTTTAAGAAGTGTTTATCTTATATTATGGACATTATTATTAATAATCCCGGGAATTATCAAGTTTTATGCCTATAGAATGGTACCCTATCTATTAGCTGATAATCCAGAAATAGGACACAGGCGGGCAGTGAAACTTAGTAATGAAATGACCAGAGGGGAAAAGTGGGATATTTTTGTCCTAGATTCATCTTTTCTGGGGTGGTTTATTCTGGGCTCATTAGTTTTTGGAGTTGGCATATTTTTTGTCCAGCCTTATTATGATGCGACCAATGCAGAGTTATATTTAAAATTGAGACAAACTGCAATCGCCAATGATTTAACCTTAAAAAGTGAATTAAACATCGAAGGGTGAAATTAAATTATGTTATCTTCAAGAAAAATATATAAAGCGGGATATTTGTCAGTTGCAGTTATTTTACTGGGTATTTTATTAGTTGGTTGTTCCCAGGGAGGCAGCTATAAGATAATAATGGGTGATATCCATGCAGGAGAAAACTCTATTAAAGGATCATATAGCACTTTTTCTGGAAACTATTATAAAAAAGTTGAAATGGATAAAAACAGCAGGATTATGTTAAAACTAACCACAGATACTGAAGCAGGGTCGCTTAGCGCTCAATTGATAGATCCGGAGGGAAATATAATTCTCGAGTTAGAAGCGGGATCACAGAAGGAAACAACAATAAATGAAGTCGGTAAATACGAGATGAAGGTTATAGGAGATGATCATAAAGGTAATTTTAAATTTGAGTGGGTAAAAAAGTTACTCCAGTTCTAATAATTGGAGTTTAAAATAAATATTTTACAGCTGGAACGAAATCAAAGGAGGAAGTACGAAGATGGAATACGTCAAGTTTACTTTGTTTTTCATATTAGCCCACAGCCTGGCCTATATGATCGCAGGAGCGATAGCATTGCAGATTAGTAAAGACATATACGAAAAGAAAAGTCGGCACTGTGATTTTTTGCGGGATATGTCCAATGAAAGGGAGAAGGGGTATGTAGGCAAGTACTTTCTGCCGGCTCAAATCTTGAGAGGTTTCTTGCTGGCAGTTGTCCTCTTTCCTCTCCTGGGCGAGATAAAAGAACTATCTTTTATAATGCAGTTTGTATTTTTCGGACTGCTCGTTTTTATCTATACCCATTTAGCTGCCGCAGCCCCTTTTATAGATAATATTGAAGGATTTGTTTACTTCCAAAAAAAATATTTAAAGAAGAAGTTTTTCATCAAATTTCAAATGGAGATGGTCCTTTATAGTATTTTATTTGGGACGTTTATGGGTATATTGATATAGGTATTGCTTGAATTCGTAACAAAAAATTGTTAGAGTTAACGGGAAAGGGGAGGTAGCATGAATAAAGAAGCTTTCATAATCTCGGGAATTGTGGGTATTATCGGCCTGGTCACCTTAATCTTAACCAGGATAATTCAATTAGTTATGCCGATCTTAGGTCGGATAGCATTTCAAGCAGCCATGGCCGGGAGTTATAGTCCCAGTGATTATCAGATTGATTTTCGGATGCTGCAGTCCGGTTCGTTTATTTTGATCATATTAGCTGCAGTATTATGTTATAGATTTTATTGGAGAAATTAAGCCTAGAAATAGATTTAAGCTGGAGGAAGTGAAAAAAATGAAAAAGGTGATTAATCCTAACTATAGTAAGTGTTCAAATATATTATATAGGGGCAGCCCCAGTTTTTCTGGAATAGCAGCTGGCGAATGTGAAGGGGATGTCTGGGTTGATGATCTTGAAAATCCCTCCCTGGCTTTGGTCTATTCCTATGCGGTAGGGGGCTTCTCAATTATGGGGAGCCCCTCTGATGTTTCAGTCTATGATGATTTTATAGAATTTTTACGGAGAGAACTATTTACTCATTTAAAAAGCAAAGGTATCAATTATTTTGAGTTCTCTATGGAAAGCAAAAGAGCTGAAGCTTATATCTTGCAAAGGTTTGCCGATGAGAAAATCAATCAAGAAAATGAATATTTTTATAGAAGATATAATGCTTATGAAATACAGGATATCGACAATTATAACATTGTTCCAGTTGATCCAGTATTTATTAAAAATCTCCAGGCAGGCAGGTATGACAACCCTAACTTTTTGAGGGAAAGATTATTAAAGTCATGGGGATCATATGAAAATTTTTTTGGGAAAAGCACAGCATATGCTGCCACGCTTGATACATCAATAATTGCAGTCATTGTTGGTACAGCCAGGTATCAAGATGTGATCCCGATCGATATAGAGACTAAAGAGGAATATA
>JBNJDR010000118.1:0-2797 GCA_051745085.1 Bacillota bacterium | reverse complement strand
GATTACCTGTTCTATTTTGCCGGAGATAGTTCCCAGACTCAGAGTCTCTTTGTTAATGAATTAGATGGTGATACCGAGCCGGTTAATTTAAAAGATAATATCAGTTTTTCCAGTTCCTTGAGTTACGTTGAGTCTGGAGATATGCTCGTCCTAGCTTTCCTTGAGTGGGATAGGAGTTTGGGGGGAGAGGTTATTTCGGTTATCGGTTTTGATCCCTTAAACCAGGAGGAGCTGCTTGACTATACTTTTCCTTTTGAGATGGGGGTGCGGTATCCAGAAATCGCCAAAGTTGAAGACAAAATATTCATAAACTGGCACGAGCGCAATCCGGAGACCATGTTCATATCTGGTCAGGAGGCCCGGCATAATAGCTACTTTTTCAAGGTGGGCGAGATGTATCTGGAGGAAGGAGAGCTGGGGAACGAGAAAATATTAGGCGAGGCTTACGGGAACAGCACTGCCAATAGCGATAGCGTTCAACTCGAAGAGCAAATACTACTGTCCTGGGTGCAGTATGACCAGGAAGAAGAGCGGGAATTCATCAACATAGGCAGCTTTAACGCGGATGGAGATTACGACCAGCTTGACCGGAGTGTAGGTTTCAACCCCGCTCTGGCCGCGAGTGAGAAGGGGATGGACTTAGTTTATTCCCGCAGAGAGGGAGCTGCTTCAGCCCTGTACCTGGATGAGTTTTCTGATACAGAAGCAGAGTCCCGAAACCAGAGGATGTTTCCCGCCCTCTCTACCAGTAGAAGACCCCATCTGGAAAGACATGAGCAGGAACGATTCTTATTCTGGAGCGAAATTGTTGACAGAGGTCGGGATATCTACTATTCAAATACGGCCGCCGTGGAGGATATTACAACGGCCGAGCTGATGGGCTTTTCCACCATCGAATCACCTATTCAACTGCTCAGCAGTATGATAATGTATTTTTCTTATCCCGTATTGGGCTTTATCGTTGGGTTGATTAATTTAATACTTCCGATATTTTTAGTGATCGTTACCCTATATTTATTAGGGAAGAAATTTACCTGGCTCAAAGATCTCAGAGATGACTCTGCCTATTTTTCATTTCTGAGCAATGTTTTTGGTATCCTTGCCTTCAATCAAATAGTTCAGGGTAACTTAAATTACCTCTTCGTTCTCAGCCGCCCTCCCGGGGGTCATGACTTGATTGTCCTGGGGTTAGTGACTTTAATAACTCTGGGCTTTATATATTTTCTTCGCTACGAAAGACTGCACTCGGTCTTTATCGGTATGGGGTGTGTTTTTTTGTGGTTTTATTGGTTGATCCAGGCCGCATCTGTTTACGAATTTTATCAGTTTTTTATTTAGGAGGTTTTTTGTATGAAGGATTCAAACTGGGATCGTTATTGGGGAGAGGAGAAGAAGTTAGCTCACTGGCAGAGACCGGCTAAATCAGTGGTAGAGTTTATGCAAAACCGTGATTGCAATGTGCAGCCTGCGGTGTTAGATTTAGGCTGTGGAATAGGAAGGCATTCCCTTCTCTTTGCCAGAGAAGGCTTTACAGTGACAGCGCTGGACAGGTCCAGGCAGGCTTTAGAGGAATTAAAAAGCAAGGCGGATGCTCTAGAATTAGATCTCAAAATTATGGAGGAGAATTACTTAAAACCTATTTTCAAGCCCAATACTTTTGATATCATCGTGAGTTATAATGTTATTTATCACGGGCTGCAGGAGGACTTTCAAAAAGCAATTGAATTATGCCGAAGTTATTTAAAAGAAGGGGGTATTTTGTTCTTCACCTGCCCCACCAGAGATGATGGCAAATATGGCAGCGGCAAAAAAGTAGCCCCCCAGACATACGAAAGCTTGAATTCTGTTCACCCCGGCGATATTCATCATTTTATTTCTGCGGAAGATTTACTAGATCTGCTGGTAGGTTTTAAGATCTTATCTTTGACAAGAGACGAACATCACTGGGATAACGAGGGAACAAAGCAGTTCAATTCATATTGGGAGGTAATCGCGGAGAAAAAATGACCATCTAATCGTAACAGTTGGCTTAACCTTTGCTCTGCATTTAAAATACTTATTTAAAAGGTCTATGATTTATTGTTTAGGATTTTAATCTTTATTGTATCTGGCCATCAATGGCACTCTGAAAAATGTAGCTGAATTTAGAAGAGGAGAAAAGGCTTTGAAGCAGGCCCGGAAAAATAACTAGGAAAATATAATAGTTTCATAGCTTAAGCCTCTACGCAAGTAGGGGCTTTTTAGCTGTTATGCAGGTTCATTTCGATCACCCATACCTAATAAGAAAATTAACATAAGAAAAATAAGACCCTGTAAAAACAAGTGAAATATGCTATAATATTAACGAATATTTAACAAAACTTAAACATAATTGTAACCCTGTCATGGCATAATTAAAACTGGAAGTGAAACCAGAATTTCTAAACTAGGAGGATATCTGTAAATGATAGCATCATTTAATGGCTTTGCTGTAATTGAAGATGAACTTATCACTCTGACCGATTATATCGAAGAATGCCTGTCTTACTCTTTCCAATCGCTGAACTTATATCTTGAGGAAGGGGAAACCGATCCTGTTGCTGAATTATCAGCTAAAGTTCATGAATATGAAAGTAAGGCAGATAAAAGCAGGAGAAAAATCATTACAGAAATATTTAACGGCTCCTTAATGCCTCATACCAGAGGTGATATCCTGCGGCTGGTAGAATCTTTAGATGAAATAGCCGATCAGTCTGAAGATATTCTAGATGATATAATCTTTCTCGGGATGAAATTTGAATATCTTAACATTGATAGG
>JBNJDR010000117.1:0-2880 GCA_051745085.1 Bacillota bacterium | reverse complement strand
GCAGAAGTGGAACTTACTGTCGGTAGAAATAACATTATAGTTTAAAATGAGATGGCCCGATCTGGAGATACCAGGTCGGGCTTTTTGTATGCAAATATGCTTTATCAATATTAATATATTTAAATCTAATATTAATTTTAATAAGATAATAAATATTTTTATTAATTTTTTTGGGATAAGTTTTATAATATAATTTGTTAAAATTCTAATTATATTAGCTATAAACCTTGATATTTAAAGGTTTATAGCTAATATAAACTAACTGTATAATTTATCTAAAGTCATATTATTTTATCCAATAAATTAAAAATATTAATTTATTTATTAAAAATATTAATTTTATGCTTGACAATTATTAAATTATAGAATATAATAAAGACATAATAAAGAAAGGGGCTGAAATACATGGATGCATTAAAAAGATTACTTTTCTCAACTGGAAAGGAATATGACAGAGAAAATGCTAGTAAACTGGCCAGGGAAGACAACGTTCAGCAGGCTTTGAGACAAAACGACAGCTACTTGAACTATCTTTAAGGCAAAAATTTTAAGGGGGTGAAAAAGATGGGAATCCTCCACGACTTATTAAAATCTAAAAATGACGAGATAATGAAAAATATAAATCAAGATAAATTTCGAGATGAGCATATTAATAAGTGTTTGCAAGAATGTAGAGACTATCTATCTTTCATGTAGAGACTACTTAAAATAAAAGGAGATGAAAAGATAATGAAATTACGAAATAGTTTATTCCAGAGAAATCATCAGATAAGAGAAAATAAGACTGATTTTAGAGAAGAAAATATTCAAAAAGTATTAAAAGAAACTGGAGATTATATGATGTACATCTAATGCCGGTATTGTGAGGAGGTGGAGTGAGATGAAAACATGATTTATCAAAAGAAGCCTAAATTACCCGCTGGAACAATCTTTAGGACAAATTGTAAATATCCTATTAATATATGAAGGCTCTATTTTTACGATAAGAGATAGAGCCTTATTTTTTTGTAATAATATATAAGCTTAACCCAAATTTACAAGTAAAGGAGCAGCATTTCACATGAAGAGAGAATTACTAATAATAATATTTTTAGTGGTTACGGCTGTCTTAGTTAATTTTTCCGAGAAAGCAGAGGCGATAAAATTTCAGTCTATTTTAGAGCAGGTGAGCCAGCTATTTTCTCATTCTGATTTCTCCCGGGAGAATATGACCGCTGTCCAAAGACAGGAAAAGTTTGATTTTGCAGTGGAAGATTTTTCTCGGCTCAGTTTGGTTAACCCTTTCGGCAGTATTGAGGTGAGAAGCAAAGAGACCGACAGAATTACAATTTCTGCCGAGATTACAGTATTGGCTGCTCAGGATAATGTCCAGGTGGCAGAAGATTATCTGGAGCAAGTTGAGATCATGGTTAAATCCATGGCCAACCTGCTTGAATTGGAAAAGCGGGAAAGGAGCACTCGGCCTGGCCGGATTAGGGGGGTAATAGTTGATTATCTGGTGGTCATCCCTGACTGGTTGGATTTAGCGCTGGACAATCGGCACGGCAGTATTAGAGCTGCTGATTTACAGGGAGACCTGGAGGTAACAGCGGCCCATTGTAAAGAGGTTATCCTGACTGATATTGGAGGCAGAAAAACTTTGGACCTGGCTCACAGCCATCTTGAGCTTAAGGAATATGAAGGTCCGGTTAACCTCTACTCCGAGCATTCCGAAATTGCAATAGAGCAGGGGAGGGGCGATATAAACCTGGATTCAGCCCATGATACCATAGAAATCACATCTGCCGCAGGGAGAATACGGCTGGATAGTAGACATTCTCATATTAACCTTCGGGGGTTAACGGAAGAGAGTCGATTTAAGTTAAGCCACGGCAGAATAAGCCTCTCGGAGGCGGAAGCTCCAATTAGGATAAACTCTAGTTTCGCCGATGTCCAGCTGGGCCTGATAGCTCAGGCTGCGGGTTACGAATTTGATCTCTCAAGTAAATTTGGCCGGATCAGGTATCAAGCTGGCCCTCAGATAATGTTTTATAAATTAAAGGAAGAGGAACTAAGAAACGAAGAAAGATTTACTGCCAGAACCGGCGAGGGCAGAAACCTTATCTATATCGGCACCGAACATGCTGATGTGGAAATTGACCTGGAAAATTTATAACGAAGGATTGATAGCATATGATTGTAAGACTGATCATCAAGCTTTTTTTGATAATCTTTATCTTTAGCCTTATTTTCTTACCAGGCCGCAGTCTCAAAGCAGCTGATGTTGACCTCTTTCAGCTTGCTGCTGGTAACCGGTTGGAAATGCTGGAAGCAGATTATGAAACTGCTGTCGGTGATGATTACCTGGAGAATTATCTTTATGATTTTAACGAAAAGGAATTGGCTGACCTATTGCTCGAATAATTCTATCAGGAATTGACGGGCAAAAAGAACTCGCCTGCCCCTAATCGACCCAGCTGGTGGATTGAAGAGCCTGAAGACATTTCCCGTGAGGAAGCCTATGAAGACCTCGAGTTTCTTATCTGGACTTTAAAATATGGATATGCTGGATATGAGCTATATGGAGGGGATGAAAGATTTGACCAGGCAAAGGCGGAAGTAGAGGCCGAGTTAGCTGAATTTGCGGACTCGGACCGGATTGATATTGAAGAATTCTTAAATATGCTCTATAAAGCGCTAAGATTTATTGAAGATACCCACTTTTCCCTCGGCAGCAGGCAGATGGGGACAAGTCATACCCTCTTTGTTAGCAACCAGTATATGTTTAGAGAAGTTGATGACTCTCCAGGCACGTTTAAACTTATGCATAATGAAGATATAGAGCTGCTCGAACTGGATGGAAGAAGCCCCGAAGAAGCCCTGCATCCTGTACTGGGCCGG
>JBNJDR010000116.1:0-2898 GCA_051745085.1 Bacillota bacterium | reverse complement strand
TTGCTGCCTCTATTTCTTCTAATGTCATTCCATGTTCCTTACCAATAGTTCCCTCAAAAACATTGTTAATGTCTAATTTCAATCTTAAATCATCCTGTGATTGAACATTTTTTTCTGCAGACATCTAAATTCCTCCTTATATTCTTATATTATGCCTTAGATTAATAAATAATACTATCACAAGTATATATTTTTCAGCACGATTTTGCAAGATTTTTTGTCTGCTCCAATTTGTATTGTATTTTTTAAATATAATTTTGCTAATTGTAAACTGCTTAACTTTTTTTCTTCTCTTTTAAGCATAAGATAAATACAAAGATACCCCATAAGGGTATTATCAAGGAGGGAAATAAATGTATACACTTTATTATATTGCTGGAATTGCAATTATAATTTCATTTTTTGCAGATCGAGAAAAAACAGTTAAGGGCCTTAAAATTGGCTGGAAGAAATTTTCTAAAATTCTGGGAACCTATCTTAAATTATTAATTATTTTATCATTTATTCTATTGATTTCAGATCAATTTATTATTAACTATCTCGGCGGACAGGCACCCTTAATCGGGCTTGTTATGGGCCTGATAATCGGTTCAATTACTATGATGCCGGGCTTTATCGCTTATCCACTGGCAGGTATTTTAGTTTCCAAGGGAGTTAATTACATGGTTGTCGCTGCCTTTATCACAACTTTAATGCTGGTTGGGGTAGCAACTTATCCAGTAGAAAAAGAATATCTAGGTATTAAAGCTACAATCTGGCGGAATATTGCTGGATTTATAATCTCTGCTTTAATAGCGGTTGCTACAGGAGTCTTATATGGAGAGGTGTTAATATAATGGATAAGAAAAAAAAGAACAGCAATAAGTTAAATTATATTATATTTGCAATATTTGTTGCTTTTATTGCCGGATCTTACTTTTTTAATTTTGATTTAGGAGAAAGAATCGGTTCTAATTTTATGATTTTTGCCCGTGATATGGCTTCACTTTTACCACCGGCCTTTGTACTAATTGGTTTATTTGATGTCTGGGTCAGCAGAGAAAGTATTGAAAATAACTTTGGTCATACTTCTGGTTTTAAAAAATATATCTATGCTATTTTGCTGGCAGCTACCACTGTTGGAGGAACCTTTGTTGCCTTTCCGGTAGCAAATACCTTATATCATAAAGGGGCCAATTATTCTTCCATCTTTACCTATGTCACCGCAGCTTCACTGGTGATGATTCCGATGAGTATAATGGAAGCTTCAATTTTAGGAATAAAGTTTACTGCAATTAGAATTGGTGTTTCACTACCACTGGTAATTATCAGTTCAATTTTACTCGGTAATTTCTTTACAAAAATTGATTATAAAATTCCAAAAGCAGAATAATTTAAGGTATATGTGCATGCACCGTGAACCTGTCGATTTATGTCGACTTAACTAGAAAAGCAGCAGTTTAGTGGGGTTAACTCTCCTCAAAACTGCTGCTTTTATTATTTATGCTATTTTTCTGCAAAATTCGACAGGTTCACGGTGCATGTACGGTTCATTTTAATTACTCAAGATAAGTGTTCCAGAAGAACGGCTGCCAGCCTGACTGAAAGTTTTTAAGTTCTGTTCTTCTAATATGCAGGCGGCTGTAATCTAAGATATTAAAGTAAGGAACAGAGTCCCATAGTTCTGACTGCATTCTTTCCATAATGTCATATCTTTTATCCTGATCAACTTCTGTCAGCATTTCTGCAAAAATCTGATCCATCTCTCTTGATTCGTCACTGTCCCAGTTGCTGATCCATTTATTGGTCCCGGTCCAGCCCTGGTGAATCTGAGGGTCAGGCACTACTTTAATAAATGGAGATAGATGCATATGCCAGCCTTCTTTATTAGCTCTTCTTTCTACTACAGTCGGACGATCAAATAACTGCAGCTCAACCTCAATTCCGATCTGCTCCAACTGATCCTGAATGGCTATAGCTCCCTGTCTTTCCATCTCATTGTCCTGACCGCTTAAAATCACAAGCGGCTGACCATCATAACCAACACGGTCCAAAAGCTCTTCGGCCTTTTTCGGATCATAAACTCCGTAGATCCCTTCACCGGCATCAGGAACATGCCAGGGGTTTCCTTCCTCATGCAGAGCAGCTTCCAGACGCCAGAACTGTTCATCTCCAATCATTGCATACCCAAGCTCCTCAAAATCTAAAGCATAGGCTACTGCCTGACGGGCATATTTATTATCAAAGGGTGCTTCTGCATTATTAAAAATAAGCATTGACATCCGATCTGGATAAATAATTACATTTTCTATATTCTGGTCCATTTCAAAGATCTGATGCTGATCTCTGGGCACCTCTTCTGCAAAATGGAACTGTCCGGTCTGAACTCCAGAAACTCTAACTTGAGCATCAGGAATAAAATTGAAAACAATCTCATCTAAATAGGCAGTCCGCTCACCTGCAAAAAATGAGCCTTCTCGTGAACTCGGACTGTAATCTTCAAAGCGAGTTAAAATCAGCTTCTGATCGGGCACCCACTCTTCATATTTATAAGGTCCGGTACCAACATGGCGATCAATAACATCAGAGCCAAATTCTTCTACAACCTCTTCTGCTCTAACCACAAACTTCTGATTGGAAACAGGTGAAGCAAGTATATTTAAAAATGGAGCATAGGCTTTGTCAAATTCAAAACGGATATTATACCTGTCCACTTTTTCTACCCGGTCAAAATATGGTTCGACCAACTGGCCGCCATTATTCAGCTCCAGCCACCTTCTAAAGGAAGCCACTACGTCATCAGCATCCATGGTCTGACCGTTGTGCATTTCAACATTTTCTCTCAACTTAACCTCATAAACTAAACCATCTTCACCAACCTGATAGCTTTCTGCCAGATGAGGGGTCAAATTAAGATTT
>JBNJDR010000115.1:0-2963 GCA_051745085.1 Bacillota bacterium | reverse complement strand
AAGAGAAGCTAGAAAAGGTATTAAAGAGAATCGAAGAGCTTAAAGAATAATGGATTCGTATTGAGAAGGGGGTAATTTTGTGTGTTCAGATAACTTTAAAGAGTTAGATTCAATTATCGAAAAGTATCAGAGTAAACGAGGTAGTCTAATACCTGTTCTTCATGAGATACAAAAGACGGTAGGATATTTACCTGAAGATATTCAGAAATATGTTGCCAAGGAACTTAAGCTGCCTTTAAGTAAGATAACAGGTGTCATAAGTTTTTATTCGTTTTTCTCAACAGAGCCTCAGGGGGATCATATTTTAGGGGTTTGCCTGGGAACTGCCTGTTATGTTAAAGGAGCTGAGGAGCTTGTGGCAAAAATTAAGAAAGAGTTAAATGTTGAAAAGGGTGGGACCAGCAGCGATGGTAAATTTACATTTTCAGTTACTCGCTGTGTTGGTACTTGTAGTCTGGCACCTGTTTTAATGGTTGATGATAAAGTTTATGGTAATTTATCGGAAAAAGATATTCCGAAAATATTGTCTGAATATCAACGAACCGGTCAGGAGGGGGCATAATGGTTTCAAGAGAAGTTTTTATATGTGCAGGAACTGGATGTCTTTCATCTGGTGCTGAAGAGATTGAGCAGGCTTTCATAAGTGGTCTAGATGAACGTGGCCTTCTAGAGGATGTTGGAGTTAAAACAGTTATTAAGAAGACAGGCTGTGTTGGTCCATGTAGTTTAGGTCCTATAGCTATCGTGATGCCTGAAAAGACTTTTTATGGTAAGCTTAGAATAGAAGATGTTGATAAAATTATTGATGATCATTTAATTAAGGGGAAATTGGTTGATGAACTTTTAATGGAAGAGGAAGGACATAAGGTTGAAAAATATACTGAACTTAATTTTATAAAAGGTCAGGAGCAGATAGCTCTTCGAAATATTGGGATTATAGATCCAGGCAATATTGATGATTATATTGATAAAGAAGGGTATAAAGCGGCTGAAAAAGTTTTGAATGAGATGAGTAGACTTGAAGTGATTGATGAAATTAAAGAATCTGGTTTAAGAGGTAGAGGTGGAGCTGGATTTCCGACTGGCTTGAAATGGCAATTTACTTATGCCAAAGATGCTGTAGATAAATATATTATTTGTAATGCTGATGAAGGTGATCCAGGGGCTTTTATGGATCGGAGTATTTTAGAAGGGGATCCTCATACTGTAATTGAATCAATGATTATAAGTGGTTATACTATTGGTGCCAAGCAGGGTTATGTTTATGTTAGGGCTGAATATCCGCTGGCTATTAAAAACTTAGAGATTGCTTTAAATCAAGCCAGGGATAGAGGTTATTTAGGTGATAATTTATTTGGATCGGACTTTTCATTTGATGTTGAGATTCGGGTAGGTGCTGGAGCTTTTGTTTGTGGCGAAGAAACAGCATTGATAGCTTCAATAGAAGGAAAAAGAGGAATGCCAAGTCCTAAGCCTCCTTATCCTTCTGATAAGGGTCTTTGGGGACAACCGACTGTTATTAATAATGTTGAGACTTTAGCCGCTGTACCGGTGATAATTAATCGTGGGAGCAGCTGGTTTAACTCGATTGGGACTGAAGGAAGTAAAGGGAGCAAGGTTTTTGCGATTGCTGGTGATGTTGTTAACACTGGCCTGGTTGAAGTCCCAATGGGAACTACTTTAAGAGAAATTATCTACGATATTGCTGGAGGTATTTCTGATGATAAAAAAATAAAGGCTGTTCAGATTGGCGGGCCTTCAGGGGGTACAATTCCAGTTAAATATTTAGATTTAGAGATAGATTATGAATCATTAGATGAGGCTGGGGCTATTGTCGGTTCTGGTGGTTTAGTTGTAATGGATGAAGATAACTGTATGGTTGATGTTGCCAGGTTTTTTTTAGACTTTACTCAGGATGAATCCTGTGGTAAATGCACTCCCTGCCGGATAGGTACTAAACGAATGCTTCAGATTTTAGAAAGAATTACTGAAGGTAATGGTGAACCAGGTGATATAGATCTTTTAGAGGGGTTAGGAGAAAGAATTAAAGAGACTTCATTATGTGGTCTCGGTCAGACTGCACCTAATCCAGTACTCAGTACAATACGTTTTTTCAGAGATGAATATGAAGCCCATATTTATGATGGTTATTGCCCAACTGGAAGGTGCCAGGGACTTGCACTTCCTTATAGGATTGATCCGGAAATATGTATTGGATGTACAGCCTGTGTTGATGAATGTCCAGTAGATGTTATTTCTGGAGAAAGAAATGAGGTCCATTCTATAGATGAAAAAAATTGTATAAGTTGTGGAGCCTGTGCTAAAATCTGTCCAGTTGATGCTATTTTTCAGTTAAGTAATTCTTAAAGGGGATGTGAAATATGGCTTTAATTACTATAAATAATAAGGAATATCAAGTAGAAGATGGCATTTCTATTCTGGAAGCTGCGAAGGCTCAGGGTATGGAGATACCGACTCTCTGTTATCACCCTGAACTGAGTATTAGTGGAGGATGCAGGCTCTGTCTGGTTGAGGATTTAGAAACAAAGCAATTGATACCGTCATGTTCTACAGAAGTGAATGATGGTATGAAGATAGATATAGATAATGAGAGAGTTGAGAGAGCCAGAAAGAGCGTTGTTGATCTGCTTTTAAGTGATCATCCATTGGATTGTATGACTTGTGAGGCTGATGGTAATTGTACACTTCAGGACTTGGCATATAAGTATGATATTCAGGAATCTTCTTTTGGAGCTAAAAAAGATAGCCGTTTTGAAATAGAGAATAATAACCCGTTTATAGTTCATGATCCAGATAAATGTATCCTATGTGGTCGCTGTATAAGGGTTGACAATGAAGTTCAGTGCTCTGATGCTATAGATTTTATTAATCGTGGTTTTACCACTAGAATAGCGGCAGCTTTAGAAAAGGATTTAGGTGACGATGATTCAAGTTGTGTATTC
>JBNJDR010000114.1:0-2966 GCA_051745085.1 Bacillota bacterium | reverse complement strand
AAATTCATTCATACCGTCTTCTCTATCAATCTCCGGTATCATCGTTAAAAAGATTATCCCTACCGGGGCGAGATAAACTTCACTTATCATAACAGGATGAGCCAAATTAAACATAAAAGGGACCAGCAGACCGTAAACCAGGCCTGCCAGAACATTTTTTCTAAATAAAATTTTAAAATTATGATTTAAAAAGACGGCCAAGGACATGGTATCCCCCCGAATCTGCAACATCTTTTTTCTGCCAGATTTTAGCCGTCAACAAAATTAGAGCGAACGATAAACCTAGAAAGAACAAGCGATTATTTAAAATATTGGACCAGACGTTATTGTAAAGTTCATGGCTGCCAGCAGTGTTGAATCTGATTATATATTTTGTTAACGAATAATCTCCTTTTAAGGGCAGCATACTTCTAAATAGCCAGATCAACTGAACACCAACGGCCACCAGGGAACTGCCGGTAAATTCACTGACAAAAACAGTGGCACTCAAGACAAAGAGCAAACTGGGTAATATCCATGCCCCCACGTACTTGATAACGCCGAACCAGTGAAAATCCCAGCCATTTTCCATGCTTATCTGGTATAAATTAAAGGTTGGAAGTAATGACAGCAGGAGGTAAAAAGCTCCCAGGATCAAAAATACACCAACTATCTTCCCGCCGACGTAGAAGTAGGGGTTAACTTTACGGGCTCTGATCAATTCCTCCATCCCCGTGCGCCTATCCCTGCTCAGAAGAAAAGCCCCGATGAAGATAGGGAAGAAGCCGGCTGTAATCCCGAGATAGTCCGAAAATAATCTGCCGTAGCTGGCCGTTAAACCCTGCTCCAACTTATTGTTTAACTCGTTCAGCGCCTGCTGATAATATAATTCTTCCCTGACCAGGATCTGTCTCCACTTTTCTCCGTAAACAGTATTTCCTCCTGCAATTTGATCAACTTTATTTAAATTTTCTCTAATGCTGTTATATGTTTCTACTCCAGCTTCCTGATTATTTATCGTTTTTAAGATACTTTTCATATTAGCACCGGCCTCTGCGGGTAGAGGTTTAATATTTTCTGCAACGCCATATAAGAGTGTGCTTTGATTTTCTGCGTCATTCTGCAGCCGATTTTTAATATTATTCATTTCTTCGGTAGGAGATAGATCATTAGCGAAAGTATACTTCCTCCATTTTACGCTGTAAATCGTTTCTCCACCAAGAACCTGATCAAGTTCTTTTAAAGCAGCATTATATTCACTATAGTAGGATTGATCATCTGCCTTTAGTTCCGCTAGAATACTTGTCATCTTCTCTTCAGCCTGACTGGATAAATTTGTCCTGCTTTCGGTGATCTCGTATTGGCTGATCTGCCCTCTCTCCAGGTCGGCCTGCAGCTGCTCAGAATAATAATCAAGCTCCCGGGCTGGTTGTATTCTAGTTACACTCTGCATGCTTCGCTCCAGCTTTACGTCACTTTCACTTATTACCCCAAACTGGGTGTAAAGGAAAAATACGGTTAGAATTATGATGAGCCAGAATACTATCCCTTTAACCTGATATTTCATTTCCTTCTGCATTATATTAAGAAATTTCATTCGATCTCACCTTCCATCAAGGCCATATAGGAATCTTCAATGGTGGGCTTTGCTTCTTTTATATTCTGCAAAGTCGGCTTACTGGAACTTAGAATCCTGGGGATAAATGCATCCCCTTCTGCTCGGTAAGAGATAACATTATACTTGTTTCTTACCTCACCTAACTCTGCTGGGGTGATTTCTGCCTCCCAGACCATTCCGCTAGCTTTATCCACGATTTCATTTATTTTACCCTGATAGATGACATTCCCTTCTTTTAAAACAGCCATCTTATTACAGGTGAACTTAATATCTTCGACGATATGTGTAGAAAGGATAACCGTTCTATCTGCAGCAAGGTCAGAAAGCATGTTTCTAAACCTGACCCGCTCTTCGGGATCCAGTCCTGCGGTTGGTTCATCAACAATGAGGAGTTCAGGATCGTTGATTAGAGCCTGAGCTATTCCCAGTCTTCTTTTCATGCCTCCGGAAAGAGCTCGCGTCTTAACCTTCTTGTGCTGTAATAAATTAACTTTCTCCAGGAGTTCGCTGTTTAATTTCCTTCTATAACTGCTGTCTTTGCTACCGCCGAGCAGAGCAAGATAATCCATAACTTCGTAAACCGTCAGCTGGGGATAGAAAGAAAATTCCTGGGGCAGATAACCAACTTTATTTTTGAAATCCCTGATCTCCTTTATATCCCTGCCGTCCGCATATATTGATCCCGAGCTCGGTTGGAGGATGGTCGTCAAAATTCTCATAAATGTTGTTTTCCCGGCTCCATTGGCCCCCAGAAGACCGAACATTCCTTTATCGATCGTAAGATTTATACCCTTTAATGCTTCTGTTTTCCCGTAAGTTTTTTTGATATTATTTACTTCAATCTGCATCAACATCTCTCCTTGTTTTCTAAACTATACTGCCAGTAACTACCCGATGTAATGAGAAGAAAAGACCAGCCGTAAATTAGGGGTTGATTATTCGTTCTTATCATTTCAGGTAACATGACCGCAAAAGGCAGGTTTATCAGCAGAAATATAAAGGCCCAGATCAATTTCTTTTTCCAGATCTTTCTTCTGGAAGTTCGGATTTTCTCCATTTCTTTTTCTTCTGCCTGAAGTTCGTCTATCTTTTGGTAAACCCCCTGCAGGAATTCACTATCAGACGTATTAGTTCTGTATTTTTTATTCCCGGTCATTGGCTGTTTCCTCCTCTAACATATTTTTCAATTTCTTTTTCCCCCTATATATGAACATTCTTACCTGTCCCGGGGAAAGTCCGAGGGTCGTGGCAATCTGGCTGTAAGACATCCCTTCGTAATGCTGTAGATAGAGAGCAGTTCGATAATTTTCATTTAACTTAGATAGCAGTCTATTCAGTAACCCTTCCTTTTCCCTGGCCAGGATAATCT
>JBNJDR010000113.1:0-2985 GCA_051745085.1 Bacillota bacterium | reverse complement strand
AATGGTGCGCCCGGGAGAACTCGAATCCCCAGCCTACTGATCCGTAATCAGTCGCTCTATCCAATTGAGCTACGGGCGCATATCTTCAACAATATGTATAATAACATATGCCAGCTAAAAAAGCAAGGGTTCTAAACTTAAACATAAATTTATTTACCAAATATTTTGATGAACTCATCAGCAAGGTCAGGATCAAACTGAGTTCCAGCACAGTCATTAATCTCTTTAAGTGCTTCTTCTTGAGACATCGGTTCTTTATAGGGCCGTCCATTAGTCATAACATCAAAAGAATCTACAATTGTAATAATTCTTGAAAGCAGAGGAATCTCTTCGCCTACCAGACCACCAGGATAACCTCTGCCATCCCAGCGTTCATGATGGTGGAGAATATATTTTGCAACTGAGGTGAATTCTTCAGTGGCTGCAGCTATTCTATAACCTCTCTCAGGATGTGCTTTAATCTCTTCCCATTCTTCATCAGTTAAGCTTCCTGGTTTATTTAAAATCGCCTCTGGAACTGTAACCTTTCCTATATCATGAAGGGTTGCCAGAAGATTTAGGTTGTTTAATTCATCATCATTCAAATTAATTTTATAGCCTAACTTAAAAGCAAGATCTGTCATTCTAACGGCATGTTCTTTAGTCTCATCACTTCTTACAGATAATGTATTTAATAAATTCTGGACCAGTTTATTCTTTTTGCTATGACTTTCAGTAAGTTTATTCTTATACATCTGATCATCAGCATAATGAATAGATTCTAAAAGATCAGTCTCCACTATACTTTTTTCTGCCAGACCTACACCTAATGTAATTGGAACCTCATCTCTTTCATTAATTTTATTACAATTAAGACTTATTCTATCCTTAATTTTTAAAGCAGAACTTTTCTTAGTTTCAGGTAAAATAATAAGAAACTCATCATCACCCCAGCGGGCCAGAAAATCACTGGTTCTGATAGAATCCTTTAAAATTCCAGCAACATTTCTTAATATCTGATCTCCTTTATCAAGACCATAAGAATCATTAATAATCTTAAGCCCATTGATATCAACCATAATAATCGAAATAGGATGATACTTTTCTTGATTTAAATCAAGAATTTTATTTTCAATATAATCTCTATTGTGAAGACCAGTTAGTTTATCATGCAAACTCATATAATAAAGTTCCTGCTCCTGGGCTTTTCTTTTTGAAATATCCTGAACAAAACTAAACTCATACTCATTATTATTAACTTTTAAATAATGGCTTGTAATTAAAACCGGAAATATATCGCCAGCTTTTGTAATATTTTTACTTTCAAATGAAAGAGACCCATTTGCTCTTAAACGTTTCCAGTATTTTTGCCGAACTTTAGGTTTTTCAACAATTAAATCATAAACATTTTGCCCAATCAGCTCAGACTCTTTATAGCCTAATCTTTCTACTACTGATTGATTTACATATTCTATTACCCCTGCAGGAGTAACTCTATAAATCATCATGGCTGCCTTATCTATTGCAAATTGATTTATTTCTAGTTTTTCCCTGGCTGCTTCTATTTCACTGATATCAATACCAACAGCTAAAACATCAATTTCACCATCAGCCGACTTAAAGGGATAGATATTAATATAAGCAGGAAAGCTGGAATTATCTTTTCTCTTAAAATATGTTTTCCTTTTAAAACTTTTACCCTCTTTAATTAAATTATGAATATTCACGATTGAATTTAGGTCATCTGGTAAATAAACTTTGGAAATTTTTTGGCCAATTGCTTCTTCTCGAGTATAACCAAAAACCTCTTCAATTCCTGGACTTACCTCTTTAATAATAGCATCCTTTTTATCCTCTGTTGGTCTTGTAATCACATAATATAAATCATCAAAAGAATCAAAAATTGCCTGTAATTTCTTATATTGTTTTGTATCTGTAAGATCAACTGTACTGCCAACAATCTTTTCCACTTGACCATCAATAATTACCGGCGAAAATTTATTCAACCAGTATTTTTCTTCTGCCTTTAGGGCTATTTTTTCTTCATAAATTACTGTTTCTTTTAATTCAACAGCTTTTTTAGCCATATTATAAGCTTTTTCTCCCTGTTCACCTTTAAGCAATTTTTTTATAGGAACATCTTGAATTTCTCTATTATTTAAGCCCATTTCTTCTTCCAATTTAGCACTAAAACGCTGATATCTTAAATCATTCTTGCTTTTAACATCTATAAGTGAAAAACTTATATCCAGATTTTCAAAGATTGTTTTATATTCCTGATTTATCTGATTTAAATCAGTTTCCAATCTTTTCTTTTCAGTAATATCTGAAAAGATTGTTATAAACTTATTATCCTCAACAGTAAAAGCTGAAATTCTATAAAATTTATCAAGGGGTTTTGAATATTTATCAATCTCAAGAGAGGAACCTTTAGCTACCATCTCTCCATAGATATCAATAAAATCAGTCTGCTTTTTGATACCTGGAATAACCTCTGTAATTCTTTTGCCTATAATCTTTTCAGAATTTAATTTTGTTAGATCTTTAAACACCTGATTAACCTCAAGAAATATATAATCCACTGGCTCCCCCTGCTCATTAAAAACCATCTCATGAAAAGCCACTGCTTTAAGCGGATTATGGAATAACTGTTTATACATCTTTTTATATTTATCCTCCATTAAAATTACAACCCCTTTAATCAGAAATAATTTATTAATAACTATTACTGTATGTTAGTATAACTTCTAGGTGAAAGAAAAAGTTCCTCCATTTTTATTGGTAAAATTAAAAGAATTCTGTTAATATTATAGTTAATATATAATAATCTTGAGTATTATGGAGGTTAAAATAATGAGTAAACCAGTCATCGGAGTTACCCTTTTCAGAAGAGAGAAAAATAAATCTAATTCAAAATATGGAACAATAAATTGTAATTATGTAAAGGCAATAGTTGATGCCGGCGGCTTACCTCTTTTAATACCAATAGTCAATAAACCCCAGGAT
>JBNJDR010000112.1:0-2998 GCA_051745085.1 Bacillota bacterium | reverse complement strand
CCTCTATTCCCTCGGATTGAATTGACGATTATTAGTTTATTAAATCTCATCCGGGAGACAGCTTTTAAAACTGACTGATAACTTTTGGGATTATGGGCGTAATCATCAATTATAGTATAATTACCTTCGCAGACAAACTGAAGTCTTCTTTTGATCCCCTTAAATTCCTTTAAAAAATCCTGGATAATTTCTTTTGCTGTATCATAATAAAGGGCGATTGTAATGGCTGTTAAGGCATTATAAATATTATGCAGCCCGGGTTGATGCATCTTTAATGACATTGTAAAGGGAGAGATTTCCTTTTTGCTGTGAGTAATAAGCCTGGAATTAAGGGAATACATAAATTTATACCCTCTATCTAATTCATTAATTTTTGTTGCGTTCACATCTGCTTGATTGATAATGGCGAAATCAAACTGGTTTTTAGCGATTTGGTCAAATGATTTCATGAATTTATTATCTTTATTTAGCAAAACCAGGGTATCGCTGTCATCTTCCAGGAAAGATCTTTTAATACTTTTATAGGCTGCAAAAGTGGGATGTAAATCAAGGTGGTCTGCACTAATATTAGTACCTACTTTTACAGAAAAATTACTGCCCTCTATTCGGTTTAATTTAATTCCATGGGATGAAACCTCAAGGCAGCAATATTTCAGGTTGTTTTTTACCATCTCATCCATATATTTCTGTAGTGTGATTGAGTCAGGGGTGGTCAAATTATTTTCTGTGATTTCCCTGCCATTATCAGCATAAATCGAGCCAATTATACCTGCTTTTTGAGATGGTTTTGCTGCTGGCTGATTGCGTTTCGCATTATAATTTAATAATTGATATATTAAATGATTAGTGGTTGTTTTTCCATTGGTTCCCGTTACTCCGATCAATTGGAGATTATCAGAAGGATTATGATAAAAAGCGGCTGCAAGTTTACCCAAAAATTTTCTGGAATTATCTACTTGAATTATCGGAGTTCCATTTATACTTCTTCTGTTTTTTCTCATCTTCTGATCGGTAAAGACTAACGCAGCGCCTTTTTTTACTGCTTCATTAATGTATAGGTTGCCGTCTGTTTCATACCCCTTAATAGCAACGAAGATATCACCAGGCGTAACTTCTCTGGAGTCGTTTGTTATCCCTGAATATTCTTCTAGTGTTTTTCCTGCTAAGATTTCCTTCATTGATTATCATCCTAATTAAAAAAATGATAAATTTCCTTGATTTTAATCATATCAGACCCGACGGAATAATTAAAGAATTACTTCTGATTCCTATCGGTAAATCTTCTTTCCCCGTTCTGCCTGCCAACCGGACCTCTTTCTAAGCCTTTTTCGAATGCCTGGAGATGATTAACAGAGCCGTTTCGTAAATAGGTGAAAACATCTTCGATATCTTCATTATAACTAGGAAATGTAAAGAGATTTTGAATAAAGAGGTTAGCTTTGCACTAACTTCTCTGTTGTTTCCACCGCTTCATCTATATCCTTTATTATAGCATCTATCCCCGCCCGCCCGAACCTGTTTTCATAACGCTGCGCGGCATAGCCTCCCAGAATAATTTTAAGTTCCTGGCTGGAATAAACTGCCCGGATAGCATCAATAGTAGATTTCAAAGAGTTTAAATTTTCTTCAGCAGTTATAGAAAAAGCCAGGACATCCGGTTCGTGTACAATTATCGCATTTAAGATGTTTTTTACGGGGAGATAGCGGCCAAAATATATGCTATTCCACCCAGCCTGTTTGAAGGCTCCCATAACCATCTTTAAACCGATATAATGTCTCTCTTCGTAAGGGGCTAATCCTATAATTGTATAGTTCTTTTCTGCGGCATCTGTACCATTACTATTAAGTTCAGCTATTAATTCTAAAGTTGTATTACTAACATACCTTTCCCTATCTATGCTTATCTTACCCTGGGCCCAAAGCTCCCCGATTTTATATAAAACCACTTTAAAAATATTATTATAAATATCCGTAGGATCTCTTTCTTCAGCCAGTTTTAAGATAAAATCTCTAGCTTTATTTTTTTCTCTTCTAATTAAATAGATAAAATACTTTCTTGCTGCTTCCAAAGATGAAAATATAGGATCTTTCTTTATAAGATCTTCTATATCACTTACATCATGCTGGATCATCTCTCTGGGTTTTCCATCTCCACTGATCAAATAATCTAAAGAAACAGCAAAATAATCTGCAATTTTGGTTAGTGTTTCTTGGTTGGGAAACCGGGAGTTATTTTCATAATTAGCGATTGTGGTTTGGGCTAAGCCCAAAATTTTAGCCAGTTCATTTTGTGTTATTCCCTTCGCTTTGCGGAGTTTTTTTAACTGCATACCGAAATTAGACACCGTTATTCCCCCTTAATATCTATATTGAAAGCAGTTTTTATCATCTATAACTTGATTTTAACACATATTGAATATTAAATCTAATTTTTTAGTATGAGAGCCTTTATTTATTTCAATTTGACTTATATAATAAAATATGGCGAGGTGATTTTTTGGCCCAAGCAATCAGAGGAAATGAGACGAATAATATTGTTCAGAAAATTTTATATTATATTTTCAATAGAGTTGTGGTCTTAGATGAAAATTGAGTCATAAAATATACTAACAATGTTTGAAGAACCACAGTCCAGAAAACCGTTTAGACTTAAATAAAAGCGGAACAGAGAGATGGTTTAAAGCGAGAATTAAGCTGGCTGTCCGGTCTGGTGAAGAACTTGGTTTAAGTAGTAATTCTCTTGCGGAGGAGTCATCTCACGCTACCTAAGAATGGTGAGTTTGATTCTGCTATGAGTGAAATATCTGCGGTAAGTCAAGAGTTTTCAAGTATTGCTGAAGAGGCAGCAGCTTCCAAGTTTAAACTATAATAAGAGGTGCTTTTAAGTGGGTATAATGAACCATATTTAACCTGATATTTAAATAGCAAGTTAAGATTGAAGGATTAATGTTTCTAATGAAGAAATAAGATATTAGATTAAGGTTAATTAAATTAAAAA
>JBNJDR010000111.1:0-3038 GCA_051745085.1 Bacillota bacterium | reverse complement strand
TCATATATTTCTTTTCGCCCACTCAGCAAGTTCAACTCCATTATTAGCCATCACATCTGCACCCCATTCTTCAGGAAGATGAGGAGCCAGAGAAAAGGCCCTGCCTCCCAGGGCAATACTAACATTTTTAATTGAATCATTACTTTTAATTTTCTTTACAGCTTTCTCGCACTGATCAAGATAAAATGGCATCGTCACAGATAATCCAACCAGATCAGGTTCATGTTTTTTTATAGCACTGATTATATTATCAACAGGGAGAGCAGCCCCAAGATAAATACTTTTCCAGCCCTTAATTTCCATAATATCACAGAGAATTCTTGCTCCCATTTCATGGAGTTCATTACCAACAGTACAAACTAGAATTGTATGACCTATTTTCTCTCTAGAAAAAATCCTCGGCCAGAGCTGCATCATAATATTTTGAATCATACTGGTGATATAATGTTCTTCATCCACCTTTATGGTCCCTAAATGCCAGAGCTCTCCGACTCTAATCATTGTCTTCTGGAAAATCTCAAGATAGATATCTTCCAGAGATATATCATTTTCCAGAGCTTCATCGATCACTTTCTGAGCCTCTTCTCTATCTGTCCGCAAAAGAGAGTTAAGAAAACGAATCCGCAGACCTTCCAGTATTTTTTCACTCAAGGAAGTACCGGAATCATTTTTAACAACCTCATCTTCAAGATTAGCTTTTTCCGTTACTTCAATAGCATTGTCCAGATGAAGCCGGGCTTTTTGCCAGTAATCTTTCTCTACTTCTTCCTTTAAAACCTCACCTATAATCCTGAAATGGGTAATTAAATGTTCCTTTACTCGCTCTTCAGGCAAATCCTCCATACGATTTGCAAGAAGTTTAGCCAGCCAGAGAGCATAATCTTCAAAGATTTTAGTGGCATCATACTTAATTGCAACTTCCAGGCTTTTCAGATTGTGCTTTATATCTCTGTACATCTTAGACTTTCTATAGTCACTATACTCATCATTAAGCCTCTTATCATTTTCTAACTGCCTCTCAAAGATTTTCTCAGCTAAACTTTCTGTTTTATTATCGATTACTTCAAATAAAAGACTCAATATTATTCATCCTCACTAATAAATTTTTTCTTCATTTCATCCTGTTCCTGTGCTTCTTTAGAATTATATAGTCTTTTATCTACCCTCTGCAAAAATTCCTCCATCGATTCATTTTCTTTCAGTTCAACCACACCGAAACTAGCAGAAATACTGGCTGACATCTCTGGTAAGGCAAGCTCTTCGAATTTAACTTTCAGCCGCTCAACAAAAGCTTCAGCTTCTTGAAGTGAGGTATTAGGCTGCAATATATAAAATTCATCTCCACCTACTCGGGCTATCATATCTCCCTGACGTGTATTTTCTCTCAAAAGCTCACCAATACTTTCCAGAACCTTATCTCCGGTTTGATGACCATAGGTGTCGTTAACCATTTTAAAATCATCGAGATCAAGCATAATTAGTGAAAGAGAAGAAGAATGTCGCCTGGCCAGAGCAAAAAACTTCTCAAAAAACTCTTTAAAAGCTCTGCGGTTAGCAAGACCGGTGAGATTATCGGTTCTTAAAAGTTCCTCAATTTTAGCTTTTTTATTTTCCAACTCCACATTCTTTCTGGTAAGTTCTCGTGTTTTATTGACAAGCTCATTATTTAACTCACTAATTTTATGAAAAAACTCCTTTTCAGTTTTCTTTTGTCTTCCTGCTAAAAGATAACAATTATCCTCCTGGATCAAATAACATTTAACTGGATAACCAGTTTCTGTTTTATCTTTAAACAAGACTCTTTGCTCTTTAACCTCTCCCTTTTGGGGAAGATCAAGCTCAACATCATCTGCCAATAATTCATAGATATTTAAATTTTTAATTTCTTCTAAAGGAGCAATCATCTCTCTAAAAGCACTATTAAATTTTTGAATCTTTAAATCTTTATCAAAAACTACCACTACCATATCAACAATCTCCGCCAGTAATTTATTAACT
Source organism: Bacillota bacterium (assembly GCA_051745085.1). Taxonomy (GTDB): domain Bacteria; phylum Bacillota; class Halanaerobiia; order Halanaerobiales; family Halarsenatibacteraceae; genus Halonatronomonas. The sequence goes on along the minus strand of JBNJDR010000111.1, from coordinate 1,040 downwards.
GCAGTAGGGCAGGAATTTATAAACTCGCTCTCTCCATCTGAATCTTTATCAAATAAATTTTTAATTTTAACCGCCACCTTACCTTGTGTTAAATATTAAAATTAAATTTACTCTTTCTAAGACAGATATTTAAGCTTTTAGCCTCTAAAGAAGACTTCTAGCAAAAAGTTGATTCTCCTGCTTTTCAGACATACATGCCTGACTGGTTAATCTATAAAGAAATTATAATTTATATAATAAATAACTCTGACTCTAAACGGATATCACTAAAATTATCGATTAAATACTGTTTGATTTTATCGAGTCCAGGGTGATCAAAGTATTTAGCGTCTTCAGAACATTTACATAAGCTTATATTTTATAGTTACTTATTACTTAACTATTCACGATATCTTGAATATGTCCTGCATAACTTAATCTATCTCATATCATAATTTTATCAAGTTCAAAATAAAAAATAAATACAGGTTTATAAATAAATCCTTTGACAAGCATCCCAACCTGTGTTACAATTATTTTCGTTGGACACAAAATCTAGTTTCATCGTCCAATCAGAAAATAGGAGGAATTTATTTAAATGATTTACACAGGTACAGTTAAATGGTTTAACGATCAAAAAGGTTTCGGTTTTATTGAAAGAGAATCTGGTGACGACGTATTCGTACACTTCTCAGCAATTCAAGGTGACGGTTTCAAAAGCCTGGAAGACGGACAGGACGTTGAGTTCGAAGTAGTAGAAGGCGACCGTGGACCACAAGCTGAAAACGTTGTTGCTATATAATAAGTATATAATACTTTAATATAAAGCAGAACACGTTAACCCCCTACCATTAATTTGGTGGGGGGTTTTTTGATTTTAACCATTAAAACTTAAAAAGATTGTAAACAGGTTTATTTCCTTCTTTAGTTTAATAGGCTATACTAATATTTAGAAATAAATATAGTACTGGAGGGATAATCATGAAAAATAAAAGAGAAAATATTGTGATGGCGACTTTTGTTGCTGATGCCCTGTCCTTTGGCTCCCACTGGGTTTATGA
>JBNJDR010000110.1:0-3251 GCA_051745085.1 Bacillota bacterium | reverse complement strand
GAATATTTAATCTGGGGCGGCACAGTTCCTTATGTTGGCGGTGTTTCTGCAGGCAAAAACTTCTTCGATGGTTTATCTGAAGAGAGACAGGAAATGGTTAAGGATATAGCTACAGATCTTAACCAGTATATATATGAAATGCAGAACGAGTATAATTCAGAACGCTTAGACATCATTAAAGACAATAAACCAGAGATTAACATTATTGAGTTAGATGATGAAGAACGGGCAGCATTTAGAGAACTTGCTCAGCCTGTCTGGGATGAGTATGTAGATGACGTAGGTGAAGTTGGTCAGGAAATGTTAGATATTATTTTAGAAGATATCGATAATTTGCAAAGTCAGTAATAAAGTAATAAGCAGTAAACAAACTGACTTTTATCACTGGTATCTCATATAATTACTAAGCCGGTGGCAGTTTGCTGCCGGCTTAATTTTTTTATTAAGAGGTGAAAATATTGCTGCCATTTAAAGTAAGCGAATATAAAGAAAGAATAAAAAAGACAAAAGAAAGAATGGATCAAGCGGGAGTGGAAGTTTTACTGCTAACCCATCCAGCCAACTTAAATTATTTAACTGGATATGATGGCTGGTCATTTTACGTTCCCCAGGGAGTAATCATTATGATGGATAGGGAGGAACCTATTTGGTTTGGCAGAGCTCAAGACAGCAAGGGGGCTAAATTAACAACATGGCTGTCTGAAGAGAGCATTTACGGCTATAAGGACGATTACGTTCAATCCTTAATCAAACATCCCATGAGTTTTGCAGCTGACATCATTATTGAAAATACCAACAACTTGACTACTATAGGTGTAGAGATGGATAGTTATTATTTTAATCCAAGAGCTTATAGTGTTTTAGGGGAATCATTACCTGGAGTTAAGTTCAAAGATGCTACCAGATTAGTTCCTTTAGTTAGACAGATCAAATCTACTCGGGAAATAGAATATATGAAGGACGCAGCTAGAATTGTGGAAAATGTTATGGAAACTGCAATTTATAAGATTAAACCAGGTGTAAGAGAAGGTGATGCGGCCGCCGAAGTTTATAAAGCTCAAATCCAGGGTACAGAAAGCTTCACCGGTGATTATACTGCTATCGCTCCGATAATGCCTTCGGGCGAAAGAACTTCAACTGCCCATCTAACCTGGACGGATAGAAGGTATCAAAAAGATGATGTTGTGTTGTTAGAACTAGCTGGGGCCCGCTTTAAATATCATTGTCCTTTATCCAGGACGGTATATTTAGGAGACCCTCCTCAAGAATTAATGGATATAGCCGAAGTGGTCATAGAGGGTGTTAATAAAACTTTAGATTTTATAGAGCCGGGGAAAACCTGTGAAGAGGTTGAAGAGTTTTGGCGGCAGTCGATATCAGGCAGTAGAGTAGTTAAGGAATCTCGAGTGGGATATGCTTTTGGACTAAATTATCCCCCTGATTGGGGTGAGCATACTGCCAGTTTACGTCCAGGAGATAAAACAATTTTAAAACCAGGTATGACTTTTCATTTCATGCCCGGAATTTGGCTGGATAAGTTTGGTTTTGAAAATAGTGAACCATTGTATATAACAGAAGAAGGATGCAGATGTTTTGTTGATTATCCTAGAAGATTATTTACAATGTAATCTTCTTAACCCTATACAAGATGGAGTGAAGTCAATGAATATATTAGATGAGATAAATAAATTAGAACCAGAATTAATCGAACTCAGGCGAGATTTTCATCAACATCCTGAATTGGGATGGCAGGAAACTAGAACTTCCAGAATAGTAGCTGAATACCTTAAAGAATTAGGTTTAGAAGTGGAAGAAGGTGTTTCTAAAACAGGGGTGGTTGGCTTGCTTAAAGGATCCAGACCAGGAAAAACTTTAATGTTAAGAGCAGACATGGATGCGCTGCCTGTAGAGGAACAGAATGATTTCCCTTATGTTTCAAAAAATGAGGGGGTTATGCATGCCTGTGGACATGATGGTCATACAGCCATTTTACTTATTGCCGCTAAAATATTGGCGAAAAGAAAGGATGAAATTGCCGGTAACATTAAATTTGTTTTTCAACCGAATGAAGAAACCGAAGCAGCCAGATTCATGATCGAAGAGGGAGTTTTAGAAGACCCTAAGGTCGATGCAGCTATGGGTTTACATCTCTGGACTCCGATTGAAAGCGGGAAGATCGGGATTGCTCCAGGAGCAGTTATGGGTGGCCTGTATGAATTTGAAGTAATAATTCATGGTAAAGGAGGTCATACCTCGGCTCCGCATCTTTCTAAAGATCCTATTATTGCAGGAACTAATATAATTCAACAGTCTCAGATGATACAGACGAGAGAAATAGACCCTATGCAGGCAACCATTATTGTATTTGGTCAGTTCCAGGCGGGCAATGCGACCAACATAATTCCGGAGAAGGCTCATCTTAAGGGGACCATCCGCTATCTCTATCAGGGGGGCAGGAATAGCCCAGAAAGGCCAAGAAGAAGGCTGGAGAGAATAGTGGCAGGGGTTTGTAACAGCTCAGGTCTTGAATATGAAATCAAATATCCAGTGGCAAGTTCTCCTGTTTATAATGATCCGGATCTCAGCCTGGATTTAGAAGAGGTTGCTGCCCAGGTTGGTGGGGGAACAGAGAATTTAATTGGATATAGATGTCTTGCTGGAGAAGATTTCGGAGAATTTTCAGCCTACGTTCCTTCCGTGTTTTATTTTATAGGAACTGGAAACCCGGATAAAGGCACAGATTATCCTCATCATCATCCTAAATTTGATATAGATGAAGATACTTTAACTACTGGAGTAGAAATGCAGGTTAGGTCAGCCCTTAGATACTTAAAAAATTAAGCTGTAGAAACAGGAGGAAGATTTATGGAGAAGATAACTAATACGACGGATTTAGAAAAACTTCATAGTAAGCATTTAAAATACAGGCAAAAATGTTTGAATTTGATCGCTTCAGAGAACTATAGTACTCCCAGAGTAAGAAGTTATTTGGCCAGTGATTTTGGTAACCGCTACGGGTGTTATGAAACTCTGCATCCAGAGGAAAGAGAATATACCGGTAATAAATATATTCACGAGTTTGAAATGGCCACCCACGACTTGGTTAAAGATGTCTTTGGAGCTGATTTTGTTGATTTAAGGCCGATAGGCGGACATATGGCAGGTATGGCGGTCGTACTGGGCCTGACAGATCCTGGAGACCTTATTTTAGAGGTTTCTATGGAAGATTGGGGTCACGGCCTGGTAGGACC
>JBNJDR010000109.1:0-3269 GCA_051745085.1 Bacillota bacterium | reverse complement strand
TAATAAACTTCCTTTAGATATAACCTATGTCGATCAAAATGATCGGGTTAAATTTTTCTCCAATCCTGAAGAGAGGTTTTTCCCGCGCTCTAAAGCTATCATCGGGCGTACAGTCCAGAACTGTCATCCTCCGGAAAGTGTGCATTTAGTAGAAAAGATACTGACTGCTTTTAAAGAGGGGGAGAGGGATAAGGCCAGATTCTGGATTCAGATGAAGGGTAAATTTATTTTAATTGAATATTATGCTTTAAGAGATAATAAAGGAAATTATCTGGGCACCATTGAAGTCAGTCAGGATATTACAGAAATTAGAGAATTAGAAGGTGAACAGCGGCTCCTTGATTGGGAGTAGTTGAAACTACTGATGAAAAAATTACAAAAATAATAAAATTTGAAAGGGGTAAAATATGCAATTTTTGATAAACAATCCACAGTTCTGGCGCAGTAATGGTCTTAATGAGGAGATTCCAGAAAAAATAGAGCTTAAACTCAAAGACGGTAAACTTGAGCTGCCGCAGCAGATAAGAGAAAAATTAGGTTTAAATTCAGAGACAGAAGTTAAGATTCAATTTAATCAGGATGGAATGTATATAGAAAGAGCCGATCCCCGCTTAACAAAAGTCTATATTGAGCCAACTAGTGACTGTAATTTAAACTGTAAAACCTGTGTCCGCCATTCCTGGGATGAAGAAATGGGTTTTATGGAAATGAAAGATTACAAAAAACTAATTAAAGAGCTGAAAGATTTCGAAGGTCTAGAAAGAATTTCATTCTGGGGTATCGGAGAACCTCTATTTCATCCTCAGATAGCAGAAATGATTGGGCTGGCCTCTGAACTGGGAGTAAAAACCCAGATGATCTCAAATGGTCTTTTATTAGATGAAACTATGGCAGAAAAGCTTTTAGATGCCGGATTGGAGAGTCTTGTAGTTTCAGTAGACGGAACTTCGCCTGAAACTATGGCAGATATCCGATCTGGAGCAGATTTAAAAACTGTAATTGAAAATGTACAGAATTTCCGTAATTTGAGAGATAAAAAACAAAAAGAATGTGAAATTGGGATTGAATATGTGATTATGAAATCCAATGTTGATGAGCTTAAAGATCTGCGCAACCTTGCCCGTAGTATGGGAGCTTCTTTTATTTTTTTGACAAATCTTCTGCCTTATACTGAGGATATGTCAGATGAAATTCTATATTCTTTTTCTATCAGTCGTTCACAGCCTGAGATCAGAACTGAACACCGCCCGGAAATTTATCTACCCCCAACTGATTTGAGAGAAGATATTATTCGTGACCTGGCTGCAGTTGGAGGAAAATCTAGTTCAATCAGTACAACTCAGGTACCATTTAATCCTCATCGAGGTTACTGTAAATTTGTAGAAGATGGCTCAATTGCAGTTAACTGGCAGGGAGAAATCAGCCCCTGTATTGCTTTAATGCACAGTTATGATCTTTATATCAGAGAACGGGAAAAACATATCAATAAATATTCATTGGGAAAAATATCCGAAAAAAACCTCTCAGAGATCTGGTATAGTGAAGAATTCAGTGATTTTCGTAAAAGAGTAAAGGATTTCCCTTTTTCTGACTGTACCCAGTGTTCTGGCTGTGAAATGTCTGAAGAAAATGAAGAAGATTGTCACGGCAATGAATTCCCGGTCTGTGGAGACTGTCTCTGGGCTCGGGGAGTTATTCAGTGTCCTTAAATCAAAAAAAGAACGATGTGAAAAAAAGAATTTAATGTAATTTCTTGACAACTTAACCTTTATATTTTATAATTGAGTTAACTTATTTAAATTTTCTAAATTTAGTTTAAATTCAAAAAAGGAGTGGTTAAGTAAATGGCACAGGAAAGTAGATATTTTATCCCCTCAGTTAATGTATTAGGTAAAGACACAGTCAGCGAAATTGGTGAGCACATCAAGCGGCAAAATGGTTCTAAGGCTCTGATTGTAACCGATGAAGTATTAGTTAAAATTGGTATAGTTGAAACTGTAACTGATCATCTTGAAGAAGCAGGTATAGATTATGTTGTTTTTGATGGTGTTCAGCCAAACCCTACTGTTTCTAATGTAGAAGCCGGCCTAGAACTTATAGATTCCGAGAATGTTGATGTTATTGTTTCACTTGGTGGAGGAAGCTCCCATGATTGTGCTAAAGGAATTGCAACTGTTGCTACTAATGGTGGTAAAATTCAGGATTACGAAGGCTTAAATGAGCTTAATAAAGCCATCATGCCTTTAGTAGCTGTTAATACAACTGCTGGTACAGCTAGTGAAATGACTCGTTTTTGTATTATAACTGATGAGGAAAGACATATAAAAATGGCAATAGTTGACTGGAGAGTAACTCCTAATGTATCAATTAATGACCCAGTTTTAATGCTTGAGAAACCACAATCCTTAACAGCTAATACCGGGATGGATGCTCTAACTCATGCTGTAGAAGCATATGTTTCTACAATTGCAAATCCATTAACTGATTCAGCTGCAGAAAAAGCATTTGAGTTAATAGGTGAAAACTTACGTAAAGTTGTAGCTAATGGATCAAACTATGAACTGAGAGAGAAAATGGCTTATGCTCAGTTTTTAGCAGGTATGGCATTTAATAATGCTTCTCTTGGTCTAGTTCACGGTATGGCACATCAGCTTGGTGGATTTTATGATCTTCCACACGGTGTTTGTAATGCTATTTTACTTCCACATGTAACAGACTTCAATAAACTTGCTAAACCAGAAAAAGTAGCTAAAATGGGTAGGTTATTAGGAGCTAACAATGAAGGTATGAATTTAATGGAAGCAGCTGATGAAGGAATTAAAGCAATAGTTGATTTAGCAGCTGATTTAGGTATTCCAGGAAGTCTAAAAGAATTAGATGATGTTGATCCTAAAGACTTTGAAACACTTGCTAAAAATGCTTTAGCTGATGCAAGTAGTGCTACTAACCCAAGACAGGCAACTGTAGAAGAAGTAATCGGAATCTTTGAAAGTGCTTACGAAGGGTTTTAATAATTGATTAATATTTATTAAAATAATAAATAATTTACAAAATATAAGTATATTTGCTTGCAAAATTAGAGTAAATATACTTATATTAGCTTAATGATTACCGTGAAAGAAAATAAAGCTCAAAAAGAAAAACAAAAAATTAAAAAAATTTAAAAAATGAAGCAGGAAATTGAACTTTAACACTTAATAAGTAAAGTATACCTTCGAGTCTTTTTGCCTAAGGAATTTTCTAAGGGGATTAGACCGCTGGGTTGAGGA
>JBNJDR010000108.1:0-3323 GCA_051745085.1 Bacillota bacterium | reverse complement strand
AGCGATCAAGGAACTACTATAATTCTCAAATACTGAAGGGAGGTGACTTTATGCAACTTGAACTGGGAAAGATTAATATTAAAGATGTCCAGTTTGGAGAAGAAAACAAGATAGAAAATGGCCTCTTAACGATTAACAAAGAGGAATTGTTGCATAAAATTAAAGACGACCATAGGATAGAAAGTATCGATATGGAAATTGTAAGACCAGGTGATAATACTAGAATCATGCCGGTAAAGGATGTTCTCGAGCCTCGATGTAAAGTAGAGGGTGGTGAAATTTTCCCCGGTTTTATCGGTTCTGAAGAACTGGTTGGATCGGGTAAAACAAGAGCTTTATCGGGGATGGCAGTAGTTACTACCGGTGGTGTAGTAGGTTTCCAGGAAGGTATTATTGATATGTCAGGTCCAGGAGCTGATTACACTCCTTTTTCTCAGACTATTAACGTTGTTATTACCTGTGAAGTTAAAGAAGGAACCAAACAGCACGTTCACGAAGAGGTACTCCGTTTGATCGGTTTAACTGCAGCAAAGTATATAGGTCAAGCAGGGGAAACTTGTGAACCTGATGAGGTTATTACCTATACGCATAGTCCCTTATTAAAAGCAACTGAACTGGGTGGAGATTTACCTAAAGTAGGATACATCTATATGCTCCAGACTCAGGGTTTGCTTCATGATACTTATGTTTATGGAGTAGATGCTAAAGAGATTCTACCAACAATAATTTCACCAACAGAAGTAATGGATGGGGCAATCGTTAGCGGGAACTGCGTTTCTGCATGTGACAAAAACTCAACTTATCATCATCAGAACAATCCGATCATCGAAGAACTTTTCGCCCAGGATGGGAAAGAAATCAACTTTGTTGGGACCATCATAACCAATGAAAATGTTACTTTAGCCGACAAAGAAAGATCATCCAGCTTTACTGCGCGTCTGGCTGAAAAAATCGGTCTCGATGCCGCTATAGTGTCTCAAGAAGGCTTCGGTAATCCTGATGCCGACTTGATAATGAACTGTAAGAAGCTGGAAGATAAAGGTATCAAAACTGTGCTTACCACTGATGAATATGCTGGTCGAGATGGTGGGTCTCAGTCCTTAGCTGATGCCACCCCGGAAGCCGATGCAGTAGTTACAGCTGGTAATGCTAATATGGTTATTGAGCTTCCTCCTATGGAGAAGGTAATAGGCCATGCGAAGTTTGCTGATAGCATAGCCGGTGGGTTTGATGGTAGTCTGGCAGAAGATGGTAGTATCACTGTGGAAATACAGGCTATCACAGGGGCAACCAATGAATTAGGTTTCAACAAGCTTACAGCAAGAGGATATTAAATTAAAAAAATTATGGAGGTGCAGCATTTATGTTAGAGAATAAAAAAGTAGCAATTCTCGGTGACCGGGATGGAGTTCCAGGCCCGGCTATCGAGGAATGTATAAAGACTACCGGTGCAGATGTAGTCTTTACTACAACAGAATGTTTTGTCTGAACAAGCGCAGGAGCTATGGACCTGGAAAATCAGCAGAGGATTAAGGATTTAGCTGAAGAGCACGGCCCAGAAAATTTGGTCGTAATCTTAGGCGGAGCAGAAGCAGAAGCTTCTGGTTTGGCCGCTGAAACTGTCAGCAATGGCGATCCAACCTTTGCCGGTCCATTAGCAGGAGTCCAGTTAGGACTCGCATCTTATCATATCATGGAACCTGAAATTAAGGATGAAGTTGATCCTGAGGTTTATGATGAGCAGGTTAGCATGATGGAAATGGTTCTTGAAGTCGATGATATCGTAGCAGAAGTTAAAGAATATAGAGAAAAATTTAGCGATTTTGCCTAAGTAAGTTATTGTAAAGATAAGAAAGGGGGGTGCAGCTTGAAAAAGTTAAAAGTTGTACATTATTTAAATCAATTCTTTGGCCAGATCGGGGGAGAAGATAAGGCAGATATAGCTCCGCGTCTGGAAGAAGGTGCAATTGGACCAGGTAATGCAATTAATGGCGGCCTGGCCGAAGTTGGAGGAGTTACTCATACAATCATTTGTGGAGATAGCTATTTCAATGAAAATAAAGATGATGCTTCAGCCCAAATAGAAGAGTATTTGCTTGATCTCAAACCAGATTTACTTATTGCTGGTCCCGCATTTAATGCAGGTCGTTATGGTATGGCCTGTGGAGCAGTGGCTGAGATCGCCAATGGTTTGGATATTCCAGTTATATCAGGAATATATCCAGAAAACCCAGGTTATGAAATGTATTCTCAGTACGCTTATTTTGTGGAAACCAGTGATTCAGCAGCTGGAATGAGAAAAGCAGTACCAGATATTATAAATTTAATTAACAGATTTGCTGAAACTGAAGGAGACCTTGGTAGTCCTGAAGAAGAGGGTTATTTACCCCGGGGAATCAGAAGGAATATTTTTGCTGAAGAGCGGGGGGCTAAAAGAGCTGTTGATATGTTGATCAAAAAGATAAAAGGGGAAGATTTTGAGACCGAGTACCCTATGCCATCATTTGATAGAGTTAATCCAGCTCCGCCGGTAAGGAGCTTAAAAGATGCGACCATCGCCCTGGTAACTTCAGGAGGGATAGTTCCAAAAGGTAATCCTGATCATATTGAATCTTCCAGCGCATCTAAATATGGCCGGTATAAGCTGGCTGATTATGATGATCTTAGTGCCAGCAGCCATGAGACTGCTCATGGAGGATATGATCCGGTCTTTGCCAATCAGGATGCTGACTGTGTTTTGCCGGTTGATGTGCTCCGAGATATGGAAGAGGAAAATAGGATCGGCAAAATATATGATTATTTCTTTACCACTGTCGGTAATGGAACTTCTGTAGCAAGTGCGGTTGCTTTTGCCAAAGAAATCGCTCAGGAGTTACAGGACAATAATGTTCAAGCGGTTATTCTAACCTCAACCTGAGGTACCTGTACTCGTTGCGGTGCAACGATGGTGAAAGAAATTGAAAGAGTTGGTATTCCGGTGGTTCATATTGCAACTGTCGTTCCTATTTCTCAAACAGTAGGCGCGAACAGGATCGTTCCGGCTATCGCGATACCTCATCCACTCGGCAACCCTAAACTGGATGAGGATGAAGAAAAGAATGTTAGACGTGAAATCGTAGAGCGAGCTTTACGGGCTTTAACTACAGATATACAGGATCAAACAGTTTTTTCTAAATTAGATTAACTTCTAAGGGCGGCGGGGTGTTCCCCGCCGCTTTTTTAACAATTCAAAAATACAGGAGGTAAAGAAGATGCAGGAAGCAGTAATCAAAGGAAGCAGTTACATCCTGGCCCATACGCCCAACACCCTAAAGATAGGCGGG
>JBNJDR010000107.1:0-3432 GCA_051745085.1 Bacillota bacterium | reverse complement strand
TAATGATCAAGATGTTTATGTAAGTTCAGGTTTAACAGATATTTTTGAAATAATTGATGATGATTTTACTCTGCAGGATTTTTAAGATCGATCTGGAAGGTTTTATAATTCATATTTTCCCTTGACTTTTTTTATTATAAAGATATAATATTAATAAGAGTTAATAAGCTTAAGCAATTTTTTAAACAAAATTTAATAGGGGCTATAGCTCAGTAGGATAGAGCGACAGATTCCTAATCTGTAGGTCTTGGGTTCGAATCCCGATAGCCCCACCATATAAGCAAAGATGTTGAAAGGGAGGAGTAATACTATTTTACCTTTAGAGAGAAAGGTTCTCCGGCTGTAAAACCTTTTAGGTTAAAGATAGTATGAATGTCGCCCTGGAATTGTTTAGATGAATTAGATTTTATCTAATAGTCTAAGCCGGTATTATTGCCGTTATCAATAACTAAAGAGTCACTTTTTTTAAGTGAAATTTAGGGTGGTACCGCGGAATTAACCTCTTTCGTCCCTGTATTGGGAAGAAAGGGGTTTTTATATTTAATTTATGAAATATATCAATTTGGGAAGGTGATTAAAATGACCGATCAATTAGCTAAAACTTACGATCCCTCTGAAGTAGAACAAAAATGGTATCAATTTTGGGAAGAAAATGATTTGTTTGTGGCAGAAGTGGATAAGTGTAAAGAGCCCTTCTCTGTGATGATGCCTCCACCTAATATCACAGGACAACTCCATTTAGGTCATGCTCTGGATGATACTCTGCAGGATATCATCGTACGCTGGAATAGAATGAAAGGTAAAAATACGCTCTGGTTACCTGGAACTGACCATGCCAGTATCGCTACCGAAGCAAAAGTAGTTGATAAGATCAGGCAAGAAGGTAAGGAAAAAGACGAACTTGGCAGAGAGGAATTTCTAAAAAGGGCCTGGGAATGGAAAGAAGAATACGGTAACAGGATAACCAACCAGATCAGGAACCTGGGGGCATCCTGCGACTGGACCCGGGAAAGGTTTACTTTAGATGAAGGATGTTCAAAGGCAGTAAGAGAAGTTTTTGTTCAGCTTTATGAAGAAGGTTTAATTTATCAGGGCGACTATATCGTCAATTGGTGTACAGACTGTTCAACTACTCTTTCCGATATTGAAGTTGAACATGAAGAAACAGAAGGAAAGCTATATTATATAAAGTATCCTTTTAAAGGTGAAGAGGGTCATATTACCGTAGCTACGACCCGGCCAGAAACCATGTTAGGAGATACTGCCGTAGCGGTTGATCCATCTGATGAAAGGTACGCTCATTTAGTTGGTAAAACTTTAATAGTTCCTCTGGTTGATCGGGAAATAAAAATAATTGCAGATGAATTTGTAGATAGCGAATTTGGGACAGGAATGGTTAAAGTGACACCAGCTCATGATCCTAATGATTTTGAGATCGGGGAGAGAAATGATCTTGAGCAGATAAGAGTGATAGATTTTGACGGCAGGATGACTGCGCATGCTGGGAAATATGAAGGTATGAAAAGCAAAGATTGTCGTGAACAAGTAATAAATGATCTTGAAGAATTAGGACTATTGAAGAAAGTAGAAAAACATGAGCATTCCGTTGGTCACTGTTATCGCTGCGATGAAGTTGTAGAACCGATGATTTCTAAGCAATGGTTCGTGGATATGCAGCCGCTGGCGGAGCCGGCTATTCAAGCTGTAAAAAATGGCGAGGCTAAATTCGTTCCTGAAAGATTTGCAAAGGTTTATCTTAATTGGATGGAGAACATCAAAGACTGGTGTATTTCTCGCCAGTTATGGTGGGGCCATAGAATACCTGTTTGGTATTGTGACGATTGTGAGGCTATTAATGTCTCCAGGGAAGACCTGGATGAATGTCAGGAATGTGGTTCTAAAAATATTAAACAGGATGAAGATGTTCTGGATACATGGTTTAGTTCGGCTCTCTGGCCTTTTTCCACTCTGGGTTGGCCTGAGGAAACTAAAGACTTAGATTATTTTTATCCTACTGATGTCTTGGTAACAGGAAGAGATATAATTTTCTTTTGGGTAGCCAGGATGATATTTATGGGGATCCATATAATGGGTGAAAAACCATTTGATACAGTTTATGTTCATGGATTGATTCGAGATGCCCAGGGGAGAAAAATGAGTAAATCATTAGGTAACGGGATCGATCCTCTTGAAGTTATCGAAGAATACGGGGCAGATGCTTTGAGATTTATGCTGGTAACCGGTAATACTCCTGGTAACGATATGAGGTTTAGAGATGAACGCTTAAATGCCAGTCGGAACTTCGCTAATAAGATCTGGAATGCAGCCAGGTTTATGTTGATGCATGTGGAAGAGGATGATGAACTCGGTATAGAAGAGTTTAGTGATGATCTTACATTAGTAGAAAGTTGGATTTTGTCCAGACTGAATGATATAATCGAAGAAATAGACGTTAATATGGATAAATATCTTTTTGGAGAAGTAAGTAAACACTTATATGATTTTATTTGGAGTGAATTTTGTGATTGGTATTTGGAAATGATAAAGCCTGACCTTTATAATGACGATAATCCAGAACTGCAGAGAAAAACCGCCCGAGTTGGACAACATTTACTCAGTCAGATTTTGAAGCTGCTTCATCCCATCATGCCTTTCATCACAGAGGAAATATGGCATAAATTACCAGGTACAGAGGGTAGTATCATGACCCAGGTTTGGCCGGTGGTTGAAGAGAAATATCAGAATAAAGCAAAACAAGAACAGATGTCTATTATCCAGGATATTATTCGAGAGATAAGAAATATCAGGAATGAATTCAAAGTAAATCCCGGCAAAAAAATTACAGCTATATTTGATACTGGGGATCAGAATAATTATTTAACTGATGAGGCAGTAGGTTATATTATAGATCTGGCTGGTTTGGAACAACTTTCTATTGAATCCAGCTTTGAAGCTAAGCCTGCTAAAGCTGCTTCAGCGGTAGTTGAAGACATCGATATTATTCTACCTTTGGAAGGTATGATAGACATAGATAAAGAAATAGATAGATTAAAAAAAGAAGCAGAAGAGGTAAAATCTGAAATCAATCGGGCTGAACAGAAGTTAGATAATGAAGGATTTGTTAATCAGGCCCCTGAAGAATTAGTGCAGGCGGAAAGAGAAAAACTTCCTCAATACCGAGAGAAACTGGAGAAGATTAATGCGAGAATTAAAGAGCTAAATAAGTAGAAGATAATAAATATATAATTAGGAGGTAATTTTGTGGAAGCAAAACATTTAGCAGAACTTGATCCTATAATAGAAAAATATAAGAACAAAAGGGGTGGACTTATCCCCGTGTTACATGAAGTTCAAAATAGAGTTGGTTATTTACCTGCTGAAATACAACGCTATGTAGCCGATGAGTTAGGTGTACCATTAAGCAAGATAACC
>JBNJDR010000106.1:0-3483 GCA_051745085.1 Bacillota bacterium | reverse complement strand
CCAGGCAGAAGCCCGGCATGGTCGGGGTAAAAATCAGAGTCCTTCCAGGATATAAGATCGAAAAGCCGGTTCATATGTGCTTTGGTGTCCTCCCGGAAAAAGGCGAACAATTTATAGATATGGATGTAGAAGTGGGAGAAGATGCCGAAATTGAAGTGATGGCCGACTGCGTCTTCCCCAACGCCACCGAAGTAAGACACGAGATGCAGGCAAAAGTCCTGGTCCAGCCCGGCGGCCGCTACATTTATGAAGAAAACCACTACCACGGCGACAGCGGCGGCGTCGAGGTTATAGCAAAATCGGATATAACCTTGAAAAAGGAAAGCACCTTTAAGACCTACTTTAATCTCCGCAAAGGCCGGGTCGGTAAAATAGACTTCGATTACGAATCGGTGGTTGAAGAAAATGCCACAGTGGAAATGGTAGCCCGGATGCAGGGGTACGCCGATGATGAAATAAAAATCAGGGAAACCGGCGATCTGATCGGCCCAGGCGCTAAGGGTCTACTTGAGACCAAAATAGCCCTGCAGGATCAGGCCGAAGGAACCGTCATAAATGAACTGACAGCCTCCGCCCCCAACGCTCAAGGCCACGTGGATTGTACAGAAATCATCAAAGACGACGCTAAAGCCCGAGCTATCCCTGTTGTCGACGTCTCCCACCCCGAAGCCAAAGTGACCCATGAAGCAGCTATCGGCAGCGTTGACAGCACCCAGCTGCAGACCCTCATGGCCCGGGGGTTAAACGAAGAAGAAGCCTCTGATGTTATCATCCAGGGTATGTTAAATAGTTAAAATCCATTACTCAATTATCAACATGTCATTGCTGTCGAATTCCCAGTTCTCGCCGTAAGCCACTTCCCAGTGGTAACCATCTGGATCAGTAAAATATCCACTGTAGCCGCCCCAGAAAACCCGCTGGGGCGGTTTTACTATTTCACCTCCAGCCGCAGCTGCCTGCTCCACCACTTCATCGACCTCTGCTTCCGATTTGGCATTGTAAGCCAGGGTAATGCCGGCGAAACCAGGCTTCTTCTCAGGCAGATCTTCAGCAATATCATCGGCTAGAAGTTCAAGCGGATACAGGGCCAACCTGCTCCCATCATTATTAAAAAATACTATATCCGGATCATCTTCCTGAACCGACGTCTGGAAGCCCAGACCATCCCGATAAAATCTTATAGATTTCTGCATGTTCTTTACCCCTAAAGTAATAAGATTAATTCTATTCATTAATATCTGCCTCCTTATAATATGAGTTTAGTTAGTCTTACCAGCTGCATATTCGATATCTCCATCCTGGTACTCGATCGCTGCCTGGATTGCCTGTGTTATACCTTCCTCCAGGGTAGTTAGCGGCATACTGGGCTTTTTCGGTTTATCTACTACCTGAGCGGGCAGGAAAGGTATATGTATAAAACCAGCCAGAATATCCAAATTTTTTCTCGCTATAAAATCCAGCACGCCATACATAACATGGTTACAGACGAAAGTTCCAGCTGTATTAGAAACTTCTGCCGGAATCCCGATATCCTGCACAGCTTTAACCATCGCCTTTATCGGAAGAGTGGCAAAATAAGCAGCTGGCCCGTCTGGATTGATCGGCCGATCAACGGGACTATTGGCTTCGTTATCTTCGATCCGATAATCATCGATATTTATCGCCACCCGTTCCACCGAGATGGCGGCCCGACCGCCAGCCTGGCCGATACTAATAACCATATCCGGGGATATTTCATCAATTTTAGCCTCGATCTGCCGCAGGGATTTCTGCCTGACCGTGGGTACTTCCAGAGTATCGAGCTCATACCCAGATATTTCCCGCCCGGCCAGCCTCTTAATCACCTCACCGGCCGGATTAACTTTTTCTTCATTGAAAGGATCAAATCCCGTCAATAAAACTTTACCCATTTTATTCAACTCCTTAAAAATTTGCTGAATGTCATAATTCGACATTAACCGGTAGGTGTCTGACACCTGTCGAACATGTAATAATTGTTATTTCCTAGCAATTTGCTAACATTTCATATATAATGAATTTAATACTTAAAGTCAGGAGGGAAACCGTGGAAGAAGTCACGAATTACTTACCTCGAAAATATTATTTAGAGAAAATAATTCTTGCTTTAGTATTGACCACTGCTTTTGCCATATTAAGTTATTATAATTTCATGTTGTTTCATCTTGTGGTTGAACTTTTCAGTATCTTTGTAGCATTTTTTATATTTGTTATTGTTTATTTTTCTAAAGATAAGATCAATGATAACTATTTAATATTTCTGGGCATCACCTATTTATTCGTAGGGTTTTTTGATGCTTTCCATACCTTAGTTTATGATGGGATGAATATATTGGAGGTTGAGGGCGCAAACCTGGCCACTCAATTATGGATAATCGCCCGCTACACCGAAAGTATCTCTATATTTTTAGCTTTTCTATTCTTGAATAAAAAAAAGGTTTTTAAATTCCATAAAATATTTCTAAGTTATTTAGGATTCAGTTTCCTGATCTTACTGACTTTGTACCTGGATTTATTCCCAGATAGTTTCTTATCTGGTTCTGGTTTGACTCCTTTTAAAATTGTAAGTGAATACATTATTTCTATAATATTAATCTGGGCGCTTATTTTTCTCAGCCAAAATAGAACCAGGCTAAATTCAAAAGTTTATAAATTAATGTTCGCTTCCATCGTATTAACCATTTTCTCGGAAATATCTTTCACTTTTTACATCGATGTTTATGGAATTTCTAATATTATAGGTCACGTCTTTAAACTCATCTCCGTTTATTTAATTTTCGAGATCACTGTCAAAAAGGCGATTCAAGAACCCCATGATATCTTATTCAACAAGTTACAACAAATGTCCTTCCACGATCAATTAACTGGACTCTACAACAGGAGATTTTTTGAAAACGAAATGGAGCGTTTAAACAACTCCCGCAAAGAACCTATCAGTTTAATCATTGGTGATATTGATAACCTCAAACTAGTCAATGATACATATGGACACAAATTCGGCGATCAATATATTAAGAATGCAGCAAAAATATTTAAAAACACCCTAAGAAAAGAAGATATCGTAGCCAGAATAGGGGGCGATGAATTCGCAGTCTTATTGCCCAATACTGACGAGAAAACCGCCGCAGTTATCATTAAACGGCCCCAACAGAAATGTCAGGGGATCAATGACCTCAAAAAATATTCCATAAAGTTCAGAGTTTCCTTAGGTTATTACACCTCTAATAACTCAAACGAAGATTTAAATAAAGTTTTTGCAAAAGCAGATAAAAGAATGTACCTGGATAAAATTCAAGAAATTTAATTATATAAGCGGTAACAAGCCTGTAGAATAAATCCTACAGGCTTGTTTTATTTATAAACTTCAACTTTTATAGAGTAGGACCAGCCTTTCACAGCTGGGACCTCTCGTCAAACTGCACGTACGGTTCTCCCGTAAACAGCTTACCGTTATCGTTGCCCCAT
>JBNJDR010000105.1:0-3554 GCA_051745085.1 Bacillota bacterium | reverse complement strand
GGCTACATTCCTGCCGATAGACAGCGGGAAGGCCTGGTTCTGGATATGTCGGTAGAAGAAAATATCATCTTAAAGAGCACTTATGCCCCGGAGATAGTGAACCACGGCTTCTTGAATAAGAAGAAGATCAGTGAGCTGGCTCGGAACAAGATTGAAAATTTCAACATAGTTACCCCTTCGAAAGAGACAGCGGTTAGATCCTTATCCGGCGGGAACCAGCAGAAAGTGGTTATCTCGCGGGAAATCTCTATCGGGGATAAGTTTTTGATCGCAGTACAGCCGACCCGGGGTCTGGATTTTGGGGCGGCCAACTACGTCCGGGAAAGCTTGATCGAAGAAAGAGATAAAGGTAAAGCGATATTGCTTATTTCCAACGAGCTTTCGGAGATCCTGGAGTTATCCGACCGGATCGGCGTAATTTACGAAGGAGAGATCATGGATGAGTTCAGTAAAGAAGAAGCTGATGTTAGCGAAATTGGTTACTTGATGACCGGAATAAGAGGTGAGCAAGTTGAATAATCTTGTGAATATGCTATTCGATAAATTAGGAAAAGGCTATATCAACATTTTAACTACTCTGCTCTCTATTTTTCTGGGTCTGTTCGTCAGTGGGCTTCTAATGTTACTACTGGGACACGATCCCATCGAGTCTTATATGTTAATTATTGAATTCGCCTTTCTGGATTCATATAATATTGCTAATATCTTTACCAAAGCGGCTCCCCTGATTTTGACGGCCCTGGCTTTCGGCTTTGCCTTCCAGGCTAAACTCTTTAACATCGGGGGGCAGGGGCAGTTCTATATCGGGACCATGGCGGCGGTTTTTGTTGCCTTATTTATGGAGAATGTACCCATGCTTCTGGCCCTTCTCCTGCCCCTGCTGGCCAGTATAGTCGCCGGAGGAGCATGGGCATCTCTGATCGGTTACTTTAAGGCCAGGTTTAACGCCAATGAATTTTTGATCAGCATGATGTCCACCTATGTGGCTATCGCCATCATGGATTACCTGCTCCGGGTTCCACTCCAGGAAGCCAAGGGAGAGTATCCTCAGACTGATGTTATCCCTCAGGTGGCGCAGATGCCCAAGTTGATCGCCAACACACCCCTGCACTACGGGTTTTTGATTTCACTGGCAGCCGCGCTGATCGCCTATATCATCCTGTGGCATACCAGGCTGGGGTTTCATATCCGGGCGGTAGGCCAGAATAGAGATGCAGCCCGCTTCGCCGGGATAGACCAGAAAAAGATATTTGTAATCGTCTTCATGATCTGTGGTATCTTCGCCGGTCTGGCCGGATTCATGCAGGTTACCGGGGTGCAGTACCGGGCCATCCAGGGGTTCCAGCCTAACATCGGGGCCGCCGGGATAGGGGTGGCCATCCTGGGCCATGCTAATCCCTTTGGCATCGTTATCGCTTCGATCCTGTTTTCTACCATCGAGGTAGGCGGCTTGATGCTGACCCAGACGTCAACGCTGCCTTCCAGTATAATCTACGTTATGCAGGGCCTGGTCGTCATCTTTGTGGTCATATCTTACTTCGTCCGGAGTAAGATCCTGACGGCCAAGCAAAAACGAGAACTAGCAAGGGGGGAAGAAGCATAATGACCATATTATTAATATTATCCAGAGCGCTTCATATGAGTACTCCCTTGATTCTAGGGTCGATAGCCGAAGTTTACTCAGAAAAGACCGGTGTAATGAATATCGCCATCGAGGGCGTATTTCTGGTGGGAGCCTGGGGTGGTTTCATCGGAGCTTACACCTACGAGAGCATCCTGGTCGGTTTTATTTTCGCCTTTTTATGTGGGATAATTATAGGTTTAATTTACGGTTTGATCACCATCAAGTTTAAACAGCACCAGATCGTCACCGGTGTGGCTCTGAACTTTCTGCTGGCCGGTTTAACGGTATACCTTTTCCGGGTCGTGTTCGGGATCAGAACCAGTCCGGCTCGGATAAGTACTCTTTCCCGGATCATCATCCCGGGTTTGTCCAGGATTCCAATCATCGGGCCGATTCTCTTTACCCAGAATATCATGACCTATCTGGTTCTGCTTTTCGTCCCGCTGGCTTACTGGGTCCTCTTTAAAACCCGGGTGGGCCTGATTATCCGCTCAACCGGCTCGAATCCAGAAGCGGTGGAAGCAGCGGGAATCAGTGTAGAAAAGGTAAGATATTCGACAATAATAGTTACCAGCGGTATCACCGCGGTAGCCGGTTCCTTTTACGTCTTAGGTTTTCTGGGTATGTTCACCCAGGATATCATCGGGGGCCGGGGCTGGATCGCCTTTGCTATCTGCTTCTTAGGCAACTGGCATCCCATCGGGGCTTTATTCGGCGCCCTGGCCTTTGGTTTAGCCGACGGCCTTTCGGTCTACTTTCAGACCGCCGGTATTCAGGTTATCCCGAATGAGTTCCTGATCGCTATCCCTTATATCTTCACCATCGTGGCCACCATTGCCCGGAGAAGGTTCAACGTCCCTGCCTATCTAGGGGTGCCTTACGTAAAGGAACAGAATTAAAGTTATGCTTATAGTTAATGCTTGAGATTAACCTCCGCCAGCCTGGGAAGAGATGCTTCCCGGCCGGCGGATTTTTTATTTTCCAATATGATAAGAATATAATTAGGAAGATTTGGAGGGATTTTTAAGTCGAAGGAGAAAAATAACTTTAAGGAGGTATTACCTTGATAGAAGTAGATATATGTGTTGGCAGTCACTGTAGTTTGGGACGCCTCTGGAAAATGAAAACTTAAACTGATAAAATTTTGAAGATGCTGCAGAAATATAACGAGGGGTGAGATGATGAATGGAAATAGATATTTAATGAAAGAGATGTCCTGGCCGGAAGTAGATGAGGCCCTGGATAAGGTGAAGGTGGCCATAATCCCGGTAGGATCGCACGAGCAGCATGGACCGAACGTGGCCGAGAGCTGTGATAGCCTCAGGGCGGAAAAGTTTGCTGAACTGCTGGCGGAGAGGCTTTATCCGGAGGTGATGGTAACTCCCACGGTGAATTACGGGGTTTCTCCCCATCACATGAATTTCCCCGGCACCCTGTCCCTGACGCCGGATACGTTGATCTGGGTCCTGACCGATATCGTTAGGTCGCTGTACCAGCACGGCCTGGATAAAATTATCATATTCAACTCCCACGGCGGCAACCAGGCTCCGATCGGGGTGGCTATAGAAGAGATAAGAGAGGAACTGGATGTCCGCCTGGCAACTTTAATGCATACCGATTTTATCGAAGAAACCATCTCTGATCTGGTTGCCTCTGATATCACCGGCCACGCCTGTGAATTTGAGGTCTCCGAGATGCTGTATCTGGACCCCGAAAAAGTTAAGAAAGACAGCTTAACCCCGGGAGAAATCACCGATTTCGGCCGTTATTATATGAACACTAAAGCAAGTATCGGAGCCGACTTCGACGAGATAACTAAAAACGGGGCTTTGGGTGATGCCACCCTGGCCAGCCGGGAGATGGGCGAGAAAATCATCACCGCCGGTCTGGATGAAGTAGAGAAGTTCATCAGAGAGTTCATGGAGCTAGC
>JBNJDR010000104.1:0-3560 GCA_051745085.1 Bacillota bacterium | reverse complement strand
TTTTGCTTCAATACAAAGCAGATAGCAACTATTTGATATTATCAGAATATTATGCTATAATTTTAAATTGGCAATAATTGGAGGTGTCTGTTTCATGATTAGCCTAAAGAATATTTCTAAAACTTATCCAGGTGAGTCTAGCCCGGCAGTTGATAATCTCTCTCTCCAAATTGATGAAGGAGAGATTTGTGTTTTAGTTGGACCCTCTGGTTGCGGAAAAACAACAACTTTAAAAATGATTAATCGTTTAATTGAACCTAGTTCAGGAAAAATAATTATTAATGGTCAGGATGCCATCAACCAAAACCCAAATAAATTAAGACAGGATATTGGATATGTAATTCAAAATATTGGTCTTTTCCCACATATGACAGTAAAAGAAAATATTGCAACAGTACCAAAGTTAAAAGACTGGGAACAGACAAAGATAAATAAAAGAGTAGATGAACTTTTAAATCTAATCGGACTCGACCCTGCAGATACTAAAAACAAATATCCAGCCCAACTATCTGGTGGCCAAAAACAGCGGATTGGAGTCGCCAGAGCAATGGCAGTAGATCCACCAATTATGTTAATGGATGAACCCTTTGCTGCAGTTGATCCTATTACTAGAACTCAACTCCAGAATGAATTTCTCAGTTTACAGAAAAAGATCCAGAAGACTATCTGCTTTGTCACCCATGACATAGATGAGGCCATTAAAATGGGCGATAAAATTGCAATACTAAATCAGGGAAAATTAATTCAATATGATTCACCAAAAAATATTCTATTTAACCCAAAAAATGAATTTGTTGAAGATTTTGTAGGCTCAGACCGTTCCCTAAAAGTATTAAATTTATTAAAGGTCGATGAAATTATGAAAAAGGATATTCCTACAGCTACAACTGATTTCTCAGCTGAAAAAGTTTTAGATAAAATAAATGAATCCAGACAGAGTTATATTTTAATTATAGATAAAGAAGAAAAACTAGTAGGGTATGTTAATAAAGATAGAATAATAAACAATAAAAATAAGGATTGGAAAGATAATATTAAATTCAGCCAGGTAATTAGTTCAGATGCCAGCTTAATTGACGCTCTATCCAGATTAATCCAGAATAATCAATCTATCTTACCAGTTACATCAAAAAATAATAATTTAATAGGTATTGTAAGACTAAAAGATATTCAGGATCGAATTTCAGATAGTTATCAGTCTGAAAGCGAATTAGAAGAACCTGAGGTGGTATAAATGAAGACTATCCAATATTTTATAGAAAATTTAAGTTATATTACTGATTTAACTCTTCAGCACCTCATATTAATTGGAATATCTATTATACTGGCTTTGATTGTCTGGATAAGTGTTGGTATTGCAATTAGAAATAAGGATAAAACAGCAAATACAATCCTCAGTATAGGGAGTTTATTTATGTCTATTCCAAGTGTCGCCCTATATGGAATTTTGGTAACAATCCCTTTCTTCGGACTCAGAACTAGAAGTGCCGTTTTTGGTCTAATACTTTATTCAATGATTCCAATAGTAAGAAATGTCTACACAGCTTTAAATGAAGTTGACCCATCAATAATTGAAGCTGCAAAGGGCATGGGAATGTCTGAAAAACAAATCTTAAAAGAAGTTCAATTACCTCTGGCTTTACCAGTTATATTTGCTGGAGTCCGGGTTGCTTTAGTAATGATGGTTGGAATAGCTACTCTTGCAGTATTCATTGGTGAACAAAATCTAGGACAATTAATCCAACAGGGAATTAGTCGGACAAGGACTGACATGGTAATCACAGGAGCTATAATGGTCTCTTTTATTGCAATTGGAATAGATTTGCTAATAGGCTATTTAAAAAAGAAAATAGTCTCACCTGGCCTTCTATTAAATGATCATGAAGGGGGCAGATAATATGACTTTCCAGGATATTGTAAATACACTTACTCAAAATGCACCTTCTCTTATTATACAACATTTACAACTAGTCTTTTTATCAGTAGGATTTGCAATCTTAATAGCCTTACCATTAGGTATTTTGTTATCAAGAGATAAATTCAAGCCCTATTTGCCTTCAATTATTAGTTTCTTTAATATCGCCCAGGGAGTACCCAGTCTGGCTGTAATAGCTATTTTTATGCCAATTCTCGGCATTGGCTTTACCTCTGCTGTAATAGCTCTAACAATATATGCTCTACTCCCAATTATTAGAAATACATTAGCCGGCCTCGGAAACTTAAATCAAAATATAATTGAAGCTGCAAAAGGTATGGGTATGCCTGCAAATAAAGTTCTTTTAAAGGTTGAACTTCCTTTGGCACTACCTGTTATAATATCTGGTATTCAAACTGCAACAGTTGTAACAGTTGGTACTGCTATTCTTGCTGATTTAATAGGAGCTGGTGGTCTCGGTAGAATGATCTTTGCTGGTATCTCAATGTTTGAACCAGTTAGAATTCTTGTTGGTTCTTTACTTTCAGCTTTAATAGCAATAACACTAGACCAGACATTAAAATATATCCAAACAAAGTTTACTGTTCAATTAGATAATTAAATTGACAATTTAAATAACAAAATAGGGGTGATTAAATGATTAATATTAGTAATAAGTTTACCATCTTATCAATATTGATATTATCTCTGGCTCTAATTATTACAGGCTGTAACAATGGTGAAGAAGAAATGTTAGACCTTGCTGCTTCTATTGAATTTCTAGAAAGAGATGATGGTATTCATGCTTTAGAAGAAGAGTATAACTTTCAATTTGGTGAAGATAATATTCAGACAATGGAAGTAGGTTTAAGTTATTCCGCATTAAAAGAAGAAGAAGTTGATGTTGCAATGGGCTTTGCTACTGATGGACGAATCCCTGAATTCGACTTATTAATATTGGAAGATAACAAAAATTTCTTTCCTGTCTATAATCCTGCTCCAACAATAAACAAAGAAATCCTGGAAGCTTATCCAGAATTAAAAGAAGTAATAAATCAATTACCTCCATTACTTGATGAAGAAACTTTACCTCAATTAAATCAGGAAGTCGATATTGAAGAAAGAACGCCGACTGAAGTTGCTAAAGAATTCTTAGAAGAAAATGATTTATTAGGCGATAATGAAAAAGAAAAAGAGGGTCCTACCATTGGAATAGGGTCTAAAGCTTGGACTGAACAGCTAATTCTAGGTAATCTTCTTGTTGAACTACTGGAAAGCCATGGTTACCCTGTTGAAGATAGAACAGGATTAGGCGAAACACCTGTTTTAAGAAATGCCATGGAAAGTGGAGAAATCGACTTATACTGGGAATATACCGGAACTGTTTTAATGACTGTAATGGAAGATGAAGAAATAGCTGAAGCAGATAAAGCATATCAAAAAGTTAAAGAATGGGATGAAACAGAAAATGATATTATCTGGCTTGATTATGCTTCGGCAAATAACACCTGGACATTAATGATGCTTGAGGAAAAAGCTGAAGAATTAGATATAAAAACTATTTCTGATCTTGCTGATCATATTAATGAAATTAAAAATTAAAAAAAAGTTAAGAGCTGCTAAAATTTAAAGCAGCTCTTACTTT
>JBNJDR010000103.1:0-4020 GCA_051745085.1 Bacillota bacterium | reverse complement strand
AAGATTTTAGGCGTTATACTTAAATAAATATAATGGTTGTAAAAAAAATATCTTTCTTAAATATTATAAGCTATATTTTTAGTAAAATCAAGTATAGATAGATCAAATATAGATAGACTGATATATGGATTTCTGTTTGCAATATAATATTTGCCGTCTACTAAATTATTCTAAATACTTTGTGAAATTAGTTAAGAGATACTACCTAGTAACTGTCAGATAACAGTCAAGTCTAATCAGCTTTAAAGTCTACCAATTTAAAATTTAAAATATATTTTTAGATTATTCAACCTCAATAGCCTTTAGATAAACCTCTGAGGCCGGTTGACGGCGTTCAGAATCAAGCCAGACTGGCCACCAATGGTTAATCATTAATTTCATCTCTGCAGCTGGTAAACCATCTTTAAAACTTGCCAGTAGCTTACCTTCAACATAAAACCTAATAATTTCTGGCTGATAATCTATTGAGTATTTATAATAATCTGCAGTTGGATCAAAGTCCAGTATCTTACTCTCTTTATTTGTCTTTACTCCATCTTTGAAAGTAACAAAATCTACATGCCTGCTGCCATCATTATGAATTTCAATATCTATCTCATCGTTTCCTGAAGTTAGGTCCTGATATAAAAAGAAGGCGGTAAAGGATCCTGGAACATAATCTGATTTAATAATAGCAGAATAAGTTCCATAACCGAGCCTTTCTATAGTTCTAACTTCCGCCCCATGATAGGAGTTATTTGGAGATGAAAGCACCAGGATATCATCTATGAATTTAATATTATCTGGCCTTAACCTGCCTCTTCCCAGGCGATGACTGGCAGCTTTTAATTCCAGTCCTGAAAATATAGAAAGTAGTTTCTCTTCTTGACTATGACTGTGATTTTGGGCAAGAACCTGATTTGATAATAAAGTATTGCTGCCGAAAACTATAGTTATCAGCAACAACGAAATTATTAATTTTATAGTTTTCATTTCCCTCCTCCTCATCTTGTATAAAAAATCTTTGATCTTAGTTTAATTACTAAATTCTTTTCTTTCCTGCTCTCCCCAGATATGCCTCTTCTTTAGAAGATCATATATCCCCTGTAAGCGCCAGAAGGTATGAAGTTGCTGATA
This sequence comes from Bacillota bacterium, assembly GCA_051745085.1. Lineage (GTDB taxonomy): Bacteria > Bacillota > Halanaerobiia > Halanaerobiales > Halarsenatibacteraceae > Halonatronomonas. The sequence continues at coordinate 2,904 of JBNJDR010000103.1, read as the reverse complement.
GCCAAAACTCTCTAAGACAGCTGTCAAAAACAGTTTTAAGTTATCTGTTAACTTGTCATATTTTCTAAAGGAGATCTCTTCAAATATCACAGAGATTGTTGACAGCAAAATTCTCAATAATATTGAAACAGCAAAAAAGGCAAGAACCATTTCCAGGCTTGCAATGCCAAAAGCTATAGTTATAATAATTGAGATATAGCCTATCAATTCAATGACTGGGCCAAAAAACTCTCCGATTAGAAAAAAGGGATATGCCAGCAGGCCAACAGCACCATATTTCCTGTTAAACAATAATTCTTTATTCATTAATAGACTCTGGCCTAAGCCCTGCTGCCAGCGGCGGCGCTGACGGCCCAGAGTCTTTAACGATTCTGGTACCTGAGTCCAGCAGACCGGATCTGGCAGAAAGACTGTACGATATTCGCGCCCCTGCTCTTCCAGCATCCTATTTAACTTTAAAACTAACTCCATGTCTTCCCCAATTGTATCTTTACTATAACCACCTACAGAGATAAGGTGGCTTTTTCTAAAAATGCCAAAGGCACCTGAAATAATTAGCAAACCTTCGATAGCCGCCCAACCAACCCGGCCAAATAAGAAGGCCCGAAGATATTCAATTATTTGAAAACGGGCCAGCCAGCTTTGAGCCAGATTAACCTTAGTAATCTCTCCCTGTTCTACCTGGCAATCGTTAGCAATCCTTATAGTTCCACCGGCTGCCACCACTCTCCTATCTTCAACAAATGGCTCAACCAGTCTCAGTAAAGCATCGCTCTCAATTAAAGAATCGGCATCAATATTACAGACCAGGGGAAAGTAAGCTACATTAATCCCAGCATTTAGAGAGTCTGCCTTCCCGCCATTTTTCTTATCCACAACTACCAGATTGGGATAATCAAGAGAATCATAGACCCCTCTGATTTCTTCAGTTTCAAGTTTACCTTTATATGTCCGGCTGGATTGAACCAGATTGAATTCTGCCTTTAATTTCTCCAGTGTCTCATCTTTAGAACCATCATTAACTACAACTACCTCAAATTCCGGGTATTCCAGAGAAAGCATTGAGTTAACACTCTCAGCAATTGTCATCTCCTCATTATAAGCTGGTACGATAATACTGAGAGGCTTATAAAATTCACTCTGGAAAGCCTTTTTAAGGTCTGTTATCTCATATTTAACCTTCTCTTTTTTTAATGAAAAGAAAGCAATTATATTTAAAGTTATATAAGTTAAGTTTATTATAAGAAAATATATAATTGAGATATAAACCAGTATTCTAAAAATGCTCAAACTGTCCACCTGCCTCTAAGATATAATTGCTGATATTTGCTCCTGGCTTATCGCTAGTTGCTATCTTTTCCAGATAATCTTTAAACTTGTTATGATATAAAGCCATACCTGCATAAAAGCTGACCCACCAGTTTTCATCAGAAAGCCTGGCCTTTAGCTGTTTTGAATAGCCTGGATTCCAATTTTTATATAGATAGCGAATAGCCTGACTCCTGATAACCCAGTTTTCATGATTGATAAATTGAGTTAAATTTATCTCAACAGGTTCTTTAATCCTTGAAAGGGCCTTAAATACCTGAATAATAAGCTCTTCATTATTTATTTCTCTTAATAGCCTTTCCAGAATCGGAATAGAAACTTTATAACTGTTATGACCCAAAAGCTCAACAAAAAGTGCAATCGGCTGATAGGGTGAGGTCTGAAATTCTTCTTCAATATCTCTATTATCTTCAAGCCAATCTTCAATAATCTGAATCAGACTGGGACAGATATCTTCACCATAAATTATTAAAATTTGGGAAATGCCCTCATAGGTTATATAGGTTTTACTTAAAAATGCTTTAACTACATCATAGATAAATGCCGTCTCACCGATTTGGGCAATGGCCTGGCCTGCTATTTTTATTTTAAGGCTGGAATCTGACTCCAGCATCTCCCTTAACTCTGGTATAGCCCTTTCATCTTTAATCTTACCTAAGATCACAGCCGCTTTAATTTTATCTTTATCTGAGCCTTTTTTAAGTTTATTATAATAATATTCGTTAAAACCAATTGCCTGGAGAAGATTCTTTAATTTAATATAGTCATTCCCCTCTAAATTATCAAGGTAGGTTTGAGTGAAATCCCAGATATGTTTATAATCATTACCAAAACCTTCTGCAGCTTCATCTAATGAAATTTCATCACTGAGAAACTTAAGTAAAATTAATTCCCATTTATTTTTTAACCTCTGATATTTTTTATTTTTAATATATATTCTTAGATGAAAGGCTGTTAAAATGAAGAGCAAAGCTCCGATGCTAGCCAATAGAATAAATATAAATGTATTAATTAATTTTAACATAGTTAATTTTCCAGAACTGACTTAACTTCTTCTATTAAATTAGCAGAATCAAAGGGTTTTGTCATATATAAATCAACACCTATATCATAAGCCTTTTGAATATACTTTTTTTGGCTCTTACTGGAAAGCATAATTGTTTTTGCTGAATTATTTTGAGCTTGAATATTTTTTAATAATTGAAAACCATCTAACTTAGGCAAAAATACATCTATAATAATCAAAGAATAATTATTATTCTGAAGCAGATTCCAGGCTTCCAGCCCATTTTCAGCTTCAGATACCTGATAGCCTGCTTTTTCCAGCTTGCTTTTCTGTAATCTGCGAATAAGTTCATCATCTTCAACGACTAAAATATCTTGACTATTACCTGACATCATAACCCCCCTGAGAAAATTATTGTCACTGTAATTATTAATTATAGTTTATTCTACTCATTATACTTCTAGACTCTAGCTGATTTCTCCTTCTTATTTTCGCTTATGACCACCGATATTGCTATTTAACCGCTCCCTGATGCTACCATCTGCCTGACTTAAACCATAATCTAGCTT
>JBNJDR010000102.1:0-4102 GCA_051745085.1 Bacillota bacterium | reverse complement strand
AGCATGACCCAGTTTGAACGAGAGGTGCAGGAGGAGTTTTCCCGCAAGCTGGAGATACCCAGTCAGTTCGAGGAGATTTCCGTGCATGAGCGGGAAGATTTTGCTGAAAAAGAGCAGATAGTAATTTACCAGATGCCGAAGAATTCCATCATTCTCGCGGCACCCACCTTAGCTGCCAGGATCGAGCAGGAGGTGCAGCCAGGCGCAGCCCGGATAAGCCGTACCCAGGTGAAGGACAGCTTGAATTTGAGCGAGCACGAATTCGGGGAGAAGACAGTTTACCTATTTCTACCGCCAGGCGAACATGAACAGATTTCTCCAGAGGCAGGGTTCACGGTCAGCCAGTTAGACAGCAGTCACGAGCAGGAGTTTACCCGTTTAATCTCCGAGTGTCCGGAAGAAGAGGTGAACGAGGCTCTGGTCAGCCTGGAGGATCCGGTGGTCTTCGGCTGCTTCCACCAGGATAAGCTAGTCGGGGCTACCAGCTACTGGTTCTGGGGGGAACGCCTGGCTGATGTGGGTATAATAATCCATCCCGACTATAGAGGGAGAGGCATCGGCAAGGTATTGATATCCCGGATAAGTAAGTGGGGCATAGAAAATAATAAGATAAATCTCTACCGCCATGAGGAGAAGAACTACAAGTCCCATAAATTAGGCTTAGCTATGAATTACAAAGTTCATTTTACCGAAGAACCTATGAGCATATAAGTAGAGTAAGGCAATATCACTGAGAAAAGGGGAGTATAAATGAGTATACACGGTTTGATCGATAAGGCTTCTACCACCCTGGGGTCGCGGTTTGTGGCTAAAGCATTCAGAGAAGGATTGGAGACGGCACCGCTGCAGGAACATCTGGATTCTCTGGAGTTGAGTTTGCCCGAGATAGGCCAGGAGGGAGATTACGAGGTTACCGCTTCCACCCTGGCCGGGGAGCTGGATGCCCTCTTCCGGATTGCCCAGTGGCGGGGCAGCGATTATCCGACGGTAATTTATCACCACGGGGCTGCGGAGACGCCCTTTGACTACGGTTTCAAAAAGATATTCCCGCTGAAAAAAATTGATATCAAGGTTAACTTAATTCTGCTGCGGGCTCCGTTTCATGAATCCCTGAAGGATTACAAAGCCGGGGTCGTTAACCTGAACAACTATCTGGCCATGATCGCGACCTCTATTTCCTTGATCGAAAGACTAACGGCCTATATCAGAGAGGAGAGCAGTGATCTTATCGTAATTAGCGGCACCAGCCTGGGTGGCTATATCACCAATTTTCATCATATCTTTTTCGATAGCGCTTCCTATTACATACCCCTGCTGGCCGGAGTAAATATGTATCATACACTGTTCGAATCGATCTACGCCAAAGGAGTGGTGGAAACTAACGCTGCGGATAAGAAGAAGCTGAACGAATTGTTAAACTTCACGGCGGAGTTTGCCGAGCAGGATAACAGTAACGTATATCCGCTGCTGGCGGCAGAAGATCAGATAGTCCGCCTGGATGTCCAGGAGAAATCTTACGGTGACGTTCCAGTCCAGACATTTGCCAAAGGCCACGTGACCGGAGCCCTGGCCGGGACGGCGATTAGAGACCATATAGCTGACAGTACCGGTTTAGATCTCATATAATATTCTAGCATAAAAGAGCAGGAAGGAGGAATTTCCCGTGGGGAAAGCTAATCCGAAAAGTGAAAGTATTCTCTGGACCCGACAGGATAAAGCTATCATGACCGAACTGGAAGAAAACGATCGCTATCTGGTTAAGGAAAGGTATATCCGGCAGAGACTTGATACCTGCGCCCGTATCTACCTTGATGCGTATCGATGGCTGCGGCAGCAGGCGGGAAAGCGCATGGATATTCCGCCGGAGGCCAGGTTTCCGATCTGGTTCTCGACGAGCGCTGACTCTACCCTCCCTCTAGGGGAAGAACATGTATTGCTCAAAGTGAGCATCCCCCGGGAACAGGTGATGATTTTTGACATGCTGAAGTGGGATTACATCATAAACTACTTTTATCTGCCCAAAGATGAAGAGGACAGGCTCAGGTTCCAGCGGAAACTGGCTAAATATAACATCGGGGTGGAGTCAAATGTCTACCTGGAGAACTTTTACCCCCGCTTAAAACAGGAGATGGTGGAAAGCTGGGAGCGGCTGTTTGCTGACGACATCCGCCTGTCTGATCAAGATGTGGCCATAACCTGGCAGATCAAAGCGGACTGGATCATTTCGACCAGCTCAGGCTGATCCTGGTATTCCTAACGTCGTAAGGTGGCTGTCAGCCGGATGGGGTCGTTGATGAGATTGAAGACGTCTTCGATTGAAGTGACGGCAATGTCGGAGTTCATCAGAGTAGGTATGGCCGCTCCTTCTGGCCCGATTAGGGCGATGCCCAGGGCGGCTGTTTTCAGCATCAGACTATCGTTATTCCCGTTGCCTACGGCGATAGTTTGCTCGCTGTTTAACTTTTCAATGAAATCCTGTTTGGCCGCCGTATCATCCCGGCCGTCCATGATGGCGATCTTTATGGAGGTCTCGGCGAAAGTGCTGCCGACGGTGCCGAAGGTATCGGAAGTTAACACATATACGTTTAACTTTTTAGCCAAAGAGTCCAGTTCTGCCAGTACCTTCTCAGGGATTACGCCACCGGCGGCCAGCGTTCCGTTGAAATCAAATACTATATTTTTTATTTCGAAATCATCGTAGTTAGGGATAGTTAATTTCATCTACGTTTACCTCCATTTTTTTATTGGATTATACTGCCTGCTGCTTACTTTCTATATTCTTTGATTTAGCCGCTAATTCCTCTTTGGGTAGGCGGTTTTTTGTTTCTCAGAGCAGCCAGATGTGATATAATGTAGGGAATAATAGGTAGGAAAGGAAGGTGCGGCAATGAGCTATGATCCCCAGGAACAAACCATCACTACAGAAAGATTAAAATTGAGGTTGTTTCGCCAGGAGGACGCTGATGAGGTAGCTGCCCTCTGCGATAATTACAATATTTACATAGGCACTCTGCACATCCCCCGCCCTTATACACGGGAGTCGGCCCTGGCCTGGATAGGAAACCACAGGGAAAATTTCGAAGCCGACCGCATGTATGAATTTGCCATCACAGATAAAGAGACCGGCAGTATATATGGGGCTATTTCTCTGTCAAATAATCAGGCTAACCGCAACGGAGAAATAGGCTACTGGATCGGGCAGGATTACTGGGGGCAGGGGTATGCTACCGAGGCCGGCCGGGCCATTCTGGATTTTGCTTTCGAAGTAAAACAGTATCACAAAGTATATGGGCGCCATTTCGTATCCAATCCGGCTTCCGGTCAGGTCATGCAGAAATTGGGTATGGTAAGAGAAGGCCTGCAGCGCCAGCACATACGCAAGGACGAATACTACAAAGATCTGGTCATGTACGGTATCATCAGAGAAAAATAGGAAGGTGATTTTATGAAATTAGAAATACTTTTTTTAAAGTCTGCTGTGGCTTTTGCTGCTGTTGCGATCCTGGTTCTGAGCGGCCTGGGTCTGTATGGTCTCGTGAACAACCCCGTTAATCCTGAGTTTGCCCCCCTGCTCTACCCCATAGTAATAGGCCTGTATATAGTTGCGATCCCGGTCTTCTTTGCCCTGCAGAGGACATTTAAACTTTTGAGTTTTATCTCCAGCCGTCAGGTTTTCTCGGAACAGGCGGATAAAGTTTTGCAGCAGATAAAACATTCTGCTTTCGCTGGCAGCATAGTTTTCGGAGCGATGATGCCCTTCGTCTTTATGTTAGCCGAGAAAGATGATGCCCCAGGTTTGGTGTTAATGGGGATGGTCCCTGTCAGCGCCGCTCTGGTTATTGGAGTAGCCGTGGATATTCTGCAGAAGCTCTTTAATAATGCCAGAGAGGTGAAGTCCGCTGGAGCTTAAGTTTAAAGAAAGTCAGATGAATATTAAAGATAACCCTATCACCGCCAGTCCGGAAGCTATAGCTTTCTGATTCGGTGGTTTTTTATTTTGGGTAAATAAGTTAAATTGATCTGCTTTCTAAAAAGGATATTTATAATTTCAGGAGAAATATTAGTTATATTTAAGTGGTCTATGAGATAAGCTTAATCTGAG
>JBNJDR010000101.1:0-4198 GCA_051745085.1 Bacillota bacterium | reverse complement strand
CAAGAATGTAGAATTAACAGAAGAACAGGTTGACGAGCTGGGTGTCGTCTATGGTCTGGATCTGATCGAAAGTTTAAAGACCATCGATTGGGACTGGTTTAATGATAACAAGCAAGAACTGATCAGACGCTGGGATAGAGAGATAGCTAACTAGATCCTACCTGAAAATATCAGGGCAGCATAAATAGCAGGCGGGGAGGGCTTTAATTCAGCTTTTCCCGCTTTTTCTCATGAACTATATTTTCGGCTAAATTTTTATGATAGGGGATGATGTAATATGCAGGTAGATATATTGTTTCAGGGCGGCAAGGTTTATAATACCTCCTTGAGAAAATTTCGAGCAGATAAAGTGGCGGTCAAAGATGATAAGGTGATCTATGTCGGGCCAGATGAGGAGGGGAAGATCTCCGCGGAGCAGGTGGTGGATGTCTCAGGTAAGTATCTCCTACCCGGGTTGATAGATATCCACATGCATATCGAAAGCTCGATGACGGCCCCGGCCCAGTTTGCCCGGGAGGTGATCAAGCGGGGGGTTACGACCGTAGTATCTGAACCCCATGAGATCGCCAACGTCTTCGGTCTGGCCGGCGTCGAAGCGATGATCGCTGCCGGGGAAGATGCGGTGATCGATATCTATTACGCCGCCCCCAGTTCGGTTCCCTCCACCACCCCGGAGCTGGAGACCACCGGGGGGCAGATCACCCCGGAGATGATCACCGAGCTGGCCGGCATGGACGAGGTGCTCTGTCTGGGCGAGGTGATGGACAACCGGGCGGTGATAGAACAGCCCGACTCCACCATCAACCAGATAATCACTGCCTTCCGCACTGCCGCTCCGACCAAGCCGATCGAGGGGCATATCCCCAACTTTATCGATCATGAGCTGGCCCGGTTGATGTTCCGCGGGGTCGATTCCGATCACACTTACCATACCCTGGAGCAGGCCGAAGCCCGCTTGAAGCTGGGCGTCCAGATCCAGATCCAGGAGAAGTCGATGTATCCGGAATTGTTCGCTTATCTGCAGGAAAATGCCTGCCTAGATCAGCTGGCCCTGGTCACGGATGACGTGATGGCAGATACCCTGCAGGAAGAAGGCCACCTGGATAAGATATATAAGAAGGCGGTGGACCTGGGCTTTAAGCCGGAGGAAGCCATCTACATGGCTACGGCTTCACCGGCCCGGCGGATGAACCTGATTGATCGGGGAAGCCTGCGTCCGGGCAAACTGGCCGATATCGTAGTGGTCGATGCTCTGGAGGAATTTACGGTCACCCAGGTCTACAAGCGGGGGAAACTGGTCGTCCAGGCAGGAGAAGTCCTGGAGGAAAAAGCGGCAGGCTGGAAGGATAAAAAGTTTCCCGCGCATTTCTATAAGTCGGTTGATCTGGAGTTACTGACGGCCGCCGATTTAACTATCAAGGCAGATGCTGCCCGGGAGGAAGCGGCGGTGCGGACGATCGAGGTCCAGACCGACACCACCTATACGGAAGAGAAGATCCGCCACCTGCCGGTGGAAGCCGGTGAGGTTAAGTGGGAGGAGAGCGACCTGGCCGTGATCGGGGTCTTCTGCCGTTACGATTCGGACTCCCGCAGCCTGGGTCTGGTCGGAGGTGCTACCATCAAGGCCGGGGCGGTGGCCGCCACCTACGCCCACGATCATCATAATTTACTGGTGGTGGGCCAGAACAGGCCCGATGCTGTCCTGGCTGCTAATTGGGTCATCGAGAACAACGGAGGCTACTGCGTCTTCCACGAGGGAGAATTACTGGCCAGCCTCAAGCTCCCGGTGGCCGGGATCATCTCGGAAGAGCCGGTTGGGAACATCGCTCGGGATCTCAAGCAGGTGAGGCAGAGCCTGCACGAGCTGGGCTATGAGCATTACAATGCGATCATGTCGTTCAGCACCCATACCTTACCGGTCAGCCCTAAATTGAAGATCACCGATAAGGGTTTGATCCGGGTTAACACCGGGGAACTGCTGCCCCTGTTCGTAGATGGCAGATAATATCAGGGCTTAACTAAACCTCTCTGCAATAAAGCGGGGAGGTTTTTTCCTGTCAGCTGGAATATATTATTTTCTCCTTGTCAGAAAGATATGTGAACAAATAATCTATTAATATATTTAAAAAAATAAGTTAAATAATTAAAAAATAAAAAATAATAATTAATTTTTTAAACTATTTATTTACCTAAAAAACGAGAAAAAACAGCAGATAAATTATCATAAACCTTGTAATACTAAGGTTTATAGCTGTTATATACTGTCGACATGCAGTTTGCCGCTTTAGCAGATTAAATCAAAATTATTAAATAAATTAATTTTTTTATTAAATATATTAATTTAATCCTTGACAAATATTAAATTATAAACTATAATAAAAATATATTAAAGGAAAGGGTGGTGAATTAAAGATGTTAAGAAAATTATTTTTTACAGATGAAAAAACTGCTGTTAAGGAGAACACAAGCAAACTGGCCCGGGAGGCTAACATTCAAAAGGGTTTAAGTCAGGGTGACAGCTACTTAAACTACATTTAAGCTACAAGCTTTAAGGGGGTGAAAAGAATGGGACTCCTCCAGATTTTATTAAACTTTCAGGTTCGGGAAATCAGGCAGAACGAAAATCGGAATAATTTCCGGGAAGAGCACATCCACAAGTGCCTCAAGGAAAGCAGCGATTATCTATCTTACATGTAAGTCGATCTAAACTTAATCAGAGGGGGTGGAAATAATGAAATTAATCGATAACTTGTTCAAAAGAAACGATAAAATTAGAAATGTCGAAATGGATGTCAGGGAAGAGAACGTTCAGAAAGTATTGAAAGAGTCTGGTGACTATATGATGCATATATAATACCATGGAGATAAGGAGGTGGAACGGGATGATTAAGAGATGAAAACCAGACAGAGATTAGCAGAGGCGGTTGAGTTGATCCGGACAGATAAAAATAATAAGAACTACTTTTAAAGGCCTTATTTCAGGAATATGAGATAGGGTCTTATTTTTTTGCGCTGAGCCAAAAAATTGGCATCTTTCTGCCGGACCGATATACCCCAGGTTTGAACATGTATTCTCAAAGAAATTAAAGGAATACACTCTTTTATCATAAAAGAAGAGAAAACCAGGGATGAGAATTAGAGGATTATATGATATATTAGACATAGGAAGATATTCAACATTGTTCTTTAGGAGGCAGAGAATGGTTTCAAATCGATTTTTCAAATTAACTACAGCAGTCATAATGGTACTGGCGATCTTCTTTATAATCAACCAGATCCCCCAGCTGGTAGAGTTTTTTAGCGGTATCTTTCATCTGGTGATAATACCGCTTTTGCTTGCCACTTTCTTTTATTATCTGCTGCGGCCGTCTGTCCGGTATTTATATGATCATATCAATAATAAAACTTTATCTATCTTACTTACAATCGCAGCAGTTTTGATCCTGGTCCTGTTCATAACTTTTTTTGCCGGGAGCATCATCTATACTGAAGTTATGCGGCTGGTCAGCTTCTTAAGTGATTACGAAAATATTGCTATCCGGGCCAGCGAGCTCATAACTGAGGTAGATGAAATCGAGTTTCTATCCGAGATCGATGTTGAGGGCAGGCTGCTGGATTTTGCCAGAAATGTTGGTAACCGGATAACCGGCTATAATTTCATGGGCTTATTTGATTCTCTGGCCCAGATGGTGGTTGTTCTCTTTTTAACGCCGTTTCTGGTTATTTACTTTCTTAAAGATGACCGGCTCTTATTCAAGAAATTTCTCAGGTTGATCTCCAAAAAACGCCGGGAAACCGTCAAGGCAGTTATCGGCAAAATTGATCAGACCTTCGCCGTTTACATCCCAAGCCAGCTCCTGGTTGGAGCGATTTCAGGTGTTATCATGTTTGTAGGCTACCTTTTGATCGGGATGCCGAATGCTCTGGGTCTGGCCTTTATCCTTACAGTTGCTTCGATCATCCCCTTCGTTGGGCCGGCGATCGGCGTCGCTCCGGCAGTCTTTATCGCTCTGACGACCAGCTGGATAATGCTGCTCCAGATAGCTATTTTGATGGCTGCTGTGCAGTTGATCGAGAATAATCTTATTCGGCCGATCCTTCAGGGCGGCATGTTGAATACTCACCCGATCGCCGTCATCATAGCCATCGTTATTGCTTCGATCTCCTTCGGAATACTGGGAGCATTAATCGCGGTTCC
>JBNJDR010000100.1:0-4214 GCA_051745085.1 Bacillota bacterium | reverse complement strand
AATATCAATCAATTGTCGGGTAATATGAATAATCAATCAGTAAAAGTGTTAGAAAATATAAAGTCAGGGAACCAGTCTATTGAAAAATCAATTGATCAAATTAATAGGGTTAAAATTCAAGCAGAAAGGACATCAGAAAATGTTAATGACCTTGGTGAGAGATCACAAAAAATCGGAGAGATTGTGGAATTAATAGAGGGGATTTCCAGTCAGACTAATTTATTGGCCTTAAATGCTGCTATAGAGGCAGCTAGAGCCGGTGAAGCAGGGAGAGGTTTTAGTGTTGTTGCTGATGAAATAAGGCAATTGGCTGAAGAATCTTCTGCAGCAACCCAGGAAATAACTGGACTTATCAAAGAAATTCAAAATGGTGCTAAAGCATCAGTAGAGGAAATGAATAAAGCCAGGGAAGCTGTAGGAGATAGTGTAGATGCTATTGGGGTAACTGATCAGTCTTTTAAAGTGATTCAGGATGCAGTTAATTCACTTGAAGATTTAATTAATAATTTAGATATTTCAGCAGAACAGATTAGTGAAAATAGTGCAATGGTTAATAGGTCTATTCAGGAAATAGGTTCGGTTAGTGAACAATCAGCAGCTAATGCTGAAGAAGTGGTGGCTTCAACTGAAGAACAGGCATCTTCAACTCAGGAAATTGTTCATGCTTCAGAGGACTTAGCAGAAATGGCAGAAAAATTATCAAATACAGTGGATCAATTTAAGGTATAATTTTTTAATAAAATGAATCCAACCTTATGATATTTATTTGTGGAGGAAACTATTTATGGCTTCTAAGTCTTTAAAATTTAAATTTATGGTTTATGTCGGGCTCCTGGTCTTTCTTTTAAGTCTGGGGCTTGGCGTGAGCACATATTTCAACACCTCCTCTGCGATTAAAGAGGAGGTTAAAACCAGGCTGCCGGCTAAGGCTGAGGATGCCAGCATGGTGGTCAGGTCTCGCCTTGATACAATTTTATCTGAACTGGAAGCTGTTGCCAGCAGGTCTGAGCTAAAATCAATGGAATGGGAGGAGATTAGGCCGGTTCTGGCTGAGGAGAAAACTCGGACTGAATATGCCACTATTGCCCTGGTTGAACCAGGGGGGATCACCCGTTATCCTGATAATGAGAGCCTGTATTTAGGAGATAGAGAATATGTGCAGGAAGCCTTTGCTGGCAATTCAAACATCTCTGATATTTTGATCAGTAGAGTTGTTGAAGAACCGGTGGTTATGGCAGCAGTTCCAGTTAAAAGAGATGAAAAAATTGTTGGAGTCTTAATTGCCAGGCTCCTTGCCAGTGATATAATCAATATTATAGCTGATATTGAAATAGGGGAATCTGGCCATGCATATATGATCAATGAGAATGGCACAGTTGTGGCCCACAGGAATATTGATTTTGTTCTGGAGCAGTTTAATCCGATAAAAATTGCAGAGAATGATAATGAAGCAGAGCAAAACTCTGTAGGGTCTGAAACCGGGCAAACAGCTAATAATAATCAAATTGAGCAGTTGGCAGATGTTGCTGGTCTTGAGCAGCCGGGCCAGCTGGCTGATAATAATGGCCTGGAGAGATTGGCTTCAGATTTTAATACCATGATTAATAATGATAGAGGTTTTAGGCGGTATCATTCAATTGATGGAAAAGAGTCTTATCTCGGGTTTAATCAGGTTGCTGGCACAAACTGGAAGGTAGCAGTTACTGTTCCAGTTGATCAGGTTTTGAGCAACCTTTATTCAACCAGGAACTCGATTTTTTTGATTACTATCCCAATTTTAATAATTACTCTGCTGATTATGTTTGTTGAGGCAAAATCCCTGACAACTCCATTGAACAGTCTATCCCAGGTCATAAGCAGAATGTCTAAATTTGATTTGAGTTATCGGAGATCAGAGAATAAATTACCTGGTAAGCCCCGGATTGATTTTGATTTTGATAAAGTTTTAAAGGAGACTAAGTCAATCGATTGTAATATTAGCGAAATTGTTGATATCAGGAGTAGCTTTGTAGAGCTTGTGCATGAGATTGACTATAGTTATAAACAATTGGAATCATACAATGAAGAAATAACTTATTTAAATGAAAAGCTTGGATATTTAGCAGAACATGATCCTTTAACTGAATTGCCTAATCGGAGAAAGTTTAAGCAGGAGTTAACACAGGAATTGGAACAGGGAGAACCAGGAGCGGTTCTTCTTTTTGATCTTGATAACTTTAAAGAAATCAACGATACTAAGGGCCATGTTTTTGGCGATAAGGTCTTAAAAGAGGTAGGTAAAAAATTAGCTGATCTAAAAAGTGATAAGTTCTTTGTTTCCCGGTATGGTGGAGATGAATTTTTATTGCTGATCCGTTCAACTGATAAATTTAGGATTGAAACTTATATCGATGAGATAAGAGAAACTGTTGAGCAGCCTCTTTTAATAGCTGATGATTTCATTCATCTTGACTTTAGCCTTGGCGTGACTTTCTATCCTGATGACGCTGATAATGTGGATCAATTGATTACCTATGCAGATACAGCTATGTATCAGGCAAAGAAAAGTCAGAAAGGGGATAGTCTTTTCTTCCAGGATTATATGAAAACAGAATTGGAAACTAAAAATGAAATTAGAGATATATTGCGTAAGGCACTTAAAGAAGATGGGTTTAAGTTGGTCTATCAGCCTGAAGTAGATCTAAGATCAGGTCAGTCCAGTGTCTTTGAGGCTTTGCTCCGCCTGGAAAACCAGGATATTTCTCCTGGAGTATTTATTCCGATTGCGGAAGAAAGTAATCTGATCATTGAGATCGGCCGCTGGGTGACTGAAGAGGTAATCAGGCAGTTAGTCAGTTGGCGTCAGCAAGGCTTGGAGCTAAAACCAGTGGCACTTAATTTTTCAGTTAATCAGCTAAAAGATAAAAGCTATCTTGATTTTCTTGAAAATCAGTTAGAATCTAATGATTTGAACCCAGGTTTAATTGAAATAGAAATCACAGAAAGTATCCTTCTAGAGAATGATAAAGAAACAATTAAGTTTTTGAATAAGTTAAAAGATCTGGGAGTTAAGCTGGTTCTTGATGATTTTGGTACCGGTTATTCATCTATAAGCTACCTTTCTTACATTCCAGTGGATAAAATAAAGCTGGATAGGTCATTGATCGACAGGTATTTACAGTTTGAAAACTTGCAGAGTTTAAGAAAATTGATTGCTTTTTTTAGAAGTATGGATTTACAGGTGGTAACAGAAGGGATAGAGGAAAAGGAAGAATATCTGTATTTAAGCGACTGTGACTGTGATTTAGTGCAGGGATATTATTTCAGTAAACCTCTTGAAGTAGCTAAACTAGAGCAGGTTTATGCTAAGAACTATATCAAAAAAACTGGATAAGGTATTAAAATTGCCTGAAGAATTTACCTGTTTAATAAGCCCTATAACCTACTATTAACATTATTACAGCTTATGATAGCTATAGCGAGTAATGATGTAATATTTTGAGAATTATGATATAATAAATACAGAATAATAAATACAAGAAATAAATTAAGTATTATAAATAGATATCTGATTTTTTCCATGATGTCTTAATAGAAGTAGTGAGCACCGAAGACCCACAAAGGAGTAGAGATGTCATGACCATAGCTGAAGAACTAGAGAAAAAAGGACAAAAGAAGGTTACTGCGGCTCTTAGCAGTTTAACTAGAAAAATTAGAATATAATTAAGTTTTGTTTGATATCAGACCGGCCATCAATTTGCGGTTTCAGTAATGTTGTTGAGGAATTAATGACCATTTAGTTTGGGCCAGCTGATTTTAATTTATTTTGCAAAACACTTAACTTTTTAAATCTTACAATCAATGTTATAATTACTTTAGAGCAAAAAATTGTAATTATAGTCTTAATAATATTTTCAGTTTAAATAGGAGGTGGCTAACCAACCATGGAAATTAGCAGTGTCAACCAGCAGCAGACAGCAAGTGTTCAGCAGGCATTATCAACAATGACCTTAGACCAATCAATGAACCGGAGCGGAGCAACAATGTCCAAACTCATGGAAGGCATGGAAGAGATGAGCCAGGAAATCCAGCAGGTCCAGAACAACGCCACCGGTCAGGGCAGCCAGGCTGTTCATGTTGATTTTAAAGTTTAAAAAATTCGATTATAATAGAAGAAATAATCTTCTAAAATAATGCAAGCCTAACAGGAAGCTCTTAGTAGGGGCTTCCTGTTC
>JBNJDR010000099.1:0-4337 GCA_051745085.1 Bacillota bacterium | reverse complement strand
CCAAATGGAGAAACCCCATGATCTTATTAAACCTTTTTAAAGAAGCATGGGTAATTTTTTTTGACATACCGGCACCTTCTTTCTTAATATTTTCAGCTGTTCATATTATCCAGAGACTCCCGCTTCCCTACTCGTAAAACCATAAGATATGTCCGCAGTTATCGCAGATATAATTCCTGGCCTGCTTATTGGCAAATTCAAACCCGAGAAATGTCGCCCCGGGTGTATTCATCAGAGTCTCCCTGGTCCAAAACTTCTCGGCGGAACAGATTGGGCAGACAAGCTGATTCCCTTTAACTTGATATTCTTGCGCATTTTTATTGGCCATTCGCATCATCCCTCCCCATAATTTCATCATAATTTTTTCATTTTATTAATTTCAGACAGATCATTTTCTCCCTTTATTGATATACATCTGCTGGTCGGCCTGATTAAAGACATCTTCTAAACTCTGGGTGTCATCTTCTAAGACAGAATACCCCAGCGAAATCGAAAGCTTTTGCGGGAGATAATTTTTTAGGTTGAACTTATCTATCTCATCTTTAATTCGCTGACAGTATTTAGCAGCCGCTTCAGCATCAGTCGCCGGCAGGACAACAGCATATTCGTCCCCACCAATTCTGGCCGCTATATCTTCGCTTCTACTGGCCCCACTAAGTACTTTAGCAGCACTTTTTATAAACTTATCTCCTGATTTATGCCCGTAATTATCATTAATTATTTTTAATCCATCCACATCTCCGATGATGATAGCGATCGGAAGATCTCGGGAGGACTCAAGCCGCTCTAGTTCAGTTTCAAAATATCTTCTATTATATAACCCGGTCATCTCATCGTGAAAAGAAAGATATCTAATCTCTCTTTCCTTTTTCTTTCTCTCACTTATATCAGTATAGAGGGCATATATCCCGATCTGCCCGTTCGGTAAATTAATCGGGAAACCCTGCATAAATACATCTATTCCTCTACCGTCCTTACTCATCCTCACAGTCTCATCTATAACTTTCCCGCCTTTCTTTACCTGCTCAGTATAATTTCTCCCCTTGCTTTTGAGTTCTATTGGCAGTAAAAAATCATCAAGATTTTGACCTTTAATCTCATCTTCCTTATAACCAAATAATTTTTCAAATTTTTTATTAACCTGAATCACGCAGTGATTATTATCGAGCAGACAAATAGCCTCGGTAGAATTATTAAAAAGTTGTTTGAAATAAGCCTGATGTTCCTGTAATCTCTGCTCTGTTTCTTTTAATTTGGTGATATTCCGGATAGAAGCCACTATAACTTCTCCAATGTTATCCTCACTGTCAACGGCAGAAAAAAGCGCCTCAAAATAATTTCTTTTCCCATCCAGAAGGAGATCATACTCAAAGCTTTTCACTTCTTCATCCTTAAAACAAGACTGACATAATTCAATAAATTTTTCCGCCTCTGCTGGCGGCAATACATTTTTTACGTTTTCCCCGATCAAATTTTCTTTATCGTCAACTAAATCATTAGAATCTGCAGTCAAAATATCCAGATAATTCCCTGTCTTATCAAGTAAAATTATGATTTCGGGTAACGCTCTTAAAATCGGCTCTAAGTATTTCTTATCAATCCTTTTAACATCAATATCCAAGTTTATACTCATCTCCTTCTTCTGATAATAAAAGTTTAGTATATTCTGCTACTTGCTTCTCGATTTCTACCCCGAGAAAAAAACGCTTATTCCAACCTCCTGGGATTGCCAGGAAACGGTGTCTATGTTTACTTTGTAATAATTCTAAAGAAATCCCTTGAACCAACTTGGCATTGGTTAGCTGCCAGAGAGCCGTCCGGTCGTCAAATTTAGATATATTTGCCATAGTTGACTTCATAATTTAAGTCCATCTATGCGAGTTTTTTCAGGTCGACCTTCCCCCCCAGGACTGCAGGGTACATATGAATAATGAAAAATTATTCTTTTATTATATCACTACAGGAACAATAAAACCAAATTAATCAATAGAATCGGATATTGCTGTCATGGAGTTTTTGCTGTAAGTTTTCAAGATGAATTTTTTCGCTCAAGAAGATAAGTCATCAATATACCTTTCCAGTCTTGAAATCACCTGCTCTTTATCTTTCTCTTTATCCTGTATTCTCTTTATGGTATTTTTCAAATATCTATAAAATGAGTTGGTCATATCGGTTTGATTAAAAGCAAAAATTATCGGATTTTCACCATTTCTATTTATTACTGCTCCCACCTCATCTTTAACAGCAAGCCGTATATTGTCATAAGGAAAGTTATTTATTAGATAAAGATGATAGTTCTTATATTCTTTCAGCAGCTGGAGATTGTGACTTAAGTGCTGCTGTAGATTTACAGCATTGTAATTTAAATCAAATTCACCATAAATATCGACTATTCCAGGTGAAGTCACTTCTTCAGTGGCGGCATCTATATCCGGCAGCTTGATTATCTCATAATATTGATGATCTAAAATATTAGACTCAAAAAATTTAAGCCTTTGCTCATGCATCGACAGAACAGCTTCCCTGATATTTTCCTCTACCGCGTTTTTATTTAATAACTCTTTTAATAAGGATTCGGGCAGGGTAAAAAAAGAAGGAACACTGGCTATACTGATCATTTCACCTGGCTGTTCTGCAAATTCAATTTGTAGCTGATTAAAGTTATATGTATTTTCACCTGTATAAATACGCATCAAAAGGCGACAGCGTTCCAGCAAAGAATTATATTCTGCAGTCAAGTCTTTGATCTTCTGAGCGTCCCAATATAAAATTTGGTGAGCTTTATCGGCATATTCAGATACCGTACTACAGGTCAAAGCTGAAATCCCGGGAGCAACAAAAATTGTCCGCCGGAAAATATTCTCCTGATATTTTGGATAATAATACGGTTCAATAGCTCCGGACAGATAAAGAGGCATCCAGTAGTCAATTGCAGCAAGCATCTCTGACATGTCTCTCTTGATTGTATGAATAATTTTAATCTTATGGCCATTGGCAATGACCTTTCTAAGTAATCTTCCCCATTTGTGATGAAACTCTTTATCCCCGGTCAGCCATTCCATATCTTCATTGCTGTAAAGCAGAAGTGTAGTCTTGCTTTCACTAGCTGCCACAGCCTGCAGAAACTTTATTACCCCTTTCCTTTTACCTGCAGTCCCCTGCAATATTTCCAGGTCCTCTTTTCCTGCCTCGACTTTAATTTCCTCAGGTACATCATCTACTGTGAGTTTATCATTTTCTTTTTTATTAAGGTTATTAAAAAATTTTTCCACAAAAACCTCATTAGATGTTTTCCCCTTTGCCAACCAGATATGTAAGTGATCAGCCAGAGGATAAAGATGCATCTGGCTCCTATCGATTTCCATCCCCATAACTTCATAAACTGCAGCTTTTTGATAATCCCTGGTAGTATAGGTCGAAATAAATTCAGAAATATCTTTGACATAATCTGCTTTTTCACTCGGTCTGCGGGCCCCAGTTCTCCAGCGGCTGACAAGAGAGGGATCAATTGATAAGGCCCGGGCCAGGCGCCTATTCGATACCTGCAATGTTTTCATCAATATATCTAGTTTTTCATTAAACTGCATAATTATGCTCCTCTCTACTCTGATTATATATATTATATCATATTTATTTAACTTTGAAATTTTTTTGTCACATTTTGGTGACACCTTATTGTCATTGACATATCAAGGAAATACCTTGTTTGAACTCAGATAACTGAGTATACTGGAAATATTATGTTGGAGGTGAGTATATGAAAAGTAACTACTTAGAAACAACAATCAAACTTAAAACAGGCTTTTTCAAGCAGGAAGTGTATCTGTTGAAACTTAGCGAGACCAAGTTAATATTAAAAAAAATCCTCACCGCTGAGCCACACGAACTTAAGATCAATATCCTTGATGTTAACTCTGTCTCTATCAACAAGCAGGACATGTTAGAGTTCGAAATAGTCACCGAAAGCAGAAGATTTATCGGAAATTTTATGAGCGAAAATGACTATTATGAAAATGCAACAGCCTTCAATTTAATCTTCGGGAACAAATTCAACTATCGCTAATCTCGATCAAACTGGGGCATCAACCACCAAAATTAAAAGGGAAAAGGGGAGATTCAAATGAAAAAGAAGATGTTCACTTATTTTGTAATTTTACTGTCTATTTTGCTGGTATTATCTGCCTGTGACAACAATAACCAGGTTAAATACACTTTAACAATTTCAAGCGAAGGCGAAGGAACTGTTAATCCTGAAGTAGGTGAACATGAAATAGTTGAGAATACAGTAGTTACTCTTACGGCTGAACCAGCAGATAACTATACTTTTGCAGGTTGGA
>JBNJDR010000098.1:0-4341 GCA_051745085.1 Bacillota bacterium | reverse complement strand
ACAGGAGGGTAATTTATGCCCTATCAAGGTAAAGTATATCGTCCACCTAGTGAAGCAGATAGTTTAATTCTTCAAGTTACTACAGGTTGTCCATATAATAAATGTAATTTTTGCTCGATGTACGATAATCAGGAATTTAGCATCAAAACTATATCTGATTTGCAGGAACATATTCGTTCAGTTAGTTATTTTTACGATAAGCCGGTTGAATCTATCTTTTTAGCAGATGGCAACTCGATCATAATTAAGTCTGAGCAGCTTACCGAAATACTCAATTTGATAAAAACTGAATTTCCAGAAGTTAAAAAAATTACCACCTATGGATCTGCCAGGTACGTTAATAAAAAAAGTGTTGAGGATTTAAAAACTCTGAAAAAAGCAGGATTAACCAGAATTCATACTGGTATGGAATCAGGGGATGCGGAAGTATTAAATCTTATTAATAAAGGAACGACTCCTGAAGAAATAATTGAAGCTGGCCGAAAGGTTAAAGAAGCTGAGATTGAACTAAGCCAGTATTATTTAGTTGGAGCTGGAGGGGGAAAGTACAGTAAGCAGCATGCAGTTAATAGTGCCCGGGTCATAAGGAGGTTTAATCCAGATTTTATTCGTCTTAGAACATTGATACCTATTGCAGGTACTAAATTAGATGAGATGTATAAAGATAATCAGTTTAAATTGTTGAATGCTCATCAAGCCTTAAAAGAAATAGAAATTTTTATTAAAGGGCTTACTGATATAAATTCGTTAGTGCTAAGTGATCATGTTTCTAATTATTGGGATATATCAGGCAGATTACCTCAGGATAAAAAGAGCATGTTGGCTGAGATAAAGAAAGCTCTTGCATTGGATTTAAAATTGTTTAGAAGTCCGACTCAAGGGAGAATATAACAAAAGGAGGCAACTGAAATGCTCCAAAAGAATTTGCTGCAGAGTATTTTTAAGAAAATTCAAGACAGCAAGTTTAAAGTTACTTATTGGGACGGCAGTTCTGACTTTTTTGATTCGGGAGATGTTGCCGAGACTTTAAATCAGCCGGACTTCGAAATAGTTTTCAACCAAAAATTAAATCTGAATGAGATCAGAAAAAGTCCGCAGTTAAAATTGGGTGAGGCTTACATGCAGGGGATAATAGACGTAAAGGGAGATCTGAAAGAAGTACTGCAGGTTGGTGCTAGAAATTTGAGGGCTTATTCTAATAAATTTTCCAGTAAAAATTACGATGAATTTATGAAAAGGCAAAAAGAATTGTCAAAAAATGAACAGGAAAGTGGCGTTCGGCACCATTATGATATAGGCAATGACTTTTTTAGTCTCTGGCAGGATGAGACCATGACCTACTCTTGTGCCTATTTCAAATCAGAAAATGACAGTTTGGAACAGGCACAGGTACAAAAAATTGATCATATTTTAACAAAATTGAATATTAGCCCAGGAGAAACGCTTTTAGACATCGGCTGCGGTTGGGGAGAACTGGCCGCTAGAGCAGCAGAAGAATACGGGGCCAAAGTACTGGGTGTCACTTTGAGCGAAGAGCAGGCAACTGGCTGCCAGGATAAAATTAAGGAAAGAGGCCTGGAAGGGCAAGTCGAAGTGCGAAAACAGGATTATAGAGATTTAGCCAATGAAAATATTCGATTTGATAAAGTTGTGAGTGTAGGGATGTTTGAACATGTTGGCAAAGAACATATTCCTGATTATTTTCAAGCTGTAAATGATATGCTTGTCGAGGGGGGAATATCTTTACTGCATACTATTACTCATCAGAAGGAGGATCCTACCCATCCCTGGTTAGAGAAGTATATTTTTCCCTGGGGATATATACCTTCCTATAGAGAGGTAGTGTGGCAGCTGCCTGAGCATTATTTTACTTTGCTTGATGCGGAAAATATTCGCCGTCACTATGCTTTGACAGCAGAACATTGGGCTGATAATTTTGCGAATAAAAGAGATATTATTGTAGACAAATTTGATGAAGAGTTTACCCGGATGTGGGAACTTTTTTTAGCAGGAGTTGTAGCTACTTTCAGGTATATGGGGACTTCGGTTCATCAGTTTCTATTTGTTAAAGGGATTAATAATGATCTTCCCTTAACTCGAGACTATATTTATTTAAAGTAAAAAATTAGAGGCAGGAGTGGTAGCAGTGAGTCAATTAGGTAAATCAATATTTATTTCAGCCGATATGGAAGGAGTTAGTTCTTTAGTTACAGGGAAGGAAACAAGTAAGGGAGAACCAGAATACGATGAGTTCAGAAAGCTAATGACAGATGATGTAAATGCAGCTGTAACAGCCGCTTTTAAAGCGGGTGCAGGTAGAGTTGTAGTCAGGGATGCTCACGCTTCAGCGCGAAATATCATTCCTCAGCGGTTACATGAAGGAGCAGAGCTAATTAGAGGTTGGAGTGGGAGACCTTTAAGTATGATGGATGGAATAGATGATAGTTTTGATTTGGTCTTATTTGTTGGCTATCATTCCAGTCCTGGTTTAGAAAATGGAACATTGGCTCACACAATATCTGGCAAGTTTCATGAAATATTTATTAATGATAAACCTGCCAGTGAAGCTTTGATAAATGCTTTTACTGCTGGCTGCTTTAACGTTCCTGTCGGTTTTATCTCGGGGGATGAGGTATGTTGTCAACAGACCTCAGAGTTATTACCAGGAATTGAGACAGCGGTCGTTAAGTACGGATTTGGAGAAGCTGTAAGAACAATACCTCTTAATGAAGCTCGGCGGCGAATAAAAGAAGGTGTAGCAAGGGCATTAAATTATATT
Organism: Bacillota bacterium; assembly: GCA_051745085.1. GTDB lineage: Bacteria > Bacillota > Halanaerobiia > Halanaerobiales > Halarsenatibacteraceae > Halonatronomonas. The sequence continues at coordinate 1,562 of JBNJDR010000098.1, read as the reverse complement.
GATAATTTTACGCCTTTGGGTGAAAATATCGAAGTGTTCAATTCTCGTTTAATTTACAGGAGGTTAAGGGATGCTATTAAGGCAGGAAATTATCCCGGGGCTCGTCAGGACAACTATGAAGTAAAGTTTTCTGCTAGTAATTATTTGGATTTCCTTACTTTTCTTCATTTTGTGAGTTGAAATAAAGCTTAAAAATGGAAGAAGTTCTAGAGGGAGATAAAAAGCGTGATAAATAATTATAGAAATCGAGAAAAGAGAACGCCGAATTAATTGGTTGAGGGAATTGTTTTATCATTTTATTCAACAAATAGATCTTGAAATTGCGGAGTCGGAAAGTTATGTGCCTAAGGAGGAATATGAACAGCTTAAATTTCGTCCTATACGATCCGGGACGGCCTGGGAACAAAAGTAAGGCCGGAACTCGCTAAGAATAATAGTGCTGCTAATTTTAAATTGAATTTGATCGGGCATGCCCATATCTATATTGCCTGGCTCTGGCGTGGATTACTTTATTACCTCCAGGATTGATTTGAAGGTATTATTCTAACCTGGATTTTTCTAATACCCGTTCAGGTACATTATTGAATAAAGGGCTTACCGAGATTCTATTATGGATCCTATAAATTGTTTCCGCAAATAAGGGGGCAACTGAAACCACTTTTATTTTATCTGAATTATTAATATAATCATTCTTGACCGAGTCTGTACCGATAACTGCATCTATAGGACTATTTTCGATTCTTTTTACGCCTTCTTCGTTCAATAATAGATGAGATAGACCAGCGTATATATTTTTAGCGCCCCTATCCTTTAATCCTCTTGCTAAATCAACCAGAGTTCTACCTGAAATGCTAAAATCATCAAAAACTAAAGCATCTCTTCCTTCAACGTGACCAATTATCTCCAATATCTCGGCCTTTTCCTCATGGTTGATTCTTCTTTTGTCCCCGATGGCCACTGGTAGATTGAGGTAAGAAGAAAAGCGGCGAGCTTGTTTAGCATAGCCGGCATCTGGTGAAACCACTACGCTATTGCTGAGGTCGAAGTTATCTTTAAAATATTCACAGAGAATAGGGAGGGCATATAAGTGATCCACAGGTTTTTTAAAAAAACCCTGGATTTGTGGACTATGGAGATCCATTGTTACAAGACGATCCGCCCCTGCCATCTCAATCGCCTCGGCACATACTCTTCCCCTAATGGATACCCGGGGTTCATCCTTTTTATCTCCTTGAGCATAGCTGAAAAATGGCATAATCGAGGTGACTGAAAAAGCACTTGCTCTTTTAAAAGCATCCATCCAAAATAAAATCTCGGTAAATTCTTTGTTGGGATTTAAGCCTATCGATTGAATTAAATAGACATCTTTATCGCGAACGGTTTCCTGGCTTTTTACCATTATGTTGCCTTCACTGAAAGTGATCACCTTTGATTTCCCTAATTTTATTTTTAAATAATCACAAATTCTTTGTGCGAAAATATCACCTGTACTACCAGCGAAAACTTTAATTTGACTTTTTGGAGACATTCATTTACCCCTTTCTATAAGTTATTTCTTATAG
>JBNJDR010000097.1:0-4353 GCA_051745085.1 Bacillota bacterium | reverse complement strand
CTCTATGTTATTAGCATTTAATAAATCTCTACTATATATCACTTTATTTTCAAGAGTGGGCTGCCATATTTCCAGTCTTGAAGCCTGCGAAATTAACATATTTTCTTGACCTTCAATGTAGTCACATAAATTAGAAAAATCCATTTCCTGAATAGGTTTATCAACAAAATTATTATTTACAATTGTTATATGATACCGCCACTCTTCATAATTATTTATAGTTGAAATATTTAAATTATCAAGGCCATGATGAATATTCCGACCTAATTTAATTAAAGATTTAGTCGGCCTAATTTTTAAAACTAAAAACTTCTGATTCCGTCTTTGTAAGCAGGAAAAGTTTTTTAAAGCAATATTTACTTTTTCACTCCAATTATCTATAATAGAATCTAAAAAACCAATCGCTGGTTTTATTGCAGATTTTTTAATTCTGTCTATTGTAATATGAAGTTCCGGCTTAGACATATCTTCATAGAGTCCATAATGACTTGCTATGGTTTCCTGAATTCTTTCTACTCTCTGTTTAATTTCACCGCCTGGAATAACAACAACAAAATATTCTTTATCCAACTCAGCTGGCTTGACCATAATATCAGCACTCCTACCTTTTCACACTTTTTATGATTATAACAAAATTAAAACAACCCCGCAACTGATTAACTACTTGTTTAAGTTTAAGTCTTTCTCTAGCGTTTCAATTAAATTCCGAGCCTTAGCAAAAATCTTCACATTTTTTTGTTGTTTTAATGTATTCCATATTTTTGTAGCTTCACCATTGGTATAGTCTTTTTCTTCTATTTTTCTTTCGGCTAACATATATATATCTTTATCATTAACTGATAATAACTGTTTTAAATTTTCAATATTTCCGTGCCCAAAAGGCAAGTCAGAAACTATAATTAAATCAGACTTCTCTAATTCTACTTCATTCCTTTCTAAATCATTAGAAGTAATATATGCAAAAGGAGCTATTTCAACAACTTTTGCTCCGCAGCTTTTAGCTAACTGCCAATCACTATCCCCTTGATTGAGTATTCCAACAGTGATATTTACCCTCATATTATTTAACTTAGGTAGTAATTTTTGAGCAGAACCGCCCCCGCAGATAAGATGTATACTAAAAGAGGTAGCTTTTTTGTTTAAGTCAAATTTATTCTGATTTGGGATGATTGCAACGTAGGGCTTGCCAGAAATGAAATTCTCTTTAATAATAACATCCGCATTATAAACCTCACTTATATTTTCTTCAGTTAATACATCTTCTGGTCTACCTGAAGCGAAAATTTCGCCTCGATTTAATAAAATCAAACGTTGACAATACTGGCTGGCTAAATTGAGATCATGAGAAACGATGATTGTAGTTAACTCTTTCTCTCTATTTAAATATGCGATTAAATCGAATATTTCTCCTTGATAATTAATATCAAGACTTGAAGTTGGCTCATCCAAAAGCAAAATTGCTGGATCCTGGGCTAAAGCTCTTGCTATGATTACCCGCTGTCGTTCTCCACCACTTAAATTATTCAACGATCTATCACTAAATTGAAGCGTATCAGTAAGATCTAACGCTTCTCTAACCTTATTCCTATCTTCTTGAGTAACCCTTCCCCATCTATCTTGATAAGGATTTCTGCCCATCATAACTAATTCATAAACCGTAAAATCAAATTTGATTGAAGTGTCCTGGGGTACCACCGCTAACTGTAAAGCCAATTCATTAGCTGATAGCTTATTAAGCTGCTTATTATTTATATATATCATCCCTGCATCAGGGGTTATAACTCTAGAAATATTTTTTAACAAAGTTGATTTTCCTGAGCCATTAGGGCCGATAATGCCAATAAGTTCTTTGGCCTTTATAGATAAGCTCAATTGTTTCAAAACCTTTTCTTTCTTATAAGAAAAGGACAAATTCTGGATGTCTATCATATTTACCAGCCTCCAGACTTATTTTTTCTAAGTAAATAAATAAAATATGGGCCGCCTACGAAAGCTGTTATTATTCCAACCGGAATTTCTAACGGAGGCAGGATACTTCTTGCCAGCATATCTGACAACATTAAGAATATTCCTCCCATAACAGCAGAAAAAGGAATCAACTTTCTATGATCAGGCCCCACTAACATTCTGGCTACATGAGGCATAACTAATCCAATAAACCCGATGCTTCCGCTAACCGATACTACCGCTGCTGTAACTAATGTTGCAGCAGCAATTAAAATCTTTTTAACTTTTTCAACCTCTACCCCTAAATTAAAAGCATTATCTTCACCAAGTAATATTAAATTTAAGTCATTGCTATAAATGATAATAGGAAGTAAACCAATAAAATAATACGGTAAGATCATCCTGATATTTTGCCAACTGGCACCAGCTAAACTACCCATTAACCAAAAAACAACTCTCTGCATATCATTTGTGCCTGTAACCATTAAAAAAGATCTGACCGCATCAAGAATAAATCCAGTAGCCACTCCAGCCAGTAAAAAATTCATTACCGGGATTTTATTCCCAACTAAGGCAAGTTTATATACAATTATTACTGTGATCAAAGCACCAAAAAAAGCAAAAAGAGGTATTGTACTAAAATATAAAAAGGTCCAACTCATATTATAAATTATCGCCACAGTAGCAGCTGTTCCTGCTCCTGCAGAAATTCCAACAATATAAGGGTCAACCATAGGATTTTTAATAATGCCTTGAAATACTGCACCAGCAATGCCCAGACCTGAACCAACTAAGAAACTAAGTATCAAACGAGGCAAGCGGATTTGTCGCATAATTAATGTATATCTCGCTAGCTCTTCCTTATTAGAAAAAAGTGCTTTTAAAGCTATTATCAACGGAATCCGACTACTGCCTATAACTAAAGACAAAACAGTAGCTATAATTAATGCTATTATAGTGAAGACTGATACTTTGAATAACTTATTATGTCTAATATTCATTGTGCACACCTGCCCTCTATTACCACAATTTTAATCGATTAAAGTTGTTTAGTCAAATTTAATGCATAAAAAAAACACCCGTTTTGGGTGTATTAATGGAGCGGGAAACGGGATTTGAACCCGCGACCCTCACGTTGGCAACGTGATGCTCTACCGCTGAGCTATTCCCGCTTATAATATGGTGGAGGGGAAAGGATTTGAACCTTTGAAGGCATCGCCGGCAGATTTACAGTCTGCTCCCTTTAGCCAGACTCGGGCACCCCTCCTCTATTAAACAGAAATATTTATATGGTGGAGATAAGGGGATTCGAACCCCTGACCTCTACACTGCCAGTGTAGCGCTCTCCCAGCTGAGCTATATCCCCGCATGGTTTGGAGCCGATGACCGGACTCGAACCGGTGACCTCTTCCTTACCATGGAAGCGCTGCTACCACCTGAGCTACATCGGCAGACAATTTAAAAAGTCACAAAAAAATACCATCTTAAAAAAAATGGCGGAGGCGACGGGATTTGAACCCGCGATCTCCGGCGTGACAGGCCGGCGCGTTAAACCACTTCGCTACGCCTCCGAATGGTGGGCGAAACAGGGCTCGAACCTGTGACCCCCTGCTTGTAAGGCAGGTGCTCTCCCAACTGAGCTATTCGCCCTGGTACCCTCAAGGGGATTCGAACCCCTGTCGCCAGGATGAAAACCTGGTATCCTAGACCCCTAGACGATGAGGGCAGACAGTTAAAACTTTAATTAAATGGCGGAGAGGGAGGGATTCGAACCCTCGCTAGGGCGATATGCCCTACTACAGGTTTAGCAAACCCGCCCCTTCAGCCACTTGGGTACCTCTCCTGGTGGGTCTAAGTGGACTCGAACCACTGACACCGTGGGTATGAACCACGTGCTCTAGCCAGCTGAGCTATAGACCCATATTAAAGTAATATTGGAGCGGGAAACGGGATTCGAACCCGCGACCCTCAGCTTGGAAGGCTGATGCTCTAGCCAGCTGAGCTATTCCCGCCAATTAATACAATTAAGAAAAATCATTAAAGCTAAAAAAATGGTTGCGGGGGCCGGATTCGAACCGACGACCTTCAGGTTATGAGCCTGATGAGCTACCAGACTGCTCCACCCCGCGACAAAATTTATGGTGAGCCATGGAGGGATCGAACCTCCGACAACCTGATTAAAAGTCAGGTGCTCTACCAACTGAGCTAATGGCCCGTATATTGGCTGGGGCGGCAGGATTCGAACCTGCGCGTCCTGGGACCAAAACCCAGTGCCTTACCGCTTGGCTACACCCCAAACCTAAAATTTAAATTTCGGCAGCGACCTACTCTCCCACAAGGTCACCCTTGCAGTACCATAGGCGCTGGAGGACTTAACTGCTGTGTTCGAGATGGGAACAGGTGTTA
>JBNJDR010000096.1:0-4368 GCA_051745085.1 Bacillota bacterium | reverse complement strand
TTAACTGAACCCTGATAATCCTGTAAAATACCGGTGATAATTTTTTGCGTAGTACTTTTACCCGCGCCTGAAGGTCCTAAAAATCCAAAGATTTCGCTTCTGTTTATATTGAAGTTCAAAGCTTTAATGGCAGGTTTGGGAGAGCCGGGATAGCTATAACTTAAATCTTTAACCTCGATCATTTTGCTCAACTCCTATTCTGTAAACAAGCCCTGACTTAACAGCTTTATCATTAATTCCATCGTGTCCTGATAAATATCTTCGCCGATCTCTGCTTTATGCAGGCTGAGCAGGAAAATTGATCTTAATAGACTGGAGATAAGGGCAGGATCTTTAGCGACGATTTTCCCTTCCTGCTGCAGCCTGGTTATGATCGGCATCAACTTTTCTTCATCGTTTTTAATATGGCTCTCAATCTTTTCTGCGGGCAGCTTTCTCACCATCTGCTGGTATTCACTCTTATCCTGATACAGCCTTTTCAGCAGTTTATTATTATCGATCAAGTGAAAGCCTTTCAGCAAAAAATTTTCGAAATCTCTTGCCGTAATATCATCCTCTAAAAAATTCGATTCTAAAATTTCTACCTGGATCTTTTCTTCTTCCTTTTCTAAGATAGCAAAGTATAATTCTTCTTTGGAGTCATAGAAGGTATAAAAGGAACCCTGCGAGATCCCAACAGCTTTGGTTATATCTTTGATCCCGGTTTTCTTGAGGCCGAACCGGCTAAATAGATCTCTTCCGGCCTTCAATATCTTTTCCCTTATTTCTTTTTTATCTGTATCGCTGAAAGCTTTGGGCATTTGAGCAAGCCTCCTGACTATATATGTATGAATAAAAAATTAATTCGTTCATTGATAAATATAAATTATCACATATTTCTTACCAGGTCAATTATTTTATATATTATTATATTTATGCAGGATAATATGGTCGATTCGTGAACTAATTATTTAAAAGATAACATAAATCAAAATTTGATATTAAAACCGCATAGCTTTATGCTATGACTATATTATACTGGGGGGGAAGTAAATGGCGGAAACTAAAAAAACACCTAGTGATAAATTGCATGAACGTCTGAATCAAAGTCGGATAAAGTTATGGTTTTTAATGGGCGGCAGACGCTGGTTTGTAACTGGAATATTGATAGTTATTGTGTTTATAGCACTTGTTACTGCTGGATATCTTCATCCGAATGTTGAAACGAGCATCCGAAGCAGTGATTCTGTTGATACCCTCTTTCAAGCTCTCCTTACTGCGATTATCACCGGCGTAACTATTGTAGTCACTCTAAATCAATTAGTATTGTCCCAGGAGCTTGGAGCGGTTAAAGATCAACGGGAACGTATGGAAGGGGCATTGCAATTCCGGGAAGACGCGGCTGATATTATTCAAGCTCAAGTGAGCCCTTCACGTCCAGCCCAATTTATTCGGGCGCTTGTGCAGGTATCAGCTGACCGGGCAAAAGACTTACGAGAATCAGTAAGTGATTCAACTGATAAAAATTTCAGACAAGAAATCAACGACTTTACAAATAGTTTGATCGGTAATGCTGAGCGAGTGGCTGAAGGATTGAACAATGCGCAGTTTGGTGAATTTGATGTTATCTCTTCTGCACTTGATTTCGACTATTCCTGGAAAATATTTACTGCCCGCCGAATAAAAAAGAAGTATAATGATTTACTAAGTGAAAGAGGGAGTGAAGCACTAGGAAGATTGATAGAGGTTTTATCTTTTTTTGGTCCAACCCGTGAGCACTTTAAAACCCTTTACTTCCAAAGAGAACTTATTGATCTTTCTAGGAAAATACTATTCGCTGCGATCCCAGCATTATTAACCTCTGTTTACATGATTATTTTCTTTAATTCTAAAACTTATAGTATAACTATTTTTAATACTGGAACCCTTGTATTTGTTATTGTATTGGCAGTAACAATCTCATTACTGCCTTTTTTAATATTAATTTCTTATGTTGTTAGAATAGCAACGGTAACTAAATATACCCTTGCAATCGGACCTTTTATACTTCGAGAAACCGACGAAGCAGAAGAAGTCGAATGGAATAGATGAGAAGATAATAATCTAAGGGGATTAAACATCATTTAATTGGGGGAATGTTTGTTAAATATTTATAATTATGTTACTATTAAGATAATAAAAGAGAAAGGGGGTGGAAAAAATGAATGATGATATATTAAAAGGAAAATGGAATCAGCTTAAAGGTGGAATAAAGGCTAAGTGGGGAAAGTTAACCGATGATGATCTTAAGCAGGTAGAAGGCAACCGGGAAAAATTAATTGGAAAGATCCAGGAAAAATATGGCTTAGATAAAGAGGAAGCAAAGAAGCAATACAATGATTGGATTGATAGTCAGTAAGTTGTTCTTGTTTTTATTGCTTTCAAGAAGGGGTGATGAAAATGTTGCAATATGCTATTATTTTTCTTGTGATTTCAGTTATTGCAGGTATTTTTGGTTTTAGAGGTGTGGCCGGAGCTTCGGCAACAATAGCCAAAGTTCTTTTTGGTATTTTTCTTATTCTTTTTGTTTTAACGCTTATATTTGGAGTTATAGCAGTTTGATCGATTTAAAAGCTCTATCTAAAAAGATAGGGCTTACATAACCGTTGTCTAAATTTGAGTTTGGGATAAATTTATTTTCCAGGGGAAAGGTGCGCACTTAAATATACTAAAAAAACATCCCTGCGGGGATTTTTTTATTTTTACTTGTAATAATATATTTATATGCAGGATAATATAGTAAATTCGTGAACTATTTATTTAAAGATGTATTTAGGGAACTATTAATCGATTTTCATAAAAATGCTAAACGACAGGGACCTGGTAATTCTTTTGTTATATTGAAAGCATTTAAACTTATAGATTTAAATCAAAAGCTGGAATAATGAATATCCAGAGATTGATACTGCGGCAAATATAGAAAGTCTATCAATGTAGGCAAAATACAAGAAGATAGATCTAAGTAATTTAAATAAAATCATAATGAGCTATAGCACTCAAAGGTGGGATAAGGATGGATTTAAATAAGGTTTACACTGAGTTGAGAAAGATAATGATTCCGTATGCCCGGAAGCTTGATTGTACAGTCGATCGAGAGGATGAAATATCTATAAATTCTAAACATATACTTGAGAATGGCAAGCCCCTGTGGTTCGGTGGGGTCAAGATCATGAAAAATTACGTGAGCTACCATCTCATGCCTGTTTACGTGAATCCCGAGCTATTAGAAGGGATATCACCGGAATTAAAGCAGCACATGCAGGGGAAATCGTGCTTTAATTTTACTACAACGGATGAAGCCCTTTTTGAAGAGCTTGCGAAATTAACGGAAGCAGGATTCAAAGATTATCAGGAAAAAAAGTCTTAATAGATTAATTATATTACCAGAGGAGAATTAATATGCCTAACAGTGAAAAGAATATAGAAGAATTCATAGAGTATTTTAACGATATAGAAGAATATCTTAAAGAGAAAGATGATAATTCAAACCTGGGTTTTGCCCGATTGATCGGTAAATATCAGGATAGAGATAAAATAATTCGACAGTATGCCGATGAGTTAATGCATTTAAAAGATATTAGAAATATACTTGTGCATAATAACGAATATTATGCGATCCCAAATGAATATTCCCTGGATAAAATAAAAAACATTAGGAACAGGATAATTAATCCCCCCAAAGTATATCCTTTGTTCAATTCCAGGGTTAAGACAGTTAGTAATGATCAGCCAATAATAGAAGTAATTAAACTGATGAAAGAGCAATCATATTCCCAGATTCCAGTAGTAAATGAACATAATAAATTTTTAGACTTATTAACCAATAATGCGATTTCTCGCTGGCTTGGAAGTCTTGCAGATAAAGAAGGGGCAAAAATTTTGTTTGATCAGGCTTTAGTAAAGGACGTTCTGGATTACGAAGAAATAAGCAGTGTATATGAGTTCATTTCGAAAGATGCTTTAATAGTAGATGTAATTGACATGTTTGAAGATTCTCAGAAACGAGGCAAGAAATTAGAGGCTGTATTTATTACTAATAATGGGAAGAAGTCTGAAAAACTACTGGATATTATAACAAGTTGGGATCTTCCTGAAATGTATTCTAAGTTGGAAATATAAAATAGGAGGAGTCTTTGCGATGAATGATTGGATTATAATATTTGGTATAATCGGATTTTTGGTAAGCCTTTTTATTATGTATAGAACGGACCATGGGATTCCAGGAATACGTAAGTATGATCCAGAGTTTAGACTTTTAGATATGCGGTTTAGATATGATGGCGAAATTGTGTATGATACTTTCGAGCGTATTGGAGAAAAAGGGAGGGAATTATACAGGAATTTTTTATT
>JBNJDR010000095.1:0-4457 GCA_051745085.1 Bacillota bacterium | reverse complement strand
CGAGACCGGGATGGGCTGTACCGGTCCGGTTGTGATGATCGCGGAAGAAGACGAAAGCAAAGCCAGAGAGATCCTGCAGGAAGCAGGGTTTATCGGGTAGATCCAGCTAGTTAAAATAATATAATATTTAATTCATTCCCCCTGCAATGGCGGTTAATCCCTGTCATGGCAGGGGGTCTTGCATATAATTTAGCAAACTATTAAAAAAGAGAGATTTTAAGGCAGGCAGGAAATAAATAACCCGTCGAGAATATTGTAAAAGAAGAAAGGAGTTGTAGTAAAATGAATAAAAATCAATTGCTCCGGCGTCTTCCGGCGGTAAATGATATAATAGCATCCGAAGAGATCGAAAATTTGATTGTTCAATATAATCGAGATTTAGTGTTAAGTGCCATTAGAAGAAAGTTAGATGAGATAAGACGGGAAATCCTTAGTCTTCTCGATCAGGACAGGTTCGATGAGGCAAAGGCGAGGTTAGATAGGTTAACAATAGCCCAGATTCTGGAGAAAGTAGAAGATGAGTTGAAGGCGGAGTTTCAGCCGCAGTTGGCGCCGGTGGTAAATGCTACCGGGGTAATAGTTCATACTAATCTGGGTCGGTCTCTGCTGTCAGAGCAGGCCCAAAATATGGTTGAACTTGCGGCCAGACATTATACGACTTTGGAGATAGATAGAAAGACCGGGGAAAGAGGTTCTCGGTATGATAATGTAGAAGACTTACTCTGCCGTTTGACAGGGGCCGAAGCGGCCTTTGTGGTTAACAATAATGCTGCTGCCGTCCTCCTGGCCGTATCAGCTCTAGCTGCTGGCCGAGAAATAATAATTTCCCGGGGTGAGCTGGTGGAAATAGGAGGTTCTTTTAGGGTTCCTTCGGTTATGAAACAGGGGGGAGCTGATCTGGTTGAGGTAGGCACGACTAACAAAGTATATATTGAGGATTATGCTAGAGAAATCAGGAAAGAGACAGGGCTGCTGCTCAAAGTTCATCCCAGTAATTATCGTATAGTCGGATTTACTGAAGAAGTTGCTCTGCAGGAACTGGTTCAGTTGGGCCATGAAAAAGGTGTGCCTGTGCTGGATGATTTGGGCAGTGGTGTATTTTTAGATATGACCAGGTTCGGGCTGGAGAGTGAGCCTACTGTGGCTGAGAGAGTTGCAGCAGGCGCTGATATAGTCACTTTCAGCGGCGATAAAATCCTGGGAGGCCCTCAGGCTGGGATAGTGGTAGGTAAAAAAGAATATATTGATATCATGAAAAAACATCCACTGACCAGGGCTGTGCGGGTAGATAAATATACCCTGGCGGCACTTGAAGGTACGCTTAAAGCTTATCTTCGCCCAGAAACTGTGGTCGAAAATATTCCTACCTTGAAAATGTTGAGCTATAGCAGAGAAGATCTTAGAGATAAGGCTGAAAAGTTAAGGGATGGTTTGAGAGAAAGGCTTCCCCAGCAAGTAACCTGTCAGATAGAAGAAGATGTTTCCCGGGTAGGAGGCGGAGCATATCCCCTTTCGGAGCTTCCAACTTTGACGGTAACACTGGCCTGGTCCGCTGTAAATGCAGAGCATATTGCCCAGCAGTTGAGAACCCACTATCCCCCGATCTTTACTCGGATAGCTGCAGAAAAAATAATCTTCGATCTCAGGACTATTCAGGTTGGAGATCTGGATATTATTTTTCAAGCAGCTGCAGAGTTGGAGGTAGATTAATTCATGAACAAAAAAAATATAATCATCGGAACAGCCGGTCATATTGATCACGGTAAGACCACTTTAATTGGAGCATTGACCGGGGTTGATACAGATAGGTTAAAAGAAGAAAAAGAAAGAGGCATATCTATAGATTTGGGTTTCACCGGGTTCGATCTTTCTGAAGATATCCATGCAGGCATTATCGATGTGCCCGGTCACGAAAAGTTCGTGAAAAATATGCTGGCTGGAGCAGCGGGGGTTGACCTGGCTTTGCTGGTTATTGCCGCTGATGAAGGTATAATGCCGCAGACTCGGGAACACCTGGCCATTCTGGAACTACTTCAGGTTAAATATGGGGTTGTGGCGATAACTAAAATAGATAAAGTAGAAGAGGAGTGGCAGGAGTTAGTTATTGAAGATACCCGCGAGCAATTAGGGGATAGTTTCCTGGCTGACTCTCCCTTCATCCCGGTTTCAGCAGTTAAAGAAGAAGGATTACCTGAACTTAAACAGGCTCTTTTAACAGAAGCAAAAAAGATACCTGGTAAAGATGAAGCGAGTAATGTTTATTTACCGATCGACAGGGTTTTTACCATGTCGGGATTTGGTACTGTAATTACGGGAACCCTGGTTAGCGGTACTTTAGAAACAGGGAGCAAGATGTTGATTTATCCCGGAGAAAAAGATGTACGGATTAGAAGCATTCAGGTTCATAATGAACAGGTAGAGAAAGCTTATCCCGGGGAAAGGACCGGGGTTAATCTGGCTGGCATCGATAAAGAAGAACTTGAGCGGGGTGATGTCCTGGCTACTCCTGGCAGTTTGATTACAACTTCTCGTATCGATGGACGCCTGAACTTGCTTGCTTCCTCACCTATGGTTTTAGAAAATGACACTAGAATCAGGTTTCACATCGGGGCCAGAGAGGTGCTCGGGCGGGCCTATCCGCTGGACAAAGAAGAGATTTTGCCAGGTGGGAGCGGGTTGGTTCAATATCGGCTGGAGGAAGATATCGTTTCTCGGTTTAAAGAGAATTACGTTATTCGGCGCTACTCCCCGATGATCACTATCGGTGGGGGAAAAGTAATCGAGAATTCGCCTCCGCGGCGGAAAAGATTTGATGAGGAAGTGGTCGAAGAGCTAAAGATAAAAGAAAGCGGAAGTCCAGCCGAAAGGTTAAAGCTGACCCTGAGGTTGGCAGGCAAACCGCAGAGGGTTGAACAGCTGGTAGAAAAGACCGGCTTAGCCAAAAAAAGGATAGAAAATTTACTCGAAGATTTGGTCACTACAGAGGAAGTTTATGAATTTGGAAAATATCAGCAGCCCAGCTATTTAGCTGGGGAATTAAAAATGGAACTGGAAACACAAATAATCGATAAAACCGAGGATTATCATAAAAAGCATCCGCTTCGGCCGGGTATCAGTCGGGCAGAATTAAAATCTGGCCTGGATATCGAGCTTAATACCAATGAATTCAACCAGATTGCTGAAGAACTGGCGCAAGTGGGCCGAGTAGGGTTGTCAGAAAAATATATTCAAAAATCAGGATTTACGGTGGAGTTTACGGGGGAAGCCGGCGAAATAAAAGAAGAAATATTACAAGTTTTCTTAGAAGAGAAATTTTCTCCCCCCGATTTAGCTGAACTCCCGGAAGTCCTGGGGCGGGAGCAGCGAAGCGGCCTGGTTAGAGAGGTGGTATATGCTCTAGAGGAACAGGAAAGGTTGGTTCGCTTGACCGATACGATCTATTTTCACTGCGAGGCTGTAGAAGAAGCCAGGAAACTCCTGAAGGATTATTTTTGTGAGCATGACAGCCTGGAGTTGAGTGAATTTAGAGATCTCTTGGACAGCACCAGAAAGTATGCTCTCCCTCTGTTAGAATACTTTGATGAAGAAGGAATAACCTATCGTGAGGGTGATAAAAGATATCTCAAATAACTTTACAATTCAACCCGATTATAATATAATATGTAGAGTGCGGGAATGGCTGGGCCCATGGTGGGCTCCACGGACTTCAAATCCGCTGGCAGGCCGGACAGCCGGTCTGTGGTGGGTTCGATTCCCACACATTCCCGCCATAATCATAAAAATTATATTGCATAATAAAGCCCCTCTGATAAATTGTCAGAGGGGTTAATTTATTTCGGGGATTAATCATTTTTTGCTTATGCTTTTAGTTTATTTAGTTTTTCGACTCTATCTTCTACACTTGGATGGGTGCTGAATAATTTGCTTAGATCTTCCCCGGAAAAAGGGTTGATGATGAACATATGAGAGGTAGCCTCATTAATTTTCATCGGATTTCCTTTTGCCTGTCTTTCCATCTTTCTCAAAGCGTTCGAAAGACCGTCCGGGTTTCCTGTGATTTTAGCAGCTGTTTCATCTGCTTTATATTCTCTAGTGCGTGAAATTGCCATTCTGACCACAAGTGCGGCCAGAGGAGCAAAGATAATAGCGAGTAATTGAATAATGAATCCTAGGCCTCCGTCCCGGCTGCGGCGTCCGCCAAAAAGCATTCTGAATCTGCCCATTCTAGCTAAAAAAGCTAGAGCACCGGCCATGACAGCGGCTAAAGTACTAATTAAGGTATCGCGGTTTTTAATGTGAGAAAGTTCATGAGCTATAACACCTTCGAGTTCGTCTTTATCCAGTAATTTTATTATGCCTTCAGTTAAAGCGATTGCTGAATTTTTTGGATTCCGGCCCGTGGCAAAAGCGTTCGGTTGGCTGGAAGGGGTTACATACACTTTTGGTTTAGGAAGACC
>JBNJDR010000094.1:0-4495 GCA_051745085.1 Bacillota bacterium | reverse complement strand
GCAAGGGGATCATACTCACTGGGCTGGTTTATGTAACTGATTCCCAATTCGACAAAGACGCTGCCGGCTCGGGTCTCAACTTGATTTAATATTTCATCGATGCTATCTTCTTTTATTTCTTCAACAAAATCATGCCAGACCCAGTTTTCATTAACTATACTACTTTCACTAACTTTCAAGGTTTTTGCTACCTGTTCAGCTGAAAGACCCAATCCCTTTTCAATGTTCAGGCCGACCCTGAGCAGGTCTCCGTCATCTCTAAACACAAATTTGCCGTAATGAAAAGCCGGCCAATCCGTTCCCGGTACCACCCACCAGGTGGTGTTCTTAGGCTCATATCTATTATAAGGACGGGAAGAATATTTTTCATCCCCAGCTTTAAGGTGAGCGGTAAAACTTCTGGCAGCTTTCATAGTAGAATTATGATTTAATACTTTCAAGCAAAACCCTCCTCATCGAGCTTAAAATTTTAGGTTAAACCTGCACCAACAATACCCTAACTAAACCACTTTTTCTTATAAGACAGGGCGAAGGCATCATCGATATATTGAAGCAGGTCTTTCCCATTATAGCCCTGGCTCGACTTCTTTCTGACTTCCATGCGAACTTCCTCCATCTTTTCACTATGGTCGATAACTTCAAGCAGTTCACCTTCTTCCAGGCGCAGTTCCTTAACATCTTCGTAACAGTAAGGGTATTGGTAACCCATGTGCTTGTAAAACTCCCGGAGCATACCTTCCCCAATGATAACACCTCCGGAATAAATAATAGGTAACCCGACGTCTCTATAAACTACAAACTCATCTTCCTCCGGTTCAACCCCATGCCATTTTTGAGCTTCGTCCTCTAGATTTATCGTCAGCCGCTGCAGCACAAGCTGCTCCTCTTTGATAAGATAAAGACTATGAAACCCCCGGTAACAGGCTGTATGCATCATCACAGGCTCAAAACCATAATCTGCCGGGTTGAAAGGCCACTTGTTTTCTATAGCAGCGATCTCGTAATCTTTGCCAAGATATCTTATCTCTTCAGGAATTTGAGCTGTCATATTATTACCTCCCCAGGCAAAAATATTAATCATCCAGTTTATTCCAGCAAACTTCGCTAATTTTAAAATATTTATAATATAATCTCTTCTAATTATAATATTCAAGATACTGGCAAGTTTCACCTTCTTAATCCAATAATTTTTATAAGTAAAAACACTGCCCATAAAAATATCCCCTTATAGTAACCAGTTTTATTATTCCCACTGTTTATCATAAGAGGAGTATATAAAATTAAATCCTTTTCTTTAATCATATTATCTCGCTTTATATTTAAAAGTTAAATTCTATTAATTATACAATCAGGGGTAGAAAACATAAATACTGCAAATAATTGTAGGATTTCAGCATCAAACCAAATAAAAATCAGCCAGGCATTTCTCCTGACTGATCTAATATATCCCTGCCATATTTTCAATATCCAAACGACATATTTATTGACTTTACTGCACGTTTTTGATCCGGGGATCGAACTCGTCTCTAAGCCAATCCGCAATTAAATTCAAGCTAAAAACAATAGCCATCAAAGTAACTCCAGGAAAGACCACCAGCCACCAATTTCCAGCATACAAAAAATCTCTCCCTTGAGATATCATCATGCCGAGGGAAGGTTGAGTCACCGGAATGCCAACCCCTAAAAAACTCAAGGTGGCTTCAAGCATAATTGCCATACCAAAATGAACCGCAGCGATTACCAGCAGAGGTGAAATAGAATTAGGAAGCACATGTTTTATAATAATCCTCAAGTCAGTACAGCCGATTGCTCTGCTTGAAAGTACGTATTCTTCTTCCTTTACCGACAAAACCTGGCCTCTTATGGTCCTGGCATACTGCACCCACCCGGAAATACATATAGCTATTATAACCAGCAGGATGCTGCTTCTCTGAAATATACCTAGTAGAAGCATGGCGATCAAGGTCTGAGAAAACGAGAATACCGTATCACCCAACCGCATAACTAGCGTATCAAGCAAACCTCCATAATAACCTGCAATTAAACCTATAAAAGCGCCAAATCCTCCCGCAATAACCACCACGCTAAAACCAACAAATAACGAAATCCTGCTTCCATACAATATAGTGCTGAAAATATCTCTACCCTGCATATCAGTCCCCAAGATAAAAGGTAAGCTCCCGCCCTCTTCCCAAACGGGGGGTTTTAAAGAATCACTTAACATTAACCCTTTTATTTCATAAGGGTTTTGGGGTGCTATTACAGGAGCAAAAAGTGCTCCCAGAAATATAATAAAAAGAACGACTGTCGCCAGGATCACCAAAGGTCTCTTTAAATAATGTTTAAAAGGTTTAGAATTATATATAGCTGAAATCCGCCTCATTTTTCCCACCTCACTTATACCGGATCCGGGGATTAAGAAAAGCATATGAAATATCGACTAGAACATTTAAAAATACTATAATTGCTGCCACCATGATGATATAAGCAGCCAAAACGGGAAAATCGCTTTCATACATCGATGTTAAAAGTAGACTACCTGCTCCCGGCCACTGAAAAATGCTTTCCGTGACGATGGCAAAACCGATCAACTGACCAAACTGCAGTCCTATCATAGTGATAACAGGTATCAGAGCATTCCTTAAAGCATGTTTATATAAAATTACTCTCGAACTTACGCCCTTAGCTCTGGCTGTCCTGATAAAATCAGCACTTAAAACTTCGAGCATCGCCCCTCGTGTAATCCTAAACAAGAGGGCCATTTGAAACATACCCAGGGTGAGGGCAGGCATAATGAGATGCTTCAACCCACTAATTGTAAAAAAACCACTTCTCCACTGGCCGTAGATATTAACTACTTTGCCTCGACCAGCAGGGGGCAGGATATTTAAAGTAATAGAAAAGAGCAATATTAATAATATTCCAACCATAAATGTCGGCAGAGATACACCGAACAAAGACCCGGCCATAAAAAATTTGCTCATTTTAGACCGAGGGTCGGCAGCGACAAATATACCTAAAGAAATACCAAAAATAACTGCAAATGCCTCGGCCACAAAAGCCAGTTCGATGCTGGCTGGCAACCTCTCCGTAATTAAGCGGAGAACCGGGACCCTGGAAACGTAAGACATCCCAAAATTACCCTGAAAGGCATTACCTATGAAAGTAAAATACTGCACATAAAAAGGCTGGCCTAAATTCAACATATTTCTAACCTGCTCGCGCTGTTCCTCATTTGCGTACCTTCCGGCAAGGGTAGTAACTGGGTCGCCTAAATATTGAAAAATAAAAAAAGCTATGAAGGAAACGATAAAAAGCACAACCACTCCTTGAATTAACCTTCTGGCTACATAAGTTTTCATGACACGTCACCTCATCTCATCTTCATCTTGCATTTTTGAAAAGAGGGCCGAGTACTCGACCCCCTCTTATTTTAGCTTTAATTATTATAGGACATCTCTTTAAAAACGATCCACGTGTCAGAGCGAGGGGTGAAGTTAATACCTCTACCCTGATATATAGCATAACTGTCTACCTGATAATGAAGAGGAATAACGGCAAGTTTTTCCTGACTCATGGCCAGCCGGTTAAGCACCCTTAAATTAGCCCCTCTAATTTCTGGGGTAATTATCTTAGTTGCAGCATCGTATAGCGTATCCAGGACTTCATCACTATAGCGGGCACCATTCAAACCTCCCAGGCCTCTTTCAGAATCAATCGAGTGAAGTAGTTGAGTAAATGATCTCCCGAAATCATAAGAACCATCAAACCAGCCGATAAGGTAGAAATCTAGTTCCTGATTAGCTACTTCTTCGAAGAAGATAGTCATAGGTTTAGCATCAACTTCTGTAGTTATTCCTATTCTTTCTAAATATCCTGCCACAGCCTGCATAATTTGTTCATCTTGAACGTACCTGTTGTTAGGTCCATCCAGAGTAATCTCAAATCCATCAGGATACCCTGCTTCTGCTAGTAGTTCTCTAGCTCTGTCAGGATCAAAAGGCAGCCGTTCAATTTCATCGGAGTATCCCAGAGTTGGAGGATCCGGAATTTGAGCAGCAGGTGAAGCCTGACCATACATAACTTGTTCTATAATCTCATCGATGTCGATCGCCATATAAATTGCCTGTCTAACTCTTACATCAGACAAAGGCGAATCTTCATCACTGGTCATCGGCAAAAAGATAGAACGACGCCCGGGTCTCGTAATTAGTTCTAAGTTCTCATTTTCCTGCACCTGTTCTACAAAATTAACGGGAACCCCCTGCAGAATGTCAATCGAACCGCCACTGATCGACGCCAACCTGGTCGAAGTTTCGGAAATAGGTCTGTACTCTGCATGGTCTATAGCAGGAGCACCCTCCCAGTAATCTGGATTAGCTGACATCTCTAAATAAGAGCCTTTAACCCAGTCATCAAGTCTGTAAGCACCTGTACCGATCGGTTCAGTTCCAACTTCTCCCTGACTTCGGGCTTCGGTAGATTCTTTATCCAT
>JBNJDR010000093.1:0-4551 GCA_051745085.1 Bacillota bacterium | reverse complement strand
AGGGAGATTCGGGTGCCGTAAATGATCCGGCTGAAGATATCTCGACCAAAATTATCTGTTCCCAGCAGGTGCTGCCAGGAAGGACCCTGCAGCCTATCTATTACGTTGGGCTGATTGGGAGGATACGGTGCGATCCAGGGGGCAAATATGGCTGTAACTATCAAAATAAGGATGATACCAAGTCCGAGCATAGCCGTTTTGTTCATCTTTAAACGACGCCAGACCTCGGCCCACTGGCTCTGTTTTCCTGCTTTCTTTTTCGCCATGTTATTCATCCTCCTTTATCGCTCTGTACTGAGCCTTGATCCGGGGATCAAGATAAGCATAAATTATATCGACAACCAGGTTGACGATCCCTACCCCGAAGGCAAAGAACAAAACCCCCGCCTGTACTACCGGATAATCCTGGGACCGGATCGCATTAACAAGCAGACGACCGATACCTGGATAGGAAAAAACCGTTTCGGTAACGACGACGCCACCTAAAGAATGGCCGAAGTAAAGCCCGGTTATGGTGACAACCGGGATCAGGGCATTGCGGATGATATGTCTAAATAAGACTATCTTATTATCTATCCCTTTGGCCTTGGCTGTCTTGACGTAATCCTGGCGGATAACCTCCAGCATGCTGGACCGGGTCATCCGGGCAACCACGGCGGTGGTTTGAATACCCAGAGCTATTCCAGGTAAGACTAAATGCTGCCAGGTGCCGTGACCCGATGAAGGTAAAATAGGTATAAATACCGCGAATAATAACATTAACATAAGTCCGGCCCAAAAGTTAGGAACAGAAAACCCGACCAGGGCAAGGAAGCTGCTGATCATATCTCCCAGTTTATTCTGGTTCATCGCTGCATATATTCCTAAGGGAAAGCCGATTATTATGGAAAAAAGGATCCCAACCAGGGATAATTGAATCGTATTAGGCAGCCGGCTCAAGATTTCTTTCATAACCGGCGTATTGGTTCTGATCGAGCGCCCGAAATCTCCCTGGAGGGCATTCCTGGCAAAAACTAAGTACTGGACCACCAGAGGCTCATTTAGACCTAAATTTTCTCGCAGCTGTTCTACTTCAGCCTGAGAAGCCTGCGGTCCCAACATCACCTCGGCAGGATCGCCTGGGCCTAGATGGAGCACTAAAAATATGATGATGGAGACCCCGATCAAAACCGGAATCAACATCAAAATTCTTTTGATAATATACTTGATCATGCTTACTGCCACCTCCAAACATAATAAAACACAGGCCAGCCGCACAGGGCCAGCCTGTGTCTTGTAATTACTAATCTACAATTTCTACGCTATAAAGCGGGTTGATATTATTCGGGTACAAAGTGAAACCTTCTACGTTGTCGGTTTTAGCTGCCAGAGTTTCTGGTACAGCGATGAAGATATCAGAGGCTGCATCTATAATATATCTCTGCAGTTCCTTATATACTTCTGCTCTTTCTTCAACATCAACAGTTGTTCTGCCCGCTTCTAACATGGCATCCATCTCATCTGTAGCCCAGCGGTGGCGGTTGGAGGCCCCGATATTGGTGGAATGGAAGCGAGAATAAAGACCACCGTCGGCATCTCCTGTACCGGTCCAGCCCAGGATAAATAGGCCATCAGAATCTCGGGAAGCAGAAATGAAATTACTCCACTCCATCAATTCTACTTCAGCATTGATGCCTAAAGGAGCTAGATAAGCCTGGATCAATTCTGCGATACTGGATCTTTCAGTTCTTGGATCGGTCCAGATGGTAAGGTCGAAGCCATCAGCATAACCGGCTTCTTCTAATAATTCCATGGCCTTATCTGGATCATATGGATAAGCGTGACTTAACTCCTTATCAAAGCCCCAAATGCTTGGAGATAGTGGGCCGTAAGAAGGTTCAGCCATCCCAAAAAATACTGCTTCAACGATAGCAGTTTTATCTACCGCATAGTTTAAAGCCTGTCTTACCTTCCTATTTCCCAGAGGCTCTACTTCAACATTAAAACCAGCATATAAAGTGGACTGACCTAACGTCTTAATAATATCTAGATCTTCGTTCTCATCCAGCCGGTTAGCTTCCTGGGGAGGCAGGTTATACATGATATCCAGCCCACCTGATTCCAGTTCTATAACCCTGGTGGCATCTTCCGGGATAGCCCGGTAGACTATACCATCTGTGCTGGCGGCCCCGCGGAAATAATCGGCGAAAGTAGAGAGGATGACCTTGTCGCCATACTGATGCTCTTCAAATACGAAGGGCCCAGTTCCAACGGGCTGGCTGCTGTAATCTTCGCCAGCTGCTTCTACGGCTTCTTTATTCAACATAGAAACTTCGTAGCGGGCCAGGTTGCTGAGCAGGGGAGCAAAAGGTTCCCCGGTCACTATCTTGACCGTATAATCATCAACTACTTCAACTTCCTCTACCTCTTCTAAAAGCCAGGCCCCGGGAGAACCGGTTTCCGGATCCAGTAAGCGCTCGATGGTAAACTTCACATCTTCGGCGGTAAATTCGTTGCCGTTATGGAACATGACGCCCTCTTCCAGGTTAAATATCCAGGTTAATTCATCCGGGTTCTCCCAGGAGGTCGCCAGATCACCCTGAATGTCCATGTTACTGTCGATCACCACTAAATTATTATAAATCTGCTTCATAACGTTGGCAGAATAAATATCATTGGCAGCCTGGGGATCCAGGGTGCTGATATCTGCTACCTGGGCCACATCGATAGTATTCTCAGCCTGCACCAGTCCGGCGAACATAAATACGGATACGATTAAAAGTGATACTACTAATTTTCTACTCATTTTCTTCCTCCTCAAGTAAGATAAGTACCTAAATTACAGTAAGATCAATTCTTTTTCTGCGTGGGTTAATACTTCACAACCTATCTCGGTAATTACGATGTCGTCTTCGATTCTCACCCCCCCTAATCCAGGTATGTAGATACCCGGTTCGATGGTGACGACCGAATTCTGGGGCAGTTTATTTGGGTTGGTGTAATTGAGCATAGGCTCTTCGTGCAGTTCCAGCCCGATACCGTGTCCGGTGGAATGGGTAAAATACTCACCATAGCCCCGCTCAGCGATGAATTCCCGGACGGCCGCATCCAAACTGGCTCCGGTATGGTCGGGACCGGCTTCAGCCAATCCATGTTTCTGTGCGGCCAGCACAATCTCGTAAACTTTGACCAGTTCTTCATCTACCTGCCCGACCCCAACGGTGCGGGTGATATCACTAACATAGCCATTATAGACCGCACCGAAATCGAAGGTGACAAGATCACCGGACTCTACTATCTTATCGGTGAAAACTCCATGGGGCCGCTGTCCCCGCTGGCCGGAGGCCACCACGAAATGGCCTTTGACCGGCTGTTCTGCTCCCCGCAGCCGCATCTGGTGCACGAGCTCAGCGGCCAGCTCCGATTCCTTGAGCCCGGGCTTGATCCGGGGGTAGAAAGCCTCAAAGGCCTCTGCGGCAATGGTACAGGCCGTCCGAATCTGGTCCAGTTCCGAAGTATCCTTTACCTGACGGAACTGGCGGAAAAGCTGCTTGAAACCAGCCAAATCCAGGACGAAATCCTGTAACCGGTGAAACTCATCTACCGATAATTTATCTGCTTCATAACCCAGCCGGGAAATATTATTTTCGACCAGGATCTCCTGAAGCAGCGGCCAGGGATCTCGCTCCACCTTTTTAATCAGGGTGAAATCAGATTCTTCCTCGGCCTGGACGTAATAGCGAGAATCGGTGATGATAAAACAATCATGCTGGGTGATAAGCAGCACACAATAAGATCCGGTGAATCCGCTGAGATACTGTACACTGGGTCGGTTATCATATTCTTCGTTAAATAAAATAAAACCATCTAGATTATCCTCATTCATAACGTTGATCAACTGTTTGATCCTCTGGCTGGACACTGCGCCCACTCCTTCATCATGCTGGATTTCTAGTCTCTGATCTCCTTCAATCTCTCTAACGACTTCCACAGGTGCTTTTCCATTAGACCTTTAACCTGCTCTTCTCTGCCTTCTACCAGGCCGGCAAATATCTGTTTATGTTCCTGGAGAGAGTCCCGCGGCCTTTCCGTAGTAGTGAATGCTTTCAAGGTCAAGAGCATGATCTGTTTATGAATATCCTGCATCATCTCCATAAGATAAGAGTTATCGCTGGCTGCGAAAATATAAAAATGAAAGTCAGCATTATTGTTGTTAAACTTCCCAAATTCCTCAGCTTCAATATAAGTTTTACCCGCAGCCAATATTTCCTGAAACTTATCTATCTTCGCCGGTGTTATTCGCCGGGCCGCCAGCCGAGCCGCCTGGATCTCCAGGATACTCCTGGCCTCGTACAGTTCCTCTATCTCGGCGAAAGTGAAATCTCTAACCTCATAGCTCTTATAGGGGTGCTTTATCAAAACGCCTTCATTCTCCAGTTTGGACAGAGCCTCCCTGATCGGGGTGGTACTGACCTCATATTTTTCGGCCAGCTGGTTGATCAGAACTTTCTCACCCAGTTCATATTCACCTGATAGAATTTCGTATAAGAGATAATTATACACTTTAGTATT
>JBNJDR010000092.1:0-4553 GCA_051745085.1 Bacillota bacterium | reverse complement strand
CGAGACCGGGATGGGCTGTACCGGTCCGGTTGTGATGATCGCGGAAGAAGACGAAAGCAAAGCCAGAGAGATCCTGCAGGAAGCAGGGTTTATCGGGTAATATAAAAGCTTTATATATAAAGGCAAAGTTCCTGGCTGGGGTGGAGTTATTTTTTCACTTCGGCCAGGATTTTTATATTTATTAAGATAGCTCAAATAAACTTTGAAGATAAGCAGGATATAGTGTATAATGATTAAGAGAGCCATTTATTGAAGAGCCACCGCTTCAAGTGTGCTTGTTTCAATAGGTTGGCTTTTTCTTTTTGGTATAAGGTTTAGAAAGGAAGATAAAATGAGAAGTAAAGAGATAATTAACTTAGCTATTATTGCCCATGTTGATGCAGGCAAATCAACGTTGGTGGATGCATTTTTGAATCAGAGTAATATTTTTAGAGAGAACGAAGAAGTAATCGACTGTATTATGGATAGTGATGACCTGGAGCGGGAGCGAGGAATTACTATTTATTCTAAGAACTGTGCTATTGAGCATGACGGGTATAAAATAAACATCGTAGATACTCCTGGTCACGCCGATTTTTCTTCGGAGGTGGAACAGGTTATCCGGTCTGTTGATTCAGCAATATTGTTGGTAGACGCTGCTGAGGGACCGATGCCTCAGACTAGATTTGTTTTAAAAAAGTCCCTGGAATTAGGTTTAAAGCCGATTGTTTTAATCAATAAAATCGATAAAGGCCATGCTCGGCCTCAAGAAGTTGAAGATATGATCCTGGATCTATTCATAGATCTCAAGGCTAACGATGAGCAGCTGGAGTTTCCTATCGTCTATGGAGTAGCAACCGAAGGCGTTGCTAAATATGAATTAGACGATGACAGTGAAGACTTAACTCCCCTCTTTGATACCATCATTGAACAGGTGGAAAGTTATCCAGATAAAAATGATAAACCCCTGCAGATGCAGGTATATGATCTGGCTTATGATGATTATTTAGGACGGTTAGGTATCGGAAGGATCTATCAGGGTAAGATTAAAAATGGCCAAAAAGTTGAAGTTTGCAAACGAGATGGTTCTATTAAAGAAGGTAAAATTACCAAATTATTTGTCTACAACGGTTTGAGCCAGGTAGAAGTGGCAGAAGCTGAAAGTGGAGACATTGTTGTTATAGCAGGAATTCCGGAAATATCAATTGGCGAAACTGTAGGTGAAGTCGGTAAAGTGGAACCACTCCACGCTATTGATATTGAAGAGCCTACTCTTTCCATGAATTTTCAGGTAAATGATTCGCCTTTTGCCGGTCAGGATGGGGAGTATTTAACAACGCGCCATTTAAAAGCCCGTTTAGACCGGGAACTAGAGGTCAATGTTGGTCTTAGGGTCGAGCAGACCGAAGCCAAAGATGCGTTCAAAGTTTCTGGCCGGGGTGAGTTGCATTTATCTATTCTGCTGGAAAATATGCGCCGGGAAGGTTATGAACTGGCGGTATCTAAACCAGAAGTCTTAATGCGGGAAAAAGATGGCAGGGTTCAGGAACCGGTGGAACGCGTTCTGATAGATGTGCCGGAAGAATATTCTGGAACAGTGATCGAGAAGTTGAACATCCGCAAAGGCAGGATGCAGGGGATGAAGACGGTAAACGATTACGTTTATCTTGATTTCCTGGTGCCTACTCGGGGGTTGATCGGGTATAAGAATGAATTTATCAACGATACCAGGGGAGAAGGGACCATCGTCCGCTCTTTTGAGTTGTATGAAGATCATAAAGGACCTGTGCCTGGCAGAAGCAACGGGGTCTTAGTTTCTGGCAGTCAGGGTACAGCTCGGGGTTACGCTCTTTCCAACTTGACTGATCGGGGCAGGTTATTTATTGATCCCGGAACAAAGGTTTATGAAGGTATGATAATCGGCCTGCATAATCGGGAAAATGATCTGACCGTAAATCCGTGTAAAAATAAGAAGTTAACCAACGTCCGGTCCAGTAGTTCTGATGATGCCATCCAGCTGCCCCCGCCGCAGAAAATGGACTTAGAAGATGCGCTGGAGTTTATAGATGACGATGAACTGGTGGAAGTGACACCGGCCGCGGTCAGAATGAGAAAGAAGATCATCAATGAAAAGATGCGCTTAAGAAAACAGAAGTAGAATATTATAATATATTAAAAAACCTGGCCAGGGCTTTATAATAAAAAGCTCCAGCCAGGTTTTTTGCTTGAAACCAACTCCTAATCACCTCCGGGTCAGCCCCGGGTCAACTCCGGGACAAAAAGTTATTAAACTAACTCAGAGAGAATGAATACAGCCCGGAAGCGGCGATTATTACTTTTGCGTCTTCTTCCCCGGTTAATTCCTTGCGAAAATAAAAATGATGAGTGGTAGCTTCAACTAAACCCTGGAGAGAGTATTGATTTATTTTTTCTGCTTGAGCCTCTATCTCTGCAGCCTGCTTGAAATCATGCCTGTCTGTGCTGAGATAGAGTTTCAAAGTACAAGCCTGGGGCACCTCGAATTCGACGTTGACCTGGTCAGAGTTGACTTCTGCAGCAGATATATTGTAGACAGGCAGGAAGGTATCGGTTAGCTTTAAGCTCTGCATAGCAAGCTTAACAAATAAATTCTGCCCGCTATAGCTCCTTTCTTCTGCCAGGCAATTCCAGGCCTGTTTATCCTGGGAATTTAACAAGCGATAAAGTTGGTTGCTCCGGGCAAACCGCTGCCGAGATTTCTGCTGGGCCGAAGAGTTGCCCGGGTTAGGCTGCCCGTAACTTTTTACCCGAGTTTCTCCGGCGACAGTGTAAAAGATGAAGTCATCACCTGCTTTTCCGGAAGCTGTCATAGACATGAGCGGACCTGTTACTTTAGCCATAGTACTACCTCCTGTTGTGATATTTATTTCTCTTTTAATTTTAAGTAGTCTTCGCGGCGGAGGCAAGGGATAGTTTTTGCAAAGAATAAATTAATTTACCTGCTAAGAAAAAGGAATTATCCAAATTTTATTGAATATATATTTTATAGAAATAAAGTGAGAATAATTAGAATTTAATTGCAGAAGGGGTGAGATAAATGAGTCAAGCAGTACCTACTCGAGAATTGGGTAAGACAGGAGAAGAAGTCTCGATCTTAGGTCTTGGCGGTTATCATATAGGAAAGTTAGAGGAGAAGGAATCAATCCATTTAATAAGAAAGGCTATCGACGCTGGGATCACCTTTATGGATAATGCCTGGTGCTATCATAATGGCTTGAGTGAGAAACTGATGGGCAAAGCCCTGCAGGATGGGTATAGGAAGAAAGTATTTTTGATGACTAAAAATCACGGCCGGAGTAAAGCAAGATTTGAAAAGCAGTTGGAAGATAGCTTAAAGAGGTTACAGACTAATCATATAGATCTCCTTCAATTTCACGAAATAATTCACACAGGTGAACCAGCTAAGATTTCTCAGGAGGGGGCACTGGAGGCCGCTTTAGATGCAAAACAGGCGGGAAAGATCAGGTATATCGGTTATACCGGACATCGCCACCCTCACCTCCATCAGCAAATGCTGGATTTAGATTTCCCCTGGGATACCGTGCAGATGCCGGTAAACCTGTTCGACTATCATTATAAAAGTTTTCAGAACCAGATTATCCCTCAGGCTTTAGAACAGAACATGGCGGCTATCGGTATGAAAAGCTTGCTTGGAGACAATCTTTTTTCGACCGACGTTGATATAAGCGTAGAAGAGGCGGTTAAATATGCTCTTTCCACCCCGATAAGCGTTCTGGTGAGCGGCATAGATTCTCTGGAGGTGCTGGAGCAAAATTTAGAGATAGTCAAAGATTTTCAACCTTACAGTGAAGCAGAGATGGATGAGTTAAGGGATAAAGTCCAGCAAGCTGCTTTTACAGGAGAATATGAGTATTACAAGCACGAATAAATGGAGGTGCTATATCAATCATGGTTATTGCCAGAGGAGAAAACCCAAATGCGTTTACCCTGCTTGATCAGGATGGGAAAGATGTAGCAATTAGCGACTTTGATCAAAGTTTTAAGCTGCTTTCGTTTCACCCCCTGGCCTGGACAGGTGTTTGCACTGGACAGGTGCAGGACTTAGAAAATAACTATGAAAAATTTAGAGAAATGAATATTATACCTTTCGAGATCAGTGTAGATCCTGTTCCTACAAAGAAGGCCTGGGCTGAACATTTAGGTCTGGAGGAACTGACCTTATTATCTGACTTTTATCCGCTGGGCTTTGCGGCCCGGATGTTGAATATATTTTTAAAAACTGAAGGTATCTCTGGTCGGGCTAACATTCTAATGGACCAGCTGGGCGAAATTGTCTGGTCTCGGGAATATGAAATATCTCAGAAACCGGATGTCAACGAAGTTTTGGCTGCCTGTGAAGTAGAGATTAAGTAGAAGCTTAAATTTAAAAGGGAGGAGGGTGTGCAGTTTGAAAAAATATTTCTTATTCTTTCCGCTAATAGCATTGTTACTTTGGTTTTCTAATTCTTCATTTAATTTCAACCTGAATCAAACTCAAAACTTTGAATAAGATTAGCGAGCCAATCAATATAGAG
>JBNJDR010000091.1:0-4618 GCA_051745085.1 Bacillota bacterium | reverse complement strand
TCCAACCTTTGCCGGTCCATTAGCAGGAGTCCAGTTAGGACTCGCATGTTATCATATTTTTGAACCAGAGATCAAAGATGCGATCGATGAAGATGTTTACGAAGAACAGATCAGTATGATGGAGATGGTTCTGGAAGTAGAAGACATAATTTCTGAAGTTAAAGAGTATCGCGAGCAGTTCAGTAAGTATGAACTATAAATTTTTTATTAAAGATAGTGCAGATATACACATGATTTAATGAAAGGGGTGTTAATTTTGAAACTGGAATTGGGTAATTTCAACGTAAAAGATATTAGTTTTGGTGGTGAGACCAAATTTTCTGATGGTCACTTAATCATCAATAAAGAAGAAGCTCTCCACGTTGTCAAAGAAGATCGCCACATAACTGAAGCAGATATTAAAATTGTTAAGCCTGGAGATCAGGTAAGATTGGTTCCGGTAAAAGAAGCGATTGAACCTAGATATAGGTTAGATGGCGGGCCTGTTTTTCCTGGTGTTACTGGGGAACTTCAAACTGCAGGAGACGGTATGACTTATGCTTTAAAAGGAACAAGTGTGCTTGTAGTTGGTAAACACTGGGGTGGATTCCAGGATGGATTAATCGATATGGCTGGTGAGGGCGCTAAATATACTTATTTTTCCCGGTTAAAAAATATAGTTTTAGTTGCTGATACAGATGAAGACTTTGAAAAAAAAGAACAACAGAAAAAGAATAAAGCTCTCCGCTGGGCAGGTATGAGATTGGCTGAGTATATCGGAAGGACGGTAGCCAATCAGGAGCCTGATGAAATTGAAGAATTTCAATTGAAACCGCTGGTAGATAGAGAGCAAAAAGTAAATGATCTACCCGGGGTAGTTTTAGTTATGCAGCCTCAATCACAAATGGAAGAAGATGGCTATAATGATTTGAACTACGGTTGGGATACCAATCACATGCTGCCAACCTTGATGAACCCCAATGAAGTCCTTGATGGGGCTATGATTTCAGGCAGTTTTATGCCCTGTTCTTCAAAATGGTCTACTTATGATTTTCAAAATTTCGAACTAATTCGGAGACTTTACCAGGAACATGGCGAAACGATCAACTTTTTAGGGGTTATTATGTCCAACCTAAATGTTAATATGGAAGAAAAAGAAAGATCAGCTCAATTCGTGGCTAATATAGCTGCAAATATTGGAGCAGAAGCAGCAGTGGTTGCTGAAGAGGGATATGGTAACCCTGATGCTGATTATATTGCCTGTCTGGTCGCTTTAGAAGATGCCGGCATTAAAACTGTAGGTGTAAGTAATGAAGCAACTGGTAGAGATGGGGGATCACAGCCTTTAGTTACACTGGATCCTAAAGCTGATGCCTTAGTTTCAACGGGAAACGTTTCGGAATTTATTAAATTACCACCGATGGAAACTGTGATTGGAGAACTTGAAGCCCTGGCTAGAGATGGTTTATCTGGCGGATGGGAAGATGACGAAGTGTTAGGTTCTTCTGTGAAAGAAGATGGCTCCATAGTTATGGAAAATAACGCGATGTTCTGTGGAGATGGAGTTTCTGGTTGGTCAACCAAAACGATGAAAGAATTTTAACTTATAAATGAGGAGGTGGAGCAAATGAGTAATAAAGCAGTTGTTTATATTAATCAGTTTTTTGGACAAATCGGGGGCGAAGAAGCAGCAGATTATAAACCAGATATTAGAGATGGTGCTGCTGGAGCAGCTCAGGCGATAGCTCAGAATTTCTCTGGAGAAGTTGTTAAAACGGTTATTTGTGGAGATAACTTCATGTCTTCCAATCAGGATGAAGCAGTTAAAATAATCTTAGATGCTCTTAAGAATGTTGATTTTGATATTTTCTTTGCTGGTCCAGCGTTTCAGGCAGGTCGGTACGGTAATGCCTGTGGTGCTATAGGTAAAGCAGTCAAGGAAGAGTTTGACGTTCCAGTGATCTCATCGATGAACATTGAGAATCCTGGTGTCGATATGTTTAAAAAAGATATCTATATTTTCCCGGGAGGCCATAGTGCTGCCAAGATGAGAAACGATGCCAAAAAAATGGCTGAGTTTGGAGATAAACTTTTGACAGAGGAAGGGCCATTTTTAGCTGAGGAAGAAGGCTTCTTTAAAAGAGGAATAAGGCATCAATATTTCCTGCCGGAGGAAAGACCTGCAGCAGATAGAGCTATCGACATGCTCCTGAAAAAAATAAATGGCGAAGAATATAAGAGCGAACTACCTATTCCAGAACAGGATCTTGTGGAGATTGCTCCTGCTATTGAAGATTTAAGTGATTTTACAGTAGCTCTGGTTACTTCTGGGGGTATCGTTCCCGTTACTAACCCTGATAAAATTCAATCGGCCTCTGCAACTCGCTGGGGTAAATATGATATAGAAGGATTGGATAAATTAGAGAACAGGGAGGACGAAGCTTATAAGACTATTCATGCTGGTTATGATCCTGCTGCGGCAGATGCCGATCCTAATAGGGTTGTACCTCTTGATGCTCTCCGTCAGTACGAAAAAGAAGGGAAAATAGGAGGAGTGCATGAGTACTTCTATTCTACCGTAGGTACGGGAACTACAGAAGGTGAAGCAGCCAGAATGGGTGCGGAAATCGCTGCTGAATTGAAAAATGCTAACGTTCAGGCCGTTATCTTAACTTCTACCTGAGGTACCTGTACTCGTTGCGGCGCAACGATGGTAAAAGAAATTGAACGGACTGGTATAACTATAGTTCAGATGGCTAATCTTGTCCCTGTAGCTAAAACTGTTGGGGCCAATAGAATTGTTCCTACTATCTCAATTCCTTATCCTTTGGGAGATCCTAAAACGACAGAGGAAGAGCAATGGGAACTTCGCTATCACCGGGTAGGAGTGGCTTTAGACGCTCTAACCACGGAGATAGAAGAACAGACTGTTTTTCCTGTATAATGTAAAAGGCCTGCCTCTCTGATATTTGAGGGGCAGGTTGTTTTACATACATAAATTTAATTAATTAAAGGAGGAGTAAGATGAAGGATATTAACGGTATGGTTATAAAGGAAAGAGGCAAAGAAGTATTTCAAATTTCTTTAGTGGTAGTATTTGCAATCGTAATTTGGGGTATAGCGATGCCGGAAAGTTTCAGCACAGTTGCAGATGGTCTTTTTAATTTTCTCACCACTAATTTTGGTTGGTTTTATTTGATTACCATGTCTTTATTTGTTATTTTCTGCATCTGGGTTGCCCTGGGTAAAAACGGAAAAATTAAGCTGGGTAAACCTGATGAAGAACCAGAATTCAGCACGATTTCCTGGTTTGCGATGTTGTTTAGTGCAGGCATGGGGGTTGGCTTAGTTTTCTGGGGAGTAGCTGAACCTTTGAATCATTTTGTTGCCCCTCTTGGGATAGAAGGAGGAACTGCGGCTGCTTCTGAATTTGCTCTTAAAACTTCATTTTTTCACTGGGGTTTACATCCCTGGGCCAGTTACGGTGTTTTAGCCCTGGCCCTTGCTTATATGCAGTTTCGCCATGATAAACCAGCTCAAATTAGTTCTGTGTTTATCCCATTAATCGGAGAGGCAAAAGCTAGAGGTACTATTGGGAAGATTGTTGATATATTAGCAATTTTTGCTACAGTTGCCGGGGTTGCAACTTCGCTTGGTCTGGCTACTTTACAGCTAACTAGTGGATTTAACTTCATGTTTGGTATTCCAGAAACAAATACTGTCAGGTTGGCCATAATTGGGATAATAACCGTTTTGTTTATGATCTCAGCCATTACAGGTGTCGATAAAGGGATTAAATATCTTTCCAATATAAATATATCTCTAGCAGGTATAATCATGGTGCTCTGCCTTATTGCTGGTCCTACTTTATTGATTATTAATAACTTCACAAATTCAATGGGTGTTTATATGAGTAGTTTAGTTCGAGATAGCTTTAAGGTGGGCTCAGAACCGTGGTACGGTTGGTGGACAATATTTTACTGGGCCTGGTGGATTGCCTGGGCACCTTTTGTTGCTAGTTTCATCGCGCGGATTTCTCGGGGAAGGACTATTAGAGAATTTATCGGGGGAGTATTATTTGCTCCGACTTTAGCTTCTTTTGTTTGGTTTTCCATTATGGGAACTATGGGAATCAATCAAGGAATGGGGGTTGCTGAAGAGGCTATTGGAACTACAGAAACCGCCTTCTTTGTAGTAATGCAGAATTATCCTTTAGGCGGCTTAATATCAGTTATCGCTGTAATCTTATTAACCACCTTTTTTATTACTTCTGCTGATTCTGCTACCTTTGTATTAGGTATGATGTCTGATAAAGGTAACCAAAATCCTACCGCTCAACGAAAAATCACCTGGGGGGTTATTCAGACCGGTCTGGCGATAGCCCTGATGCTATCTGGAGGCCTGGGCATGCTGCAGACAGGTTCTATAGTGGCAGCTTTCCCGTTCGCTTTCATAATGATTTTTGCTATGATAGCTATGATAAAATCATTAAATGCAGAGCATAAAGTTGATGGAGTTGCTGATGTTAATAAGGTTGGCGCTTTATCCATGGAAGAATTGGATAAGGTAACTGAAGCTGGAAAGTAATACTAATATAAATTAAGTGTAAATAAGAAAACTGCTCTTTTTAAGAGCAGTT
>JBNJDR010000090.1:0-4646 GCA_051745085.1 Bacillota bacterium | reverse complement strand
TAGAACCGGTCATGGTATAGGTGTTAGTGTTCATGAAGCACCATTTATAAAAACCGGTAACAAGTTAATACTAAAAAAAGGTATGGCTTTTAGTATAGAACCGGGAATATATATACCAGGAGAATTTGGTATTAGAATAGAAGATATTGTGGTGGTAACAGAGAACGGCAGAGAAATATTAAATAAATATTCTAATAGAATAATTGTAAAGTAGTAATTATTTAAAAATCCAAGCATGTTTGATAAATAGCTTGTTCAAAGTATTATAGCTTTTTCAACTTTTCTTAATTATAGGAACAAAAACAGAAGAATGAGCAATTTAATTTTAATAAATGTATAATAAAAAATTAAAAAAGAAGTTGATAAAATGAATTTTAAAAGAATCTTTCACACCATTGATACTCATACGGCTGGAGAACCAACAAGGACAATAGTAGGAGGAATTCCTTATATACCAGGAAATAATGTTGAAGATAAAATGATATATATGAAAGAAAATTCAGACTGGATTCGTAAAGCATTAATGTATGAACCAAGAGGAAATAATGTAATGTCAGGTGTAGTGTTAACTGAGCCTTGCAAAAAGCAAGCAGATATTGGAGTTTTTTTTATTGAAGTGGGCGGTTATCTTCCGATGTGTGGCCATGATACAATAGGGGTTTCTACTGCTTTAATTGAAAGTGGAATTATAGAACCTGTAGAACCAATTACTAGAATAACTTTAGATACTCCCGCTGGTTTAGTTAATGTAAAGGTGAAAGTAGAAAACAATGTAGCTAAAGATGTAATCTTTACAAATGTTCCTTCCTTTCTCTTTGCTCAAGATAAGGAAATTAAAGTTGAAGGTTTTGGTAAAGTTAAAGTTGATATTGCATATGGCGGGAATTTTTATATCATAATAGATCAAAAAGTTATAGGAGAAGAGCTAATACCTGAGAATTCAAACAATATAATTAAAAAAGCTGCTCTAATTAAAGATGCGGTTAACCAACATGTTGATATATATCACCCTGAAAAAAGTTTTATTAATGAAGCAACTCATGTTATGGTAACTGGAGAACCTATCACAGAAAGGGGAGATACTAAAAACGTAGTAGTAATCCCACCAGGCTCTATTGACCGCTCTCCTTGTGGTACCGGGACTTCTTCTCGATTAGCTGCTAAATTTTCCAGAGGGGAACTTGTCGAGGATACTTCCTTAGAGTTTGAGAGTATAATTAATACTTTCTTTAAAGGTAAAATAATAGAAACAACCAAAGTAGGAAAGTTTAATGCGGTTATTCCAGAAATAACTGGAAGAGCTTATGTCATGGGAATAAATCAATGGATAATAGATCCTGATGATCCAATTCAAGAAGGCTTTTTACTAGGAAGAAAAACGGATTAAAATCAGGAGGTATACTTATGACTAATAGAATTAATAATCATCCGATATTGGGTAAGAGAGATAAAAAAGAAAAAGTAGAAATAATATTTGATGGAAATAAGTTAATGGCAGAAAAAGGGGAAATGATTGCTGCAGCTCTTTATGCAAATGGAATTAGAATTAATAGATATACTATAAAATATAATAAACCTAGAGGTATATTTTGTGGTATTGGTCAATGTACTGACTGTGCAATGGTTGTAAATGGCATACCTAATGTAAGAACATGTGTTACACCGGTTGAACAGGGTATGGTTATAGAAACACAATATGGTTTAAAAAGAAGTGGTAAAACAAATGATTGAAAAAGAATTGGTTATAATTGGAGCAGGTCCTGCTGGTCTTTCTGCTGCCATAGAAGCTTCTAAAAGAAATGTGGATGTATTGTTAATAGATGAAAATCATAAAGCAGGTGGGCAGTTGTTTAAACAAATACATAAATTTTTTGGCTCTGATTTACATAATGCTGGAGTCAGGGGGATAGATATTGGTAAAGAATTAATAAAAAAATCCAAAGATCTTGGAGTAGAAGTTTGGCTAAATAGTGTTGTTATAGGTGTTTTTTCGAATAAGAAAATTGCAGTAGAAAAAAATGAAATAGGACTTCAAACTGTACTAGCCAAAAAAATAGTTATTGCTACTGGAGCTGCGGAAAAAGTAATTAATTTTGAAGGATGGACATTACCAGGAGTAATGGGAGCAGGGGCAGCCCAGACGATGACAAATTTACACAGGGTATTGCCTGGCAGACGAATAATGATGATTGGATCTGGTAATGTAGGACTTATTGTATCCTATCAACTTATTCAAGCAGGAGCAAAGATAGTTGGATTAGTGGATGCCGCTTCTGAAGTTGGAGGTTATGGTGTTCATTCTGCTAAAATAGAAAGAGCAGGGGTACCAATTTACTTAAAGCATACAATTTTAAAAGCAAAAGGTACTAAAGGGAAAGGAGTTACAGGAGCAGTAATCGCTGAGGTGAATAAAGACTGGAAACCTATCAAAGGAACAGAAAAAGAATTTGATGTAGATGTAATTGCCATAGCTGCAGGCTTAAAAACATTATCTGAATTAGCTAATATGGCTAATTGTGAAAGAACTTATATCTCTGAACTGGGTGGATGGGTACCTCTTCATAACGAAAATATGGAATCTACTCAGAAAGGAATATATGTAGTGGGTGATACCGCAGGAGTTGAAGAAGCGAATACAGCTTTAGAAGAAGGTAGATTGGCAGGGATAGATGTAGCAGAAAAATTAGGGAAATCAAGTTTAAGTGAAAGTGAAAAAAACAAAGAACAAATCAATACAAGAGTTAAAGGTTTAAGGCTAGGCCCTTTTGGAGAAGGGAGATTAAAAGCTAAAAAAAAATTAATAAAAGAATACTATAAAAATATGAAAAACAAAAGTCAAAGTACTGATTTTACTTCCGAACCTAAAGTTGTTATTGAGTGTAATCAGGAGATACCTTGTAATCCTTGTGAGTCAGCATGCAAATTTGGGGCTATAACTATAGGTGAACCAATAACAAACAAACCACAACTAGATAAAGAAAAATGTATTGGTTGTGGATTATGTTTACCTGAATGTCCTGGGTTAGCGATTTTTTTATTAGATAAAAATTATAATAGAAAAGATGGCACTGTTGCTTTTCCATATGAATTCCCTGATTTGCCTCAGGAAGGAGAAATAGTTGATGCATTAAACCGAAAAGGAGAATTTTTATGTAAAGCAAAGGTTTTAAAAGTAAAGCAGTTAGAGTCTTTTGATAAAACTCCAATTGTTACAATTATAGTACCCCAAAAATATGTTGGTCAGGCTCGTAATTTAAGACCAAAAGGAGCTGATCAAGATGAAAGATAATTTAATTATCTGCCGTTGTGAGGAAATAACTTTAGGAGAAATAAAACAAGCGATAAAAAATGGTGCAAGATCTGTTACTGATATAAAAAGGAGAACAAGGGCAGGAATGGGGTTATGCCAAGGTAGATCATGTGAAATTATAATTCAACGAATTATTTGTCAAGAATTAAATTTATCTCCAGAAGAAGTATATCCTGCAACTGATAGAGCTCCTGTGAGACCCATAAAATTTGGGATACTGGGAAGTGAATTTAATGAAAAAATATGATACTGTAATTATTGGAGGAGGTGTAATAGGTTCTAGTATAGCTTATTATTTAACTCAAGCAGGACTAAATGTAGCTATAATAGAAAAAGGTGATTTGGCCTCAGGTACATCAAGTAGTTGTGATGGAAATGTTTTAATAGCAGATAAGCAACCTGGCTTTGATACAGATCTAGCCTATTGTAGTCAAAAACTATTTGAAGATTTAAGCAAAGAATTAGATAGAGATTTTGATTATACTCAAAAGGGTAGCATCTATCTTATAGAGAGCAAAGAAGAATGGAAAATAGCTAAAAAATTTGTGGATGAACAAAAAAATAATGGTTATTCAATGAGAATGATGGATTATAATAAGGTTCATAAAGACGAACCATTATTAGCAGATGATATTATTGGTGGAGTTGAGATTGATTCTGATGCTTCAATATATCCAATGAGTTTAATATATTCATTAATTGAAAAATCGATTGAAAATGGACTAAAAGTATATAATTATACAGAAGTTAAAGATATTCAATTATCAAAAGATAACAGAGTAGAGTCTGTTTATTTATCTAATGGTGAAAAACTTTTCAGTGATAATATTGTAAATGCTGCTGGAGTATGGTCGCCAAATATAGGTAATATGGTAGGGATAGATATACCTATTAAGCCAAGGCAGGGACAAATATTAGTGGCAGAAAAA
Source organism: Bacillota bacterium (assembly GCA_051745085.1). Classification (GTDB taxonomy): domain Bacteria; phylum Bacillota; class Halanaerobiia; order Halanaerobiales; family Halarsenatibacteraceae; genus Halonatronomonas. Next base: position 407 of record JBNJDR010000090.1, on the reverse strand, counting down.
ACAATTCAAATTGGGAAATGTAAAATAGTTGAATTTGGATATATGATGGCCAAATTTGGTCAAAGTGATTATAAGAGAAATGTTAATAATATTTTAGACGAAGAGGGCATTGCCTTTGTATTTGAGCCTACTCAAGCAAATAATTTTTTGATAGGAAGCAGCAGAAGATTTGTTGGATTTGATACTAGTTTATCTTTAAATGTTATGAAGGGACTAGCGGCAAGAGCAATACGATTTTTTCCTGCTTTAGAAAATATAAATGTTATTAGAGGTTACGCAGGACTTAGACCTTATGTACCAGATCATTTTCCCATTGTATCTGAAGTTGAATCAATTAAAGGTTATTACATAGCTGCAGGACATGAAGGGGATGGTATTGGGTTGGCTCCAGTAACTGGTAAAATAAT
>JBNJDR010000089.1:0-4804 GCA_051745085.1 Bacillota bacterium | reverse complement strand
CCAGAATTGGTAGAAGTTTTTGTAGATATTTATGGAGAAGATTAAAATCCCTCCGCCGCAAGTTCAAACTTCTCTTCGAATTTGTTAGGGGGCTATATGGTAATAACCCCCTCTTTATTATAAGATTTACTTAACGGATGGAATTTTTTCATCTTTCATCATTAAATGAACAGGCTTCTTTTTAAAAGCTTTAGGTAGAGCCAGAATTCTAGGGTTTTTGCCGACATGTTTTTCTGCATCTTTAAGTGCATCTGCAAAAGTAGCCAGGGGATTCATCCCCATTCCCCGGGCATAACCAGGTTCATGTGCTCCTACTATATATATTTCTGAAGAATGCATTTTAGCAATATGTCCACATGAAATCATGGAAAAAGCGTGAAAAGGATGATACCCGAAATTAAACCTATACTTGTCTATATACTCCTGTTTCCTTGCTACGTATTCTCCATATTTATTCAGATCTGGCAGAGTATAATTGTAATCTTTTTGGAATAACTCGTAAACTTCCCGATACGAAGGAAATTCTTCATCATGAAAGTAGCCGTTACAAAGGGAGGACACGATTATAACGAAGTTATCATTTAAAACTCTTTTGTGTCTGATAACATTGGCTGCGATCGCCTGTAATATTAAGATTGGGTTAGTGCCGTGCCCGTTGCCGTAGTGGAATTTCTGCGGCATCCCAAACATTATGACGTCAAATTTTTCTTCAGCCCAGGGGACGTAAGTTCTTTTGTTTGCAACTTCCCAGGATTTAGCCTGCAGTTCCTTTCCGTACCCGGAAAAAACAGCTATTTGTCTTTCTTCGGTATCCAGGACCGCATCACAGCAAAAAAACTTATTACCCATCTTTTTTTCCATATGCTGGCTGATAGCATTAAATTTTTTGCGCATTAAACTGTTAGAATTAATGGGAGTAAAATCATCTCTGTGCATAACGCCCGGCACATGATGGGAAGCAATGCTTTCCCAGCTGGTGATACCTGTAGCACTGTGCTTATATCCTCCAGAATAACCACCGTAAGGATTCCCCAGTGTATGTCCGATTAATACAGCAAGATCGGACTCATATACATCTTTATTAAGAATAACCTTATCTCCTAATTCATCCTCTCCCAGGTCAACTAAATTGGCCCAATCCTCTGAGTCATGGTTTACAATTTGCTTTCCCGGAGCAAACTCATTATAAATTTTTTCACCGAGTATAGCTTTATGTTCTTCTTTGGTGTTTTTTCTGTGAAGTCCATTTGAACATATAAGCTTTATATCTTCCTTTTTAACACCTGCTTCTAAACACTTTTCAATGATGATAGGTATTGCTATTTTACGATGTGAGGTTTCTTGAAATCCCCCCTTAACCCGATCCGGGAAAACAATGGTCACTTTGGATCCTTCCCTTACCAGCTCTGGAATGGGGGACATTCCAATCGGATTTTCAATTGATTCCCTTGTAGCCTTTTCAGGATCTTCAAGATGATCTGGGTCCTTAACCGTTTCCCCTGGAATAAATATTTTTGTCCTATCCTCGGGCAACTCTGCGGTCATTGTTCCCTGTCCATATTCCAGTTCAACTTTTTTCATAATATTTCTGCCTCCTGGGTGTTTATTAATTATCCTGCTTTAAAAAATTCTCATATACCTTAATAGTACTTGAACTATCAAGCTGTCCCCAGCCCTTTGCCCGGGCTATTTCATTAACTTTTTGATTGGCTTCTGAGACGAGCATGGGGAATCCGATTTCTTTAGCCATGTCTATACCTAAGCTTAAGTTCTCATGAATAACATCGGTTGTCACGGTAGGTTCAAAATCTCTTTCGATAATTTTGGGGCCCAGTTCTTTAAATAAATTACTTACCGATGCTGCTCCACTATCGGCGATAGTATTATATAAAGTTTCAGGTTCCATACCTAATTCCTGTGAGAACGCCATGATTTCAGCTGTAATAGAATTTATTGCTCCAAACATTAAATTATTTAATACTTTAATTATGTTTCCATGTCCAGATGGACCTACATACGTAACTTCGTTGGCCACAACCTCTAATAATTTTTTTGCCTTATCTAAATCATTCTGTTTTCCTCCAACAGGTAAAGTCCATTTCCCACACCTATGAGGCCTCCCTAAAATAGGAGCATCTAAATAGGCAATATTTTTCTCTGCCGCCATTTTTGCATTTTTTTGAGTTGAAAATGGGTCAACTGTACTCATATCAATGAATACTTGCCCTGCTTTCCCTCCTTCTAAAAGACCATTGTTTCCATTGATTACTTTAGAAACCTGGGAAGGGCCTGGCAAGATTATGATGACAAAATCGGTTGTCTCTGCTAATTCTTTAGGCGTATCACTACTTTTAGCCCTCATTTCAACTGCAATTTTTACTGCAGTAGAATTGATATCATTAACAAAAACTTCATAACCTTTATCAATAAATTTTTTTAACATTGCTTTACCCATTGTACCGATACCAACAATACCAACTTTAACCATTAATAACACCTCATTAATTAAGTTTTTTACCCTAAACCATGTAAGGTTGATCTTTATCGCTGTATAAACATTGTGAAGAAAGCGCTTCCCTCCCTTATAATTAGGGTATATCACTTGTTAACTTTTCTCAAATTATTTTAGCAGGAATATAAGATATTTAAGCGTTTATGTTCTAAGAATTATCTAAAGAAACAAGTATATTTATTTCAATAACAAAACATATTACAAAAATTTAAACGGCTTAAGCCCATTGAAATATAGGGCTATAGCCGCTTAGATAGTTTTTATTACTTTTATTGTTAGCTTGAAAGGGTCCATAGTCAGATCGCTATACCGCCAAATATAAGCGTGAGAACAAAAAGAATAAGAAACAAAGCAAAAAGAACCTTAGCGATTGTTGCCGAGGTACCAGCAACGCCTCTAAAACCAAAAATACCTGCAATTATTGAAATCACGAGAAAAATAATAGCATACTGAAGCATATTTATCACTCCTTCTTTTTATTTCAAGAGGATAAAACTTACTGGCTGTCAATCCAATCATTAAATTCTTTTTTTGCTTCTTCTTTATCCTTGCCATATTTTTCCTGGATTTTCCCTATTAATTTTTCGCGATTACCTTCTATCTGCTGGATGTCATCATCGGTTAACTTGCCCCACTTATTCTTTAGCTCTCCTTTGAGCTGCTTCCATTTTCCTTTTAATAAATCATCATTCATTTTTGTCACCTCCTTAATTTCTTAAGAGTTAATAGAAAAACTAATATTCTAAAGCAGTAAATAGAAGAAAAATAAAATTTGAAGTTAATATCTTCAAACATAAGTGAAGTTATTTTAGCCAGAGAAAAGGGAACATTTGCAATTTGGAGGTAAAGAACAATGGTCTGACCGGACAGCAATGAATATTGAGAAGAAAGATGAAAAAGCAGGGACTTATTCTTTAGTAATTTCTTTAATTTCACTAAGATCTTTTTTTAGTTCTATTCCATCAGGGATATCATAAAGGTAATAAAAAGAATTGTGCAGACGTTCCAGCACCTTTTCTGCTTCGGTTTTATCCAGTTGTGTAAGCAGAGTTACTATATGCCTTTGATCCCAGCGGCATATCACATCACAACAGCGCAGCTGGTTGGTTATCATTTCAAACAAATAAGTTCCTATTTTTTTGAGTATCGATTCATCATATTTGCCGTCGATGCTAAAATGAGCCAGGTAACGCGGGGGTGGATTACGTCCACTTCTCCGCAATTCCAGTTTGAATATACGGATGAAGGTTTCGGCAGAACAGATATAAGCATTTTCCTTTTTAATGTTCTCTTTAATTGTCTCAAGTATAAGTTCGGGATTATCATTGGTTTTTTTAGGAAAACTATCCTTCAAATTTTTAATTTCATGAGGCAGAATGAGATCGTTTTCTTCAAACATTTTAACTATTTCGTTATACTTCTGGTGGGCAAGGGCTGTATTACCCGTCTGCAATAAAGATTCTATAAATTTACACAGGAGATCTTCATCAAAGCCTATTAATTGATTTACTTCAGCATAATACTGACAGAGTTCGTCATGCTTATTGTGTTGACATAGATGATCAGATAGTTTCTTTAACGTTGAAATAAGCAGGTTGATATATTTATTTCTTGTATCCCAGATCCAGGTTCTAAGTTTAGACTCTTCCAGATAATCTCCCTGATAAAGCTGTAATACCTGGTCGAAAGAACTTTCCCACTCCTCTGATTCTTCCTTGACAGCTTTTTGGGTTAAATTGCAGGCATGTTCAAATTCTTCTATATCCAGCCAGTAATCTTTCTGCGTGTTAAAGGAATAGGCGCAGCCTGATCTTTTAATATAATTTCCTGCATGAGAACCTATTCCATTCTTCAGTTTTTTCCTGAGACGATATACCAGAGAAGACAGGGAACCGACCGGATCACTGTTTTCATTTAACTTGAGAGTTGAAATAATCTCTTCCTGAGGAATTGACCGATTTCTGTGAGTGATAAGATACTGAAAGAGCTCCCAATTTTTAGTCTTCTTATCTGTACCCTCGGTTATATTAACATCGTTATACTCCAGTTTAAATCTGCCCAGAGTATAAATTTTTAATTTATTACTCATAACACTTCCCCTCCAGGTGCCTTATGCTTCTGATATACCTCCTTTCTTTGAGCTAGGTATCTACTTTAATCATATCAAGATTATTAGGATTTCTCAATAATTACTTGTGTTTTCTAAAAATTGTTATCCCAGCATTATTTATGGCTGCTAAATAAAGGGCAGCGTGACTGCAGCGTGATTATATAATCGAAAGAATTTATAAT
>JBNJDR010000088.1:0-4839 GCA_051745085.1 Bacillota bacterium | reverse complement strand
TACCGCAATTTCCTGGCCCTCAACCTATTTATCCAGAGTTTTTTACTGCTGGCTATGGGCCTTCCGATCAGTCCCTGGTCTTTAAGCACCCTATCTGTTACGACCATTTACGTCATCATGCTGGTAATCATGATCCTGATGGGTATCACCAATGCTCTGGTTAACGTTCCGGTTATGACCCTCTTTCAGCGGATGATTCCTGATAATCTAAGAGGAAGATTGTTCGGCTTACTGGGTACCTTCAGCCAGGGATTAATGCCGATTTCTATGGGGCTGGTCGGAATTTTGCTGGACCAAATATCGCCTTATTCCCTGTTCATCCTGGCCGGCACGGTCTCGATGTTGATCTCTTACTCGGTCGTTAAGATTCCTGCTTTTGAGGAGTTCGCTGAAGAAAACCCGGGTATGGCTTAGAGCAGAAGTAGATATGTAATATTTAAAGGAGATGGAATAGATGGATATCAAGTTTGAAAAAGCAGCCGGAAAACATGTTCAAGGAGCGGTTGAACTAGCGGGGGCAGCACTTAGAGCGGAAAAGCTGGCTCTGCCTATTTTACCCGGAGATAACGGTTATCCCCATAAGCTCAGAGAGAGGGTTGCGCATCTTTTTATTGAAGGCGCGGGAGCTGCCGCAGTATCCAGGGGTGAAATAGTCGGGTATCTGGCCGGGTATAAGGTGGATGAGATGTTTGGAGAATGTAAAGGTATATACAGCCCCCTCTACGGCCATGGAGTGAGTGAGGGATATAATAAGCAGCAGCTTTATCAAAAACTATATCAAGCGGCGGCTGAGCAGTGGGTGAAAGCCGGTTATCTCAGCCACGGCTTGACCCTGTACGCTCACGATCAAATTTCGATCGATACTTTGTTTCGGCTGGGTTTCGGCCTCCGCTGTGTAGACGCCGTGCGGGGGGTGAAGGAGAATCCAGTCCCTCAGGTTGATATGGATATTAGAAAAATAGAATTAAATGATATTTCCAGTATAGCTGAGCTCCACAGTAAACATAATCTCTATTATAGGAATTCTCCTATTTTCATGCCCAACCAGGTGGAAGATCCGATTAAAGATTTGACTGAATGGATAGAACAAAAAAATCGGCATCTATGGGCAGCTTATATGGACGGTTCTTCTGTCGGTTATATGCGGATTGAACCTACTGGAGAAACCTTTATCTCTCAACATCCCCAGGTTATGAATATAACGGGAGCTTACGTAACTGAGAAATTTAGAGATGATAATGTTGCCTCCTCTTTGCTGGCGGCCGTAGAGGAATGGCTGGAGCAGCATGAATATAGATTACTTGGAGTAGATTACGAATCGCTAAATATTCTCGCCAGTAATTTTTGGGGCAAGTACTTCAACCCCTATACATATAGCGTAGTTAGGCGGATAGATGAGAGGATTTTAAATTTTGATCAACTAAACAAAGAAAGATAAAGGATAAACAAAATTCTGAAAATAATTTGACAAAGGATGATAGGTGTAATATTATTTGCAATAGGTAATACCATATGACAACATGCGATAAAGTTAATTAATGGAGGTGATGAAGATTGTCCTTTAAGAATATAGAAAGACGCTCGACTTCAGAGATGGTGATCAATCAGATAAAAAATGAAATAAAAAATGGGGATTTAAAAGAGGGGGAGAAGCTGCCTTCAGAAAGAGAACTGGGAGAAATGCTGGGGGTAAGTCGGACTTCAATTAGGGAAGCGATCCAGGCCCTGTCCTTCGCCGGCTATTTAGAATCTTTTCAGGGCAGAGGAACATATGTGGCGAAAAATGCAAAAAAATACGATGAGATCAGCGAACTTTTAGCAAAGGTTTCGGACTATTCCCTGGCTTCTTTGATGGAAGTTAGAGAGATGCTGGAAGGAGAGTTTGTCAGATTAGCTACCCTCAGGGCTACCGATGATGAAATAGAAAGCATCTGCGCGGCCTTCCAGGCTATGAAAGACGCGGAAAATGTAAGGGAGTTTGTTCGGGAAGATTTAAATTTTCATCTATGCATCGCCAGCGCCTCGCACAACCCATTGATGAATACCTTGATGAAGGTATTCGGGGAAATGCTGCATAAAGAGACCAACCATATCGTCGAACAATCTGTTGAGACTCAAAATCAGACTCTGGAAGTTACACAGAAGCTGGTTGAAGCTATTAAACGCAGGGATGAAATAGAGGCCAAGAAATTGATGGTTGAACATGTAAAAATAATCGAAGAGGCTATAAAATAAAAATTTTGGTTTAAATGGTAATACCATAGGATGACCAACCAAATCGATCTTCCCGAGATTTGATCGGTAAATAATGACAGAGCAGCTATATTCATAATAATATTAGGAGAGAGGAGAAATATCATGAGAATTAAAAGAGTATTTAGTACGATCGACACCCATACGGCCGGGGAGCCCACGCGGACGATAGTTGGCGGTATCCCTTACGTTCCAGGCAAGACTATGTCAGAGAAGATGCTGCATATGAAAGAACACAATGACTGGATAAGGAAAGCTTTGATGTATGAACCCAGAGGAAATAATGTGATGTCAGGGGTGGTTCTGACCGAACCCTGTCATGAAGAGGCTGACATCGGGGTTTTCTTCATCGAGGTGGGGGGATATCTGCCGATGTGTGGTCATGATACCATCGGAGTCTCTACTGCTTTGATCGAAAGCGGGATCATCGAGCCCCAGGAGCCCGTGACCAAAATAACCCTGGATACTCCCGCCGGCCTGGTCAGGGTTGAGGTCAAAGTGGAGGATAATGTAGCGCGAGAGGTGAGCTTTGCTAATGTGCCCGCCTTCCTTTTTGCCAGAGATCAGAAGGTTGAAGTTGAGGAGTTGGGGGAAATAAAAGTTGATATAGCTTATGGCGGTAACTTTTATATTATCGTAGATGACAAAATAATCGGAGAAAAACTGGTGCCGGAAACGGCCACAGAAATAATCAGAAAAGCGGGTCTGATTAAAGCAGCAGTTAACGAGCAGGTTGAGATCTACCATCCGGAAAAAACTTTCATCAACGAAGCAACCCACGTCATGGTTGCCGGCCAGCCCTTAACCGAAAGAGGAGATACTAAGAATGTGGTAGTTATCCCGCCTGGCTCGATCGATCGTTCCCCCTGTGGGACCGGGACCTCATCGCGCCTGGCCGCCTTATATGCTAGAGGTGAGGTAGAACTAGGTCAGGAACTTCAATTTGAAAGTATAATCAACACATTGTTCGCAGGGGAAGTCCTGGATACTACGAAAGTAGGAGAATTTGAGGCGGTAATCCCTAGAATATCTGGAAGAGCCTATGTGATGGGCTTAAACCAGTGGATGATCGATCCTGAAGATCCTATCCAGGAAGGGTTTTTATTAGGCAGGAAAACCGATTAAGGTAAGGGGGAAAGTTTATGACCGAAAGAATCAACAGTCATCCTATTCTAGGCAGTAGAGAAGAACAAGAAAAGATTACAATCATTTATGATGGTCAGGAATTAACAGCAGAGAAAGGCGAGATGATCGTGGCTGCTCTTTACGCCAACGGTATCAGGATCAATAGATATACCATCAAGAATAAGGAACCCCGGGGGATATTCTGCGGCATCGGTCAGTGTACTGACTGTGCTATGGTGGTTAACGGCCAGCCCAACGTTAGAACCTGTGTAACCCCGGTTGAAGAAGGTATGGTCATCGCAACTCAGTGTGGAGCCAGCGAAGGTGGCGGTAAGCATGAATGAGCGAGAATTAGTGGTGGTGGGCGCAGGCCCGGCCGGCCTTTCCGCGGCGATCGAAGCAGCCCGGGCTGGGGTTGATGTCTTATTGATAGATGAAAACCGGAAAGCTGGGGGGCAGTTATTCAAGCAGATCCATAAATTTTTTGGTTCCAGTGCCCACCGCTCCGGCGTGAGAGGGATAGATATTGGCAAAGAGTTGATCAATGAATCCCGTCACTTAGGAGTTGATGTCTGGCTGGATAGTGTGGTGATAGGGGTTTTTGCGGGTAATCAGTTAGCCGTAGAGAGAAAACTGGCAGATGGGAATAAAAGACTGGAAACCATCCAGACCCAGAAATTGATCATCGCCACCGGTGCTTCCGAAAAAGTGATAAATTTTGCCGGCTGGACTCTGCCCGGCGTCATGGGGGCAGGGGCAGCTCAAACCATGATCAACGTGCACAGGGTTCTCCCTGGCAAACAAGTTTTGATGATAGGCTCAGGCAATGTGGGCCTGATCGTCTCATATCAGTTGATCCAGGCCGGAGCTGAAGTTGTCGGTGTTATAGATGCAGCCCCCGAAGTGGGCGGTTACGGAGTCCACGCGGCTAAAATTGAAAGGTTAGGGGTACCTATTTACTTAAAACATACCATTTTACAGGCTAGAGGCGAGCAGGAAGAAGGTGTGACCGGAGCGGTGGTGGCGCAGGTGGACGATTCCTGGCAGGCTATCCCGGGGACAGAAAAAGAATTAGATGTCGATGTCATCACCATCGCAGCGGGATTGAAACCGCTGGCCGAACTGGCTAATATGGCCGGCTGTGCCAGCACATATATTTCCGAACTGGGTGGCTGGGTTCCTCTGCATAATGAAAATATGGAATCTACGGTTTCTGGGCTCTATGTAGTCGGAGATGTCACCGGGGTGGAGGAAGCCAATACCGCCCTGGAAGAAGGCAGGCTGGCCGGGCTGGATGCAGCAGAAAAGCTGGGTAAACTTCCCCCGGCTGAAAGTTTTGAGCAAAAAGCAGAGGTAAAAGAACGGGTGAGAGGGTTGAGATTAGGTCCCTTCGGCGAAGCCAGGCTGCAGGCGAAAGAGGATTTGATCGCCCAATTTTATGATCATCTTGAGCAGAACAAT
>JBNJDR010000087.1:0-4975 GCA_051745085.1 Bacillota bacterium | reverse complement strand
CCACCGGGTTAATTCCCGGTGGTTTTTCTTTGCCTGGACGGCCGCCCCCGGCGCTCGAGGTGCTCCGGGATGGTACCGGCATGAATCTGGATATGAATCGAGAAATATATTCATAAAGATATTTTTTACGACATATAATATTATAAATTTTAATAAAATTAGGTGAATTTTCTGATTTATGGAGGTAAATTTCGATTTTTGGTGAAGTAAGATAGCATAGGTATAGAATAAAGAAACAGATTAGATTTATAATAATCCGCAATAGTAAGGGGGAAAATCATTGGTAAAGAAACTAAAGGCGGTAAGTGATTTTTTGGATACAGTGTCCTTAAGAATAGCTGCAGTAATGATCGGTATAATCTTAGCTTTAACTGTAATCGGGGCCATTTCTAGATATGTTTTTTCATCTGCCCTGTCCTGGCCGATGCCTGTCTCCCAGATTTTGATGATCTGGTCAGCTTTACTGGGGATACCAGCCGCATTGAAAAGAGGAGAACACATGGGGGTTTCGGCTCTTCTAGAGGCGCTGCCCGATAAAGGCGAGATGATTTTGAATTACTTAAATTATTTATTGATATTATTATTTACGCTGATTTTGGTCTGGTTTGGCTGGCGTGAGGTTATTAGAACCGGAGATACTTATATGATAACCAGGAATTTTAAGATCAGTTTTCGCTGGTTAGCGGCAGCGATTCCCGCCAGCGGCATAATCCAAATTACACATCTGCTCACAATGCCCTATCTTATAGCTGAAGCGAAGAGAAAAAGCGAATCTATGGAGGGAGTAGAATGACTCTTGTATTTGTAGTTTTCTTTTTATTTATAATAATGGGTATCCCGGTTGCCTTTGCCATCGGTTTAGCCGGCGTCTACGGGCTCTATTCAGCCGGGGGGCCAGGCTTTCTGACCATAGTCCCAGCCCGGCTTTTGGCTGGAGTATCAGACTTCATCTTGATCTCCATCCCCCTGTTCGTTTTATGTTCGGAACTGTTAAATAGAAGCGGGATGACCGATAAAATCATCAACTTCGCCATGAGCATATTGGGGAGGTATAGAGGCGGGTTATCCCATGTTAATGTCGGGGCCAGCATGTTATTTGCAGGTTTAACCGGAACAGCTGTAACCGATACTACCGCGATCGGGAACATTCTCATCCCCGCCATGAAAAAGAAAGGCTACGGAGCAGGTTACAGTGCAGCGGTTACTGCTGCGACCTCAGTTGTTGGTCCTATCATACCGCCCAGCCTCGTAATGATCTACTATTCCAGCATGTTTAGGGAGGTCTCGGTTATCTCTATGTTCGCCGCCGGAATAGTTCCCGGCCTAATCGTGGTATTATCTCTGTTTGTTGTAAGTTATATCATGAGTGTCAGGAGAGGCTATCCTAAAGAGAGAAAATATAGTTTTAAAGAAATCATAATCGCTTTCAAGGAGTCTTTCCTGGCGATAATCACCCCGGTGATCATTTTAGTTGCTATTTTAGCTGGCTTTACAACCGTTACAGAAGCTGGCGGGATCGCCGCTTTCTATGCCCTTATTATAGGTGTTTTTGTATATAAGAGTTTGAGCTGGCATGATATATTCCAGGCCTTAAAGAGATCAGTCATTATTTCCGGGATAGTATTTTTTCTGATCGGGTCAGCCTATATCTTAGGATGGGTGATCACTTATTCGGGCCTGCCTGGTATTATCGCTGCCGGCATGATGACCATCACCCCCAATCCCTTCCTTCAATTAGCTCTGGTCAACGTTCTGTTTCTGATTACAGGCATGTTTCTGGATATCGGACCTTCTGTAGTGCTGCTGGCCCCAATAATCACTCCGGCCATGGTCCAACTTGGGTTTGACCCCCTCCATTTTGCCATGGTTATGATGGTAAACGTTAACATCGGCAACGCTACCCCACCGATGGGGATGACATTGATGGTAGGGTCCCAGATCGCTAAAGTTCCATATGAAAAAGCCATGAAAGAAGTTTTGCCGTTCCTGGCCGCAGAAATCGCGGCTTTATTATTAATCTCTTATATCCCTGCTTTAACATTATGGGTTCCAACTTTACTGGGCTTAAGTTGGGGGTAAATAGGGGTGAAGGGAGGCGTGGGCATGACCTGGTTAAATAAAAATAAGATAAAGGAGATCATGCTGGAGTTGGTGCGTCAGCCCAGTATTACCAGGACGGAACAGGAGATGCTGATTGCAGATTCAATCTGTTCCCTCATCAGGAGGATCGATTATTTCAAAAAGAAGCCTGGTAACGTCATCAGGAAAAAACTAAAGGATGACGACCTGGGGCGGGAGATCGTGGCGGCCTTCCTCGAGAAGGGGGAGGAGTATAAGGATACTATAATTTTATTGAACCACCATGATGTGGTTGATGCAGATGATTTCGGGGAAGATAAAAACCTGGCCTTTAAGCCGCTGCAGTATACCGAGAAGATCATGCAGGGAGAACTATCCCTCCCGGCCCAGGTAAAGGAGGATCTAGCCGCCGGGGAGTATATATTCGGGAGAGGGGTGGCGGACATGAAGAGCGGCCTGGCTGTTCATCTGGCCCTTCTCCAGCATTACAGCCAAAATTTAGCTGACCTCCACGGGAATATTCTCTTCCTATCTGTTCCTGATGAAGAAGCTTCCTCGCTGGGGGCGGTAAACAGCATCGAGTTACTTGCGGAGCTGAGAAACGAAAAATCCTTAAATTATCGGGCAGTAATCAACAGTGAACCTATTGCCCCTAATTATCCTGGCGATAACAACAAGTATATATATACTGGATCGGCGGGAAAATGCGTGGCGTTTTTCTACTGTGTAGGCAAAGAAACTCATGCTACAGATGTTTTCGCAGGGCTGAACAGCAACCTGTTAGGCTCTCGCATCGTGTATCTGCTCGAAGGCAATCCGGACTTTTGTGAAGAGATGGAGGGTTTAGTCACCTCCCCTCCTTCCTGCCTCAAGCTGACCGATCATAAAAAAAGCTATTCCGCTAAAACGCCGGCTGCGACTGTGTGCTATTTCAATATCCCTATCCTACAGTCATCCGCCCGGGAGATAATGGATAAGCTGCTGGCGCTAGGAGACCAGGCTTTCGCCGATGTCGCGGGTATAGTTAGGGATCAGGAAAAGAGATTCTTACAGTTGGGGCAGCGGGTCGACCAGGCCGGCGGATCGAATTTGGAAAAGGTAGTTTATTCGTACAAGCAATTCTATGCCGGGGTTTATCAAGAAATAGGAGAAAAACTGGATGAAGAAATAAGGAAAGTTTATGATAAGCATAAAGGGAGAGCACAGCCCCAGGATTTAGCTTTAAAGATCGTGGAGAGGATGCAGGAAATATCCCGGGATAAAAGGCCTAAAATAATAGTAGGTTTCCTTCCGCCGTATTATCCCTCCGTTTACAACGAGGAGGACACCCCGGCTGAGAAGAGGTTAAGGGATGTCGCCCAGGAAGTTATCGCCTCTGCCGCAGAGCGTTTCAACGAGAAACTGTCTCTTAGTTCCAGCTACCTGGGGATTTCTGATTTGAGTTATTATAAACTGGGCGATTTTCAGGGGGTAATCACCCACCTAAAGCCGAATATGCCCGGCTGGGGCCTCGCCTATGATCTTCCCCTGAAGCAGATAAATGAACTAAATATTCCTGTGCTCAATCTTGGTGTTTTTGGGCGGGACTCTCACCGCCGGTTTGAACGGGTGGAAGAAAAATTTTCATTTGAAATATTACCTCAATTACTGCAGAGCACGATTGAAAAACTGCTGAATAATTGATCTTAAGGAGGTGGTATCAAAATTTACGGAATGGTTTAAATTGTTCTCGGATGATGATGACCTTGCTGTTGTTTACAGGTAGAATTTAGGAGGCTTCTCAATAAAAGGAGGAAGCAGATGCAAAAAAACATGAATGTTTCTCTTGCTAAAATTACCTTTATGACCCTGCTTATCGTTATGGTGATGGCTGTCGGAAGTGTGAGCGCGCAGGAGTATGAGTTGATCCTTTCCAGTTATAGTATTGGAGATACGAGTATAAGCGGTTCAGCTATGGCGTTTGAGTATTTTAAAGAGATGGTTGAAACCAGAACCGATGGAGACATCGAGGTTAGAACTTTCTATGACAGCACCTTAGGCGGCGTGGGTGAGGTAACGAGACAGACCATGGAAGGCGTTACCGTTCAATCTTCGGTCGCATACGGTGGGGTTTTTGCTAACTTTTACGAGAGATATCAACTGTTGTATACCCCATATTTATTTGAAAATTATAGATCAGCCTGGAACTTCTTCGATAGCGAGTATTTTGAAGGATTTAAGGAAGACGCCAGCGCAGAAACCGGCTTGAAGATCTTAGGAATATTTGATGATGGAGGAGGTTTTGTGGCCTTCACTAACAATGAGCGTTTGATCAGGCATCCAGAGGACTTAGAAGGATTGAGGATCAGAGTAGAAGAAGGTAATGCAGCCCAGCAGGCGCTGATAGAAGGTTTAGGCGCGCAGACGGTTTCCCTCCCCTGGGGCGATGTAACTACGGCTTTAGCCAGTGGGGTTGCCCAGGGTCAGTTTAATGCCCCTTATGTAAATTCATTTGCTCAGTTCTGGGAAGTTAACGATTATTCCTCCTGGATCCAGTTTATCTTTAATAGTGCGGTATGGTCTATTAGTGATGATTGGTTCCAGCAGTTACCTGAGGAATATCAGGTTATAATCATGGACACAGCCAAAGAAGCCGTAACGATATCGAGAGGGGTTAATACCCAGCAGACCATGTTGGCCTGGGAAGAAGCCCAGGATAGGTTTGAAGACACTTATCTGGCCACACCGGATGTCATGGAGGAATGGAAAGAAGTATTAAGGCCGGTATATTTTGACTGGATCACTGAAGACTTCGGCCTGGATCCTGACTATGTCAGGGAGTTCTGGGATGCCGCTGAAGAAGTCGAAGAAGAGACCAGTTATAGATCCAAGATGTAAAGATAGGAGGATGGAATAG
>JBNJDR010000086.1:0-5021 GCA_051745085.1 Bacillota bacterium | reverse complement strand
TGCGATACTCGGGTATAACCATTCTCCCGGTGATTATGATAGCCATATATTGACTGGCTGTAGCTAAATTTAAGATAATAGCTGAAGCTACGGTAGTAGAAATCAGCCCACCATGACTTTTCACGAGAGAACCTAACTTGCTCAAAAATGATTCCAGCATCCTGGTTTTTTCTAAAATACCGCCGAGTCCAACCCCGATAAAACCAAGAGAAACCGTCCACATCATACTTTGCAAACCACCGCGGGTAAGTAATGAATCTACAGCTTCTACCCCTGTCTCACCAACATAACCATAATTCATAACGTTAGTTACATCTGTAATTGAAGATCCCTGAAAAATTATCGCCATTCCAGCAGCGACTAATGAAGCAGTTATCATCGTTGGCAGCGAATCTACCTTCTTGACAGCCATCCAGATAACTAAAACAGGAGGAATAAGCATAATCGGATTGATCATAAAGTTTTCGGCTAGGGTATCCATGATCACCGTAATCTGAGAAGCATCTGCCGTCCCCTCGATATAGAAAAGACCCATGATCCAATAAATAACCAGGGCAAGTATGAAAGCTGGGATCGTGGTATACATCATACTTTTAATGTGGTCAAAAAGATCTGCTTCTCCCACAGCAGAGGCGAGATTGGTGGAATCAGATAAAGGAGACATCTTGTCACCTAACATAGCTCCACTTATTACCGCACCTGCGGTCATTGCCGCCGGAACACCCAGGCCGGCTCCGATACCCATCATAGCTACTCCAACTGTACCACCAGAGGTATAGGAACTACCGGTAGACATAGAGGCAAGAGAAACTATAACTGCAGCCGCAACCAAAAAGTAAGATGGAGAAAGTATCATCAATCCATAATAAATAATAGTTTGAATGGTTCCTGAAGCCAGCCATGTCCCGATAACTACACCAATGATCATCAAAATTAACATAGGAAGCATAGCAATATTTGCCCCATACAACATAGCATCCTGAACATCGTTCCAACTATAGCCTGTTCTCATAGCAACTATTGTAGCTACTACAATGGTAACTAAAAGTGTTACATGAACAGGTATCTCCAGCCATAAAACGGATATTCCCATACTCACAGCCAAGAATAACAGGACAAAGACCGAACTACCAAAAGAAGGAACCTTATCATACCTTAATTCTTGTTCCTGCGTTTCATTTTCGTTACTCAATTTTTTCCACCCCTTTTAAATTATTTATATAAATGACTTCCATTTATATCATTGTGCAATTTCTATACCACCCAATCAACCTTGAAATCAACCTATGTAATATAATAAATATATCTCAATATTAAAAATTTGAAAGAAATTTTGCTGATTACGACAAATTTTTTGCGCTAAAACTATAAATAATTAGAATAATTGTTTAATTCATCATATTATAAATAATACCTTAAAAAAGGTTTTTTAGCAACAATATAGAAATATATTTATACCGGCTTACAGTCCACCTTAGAAATAAGCTTAGTTAAAAGCAAGGAGATTAATTAAATGGAAATACTTATCGAAGGCATCCAGGAAGCATTAAATTTACTTATAAATCTAGATAAAGAAATATTAGATATTATTGCAGTTTCCCTGCAGGTTAGCGGGGCGGCCCTTTTCTTTGCTGTCATAATTGGCCTTCCTCTGGGCACTATTTTAGGCCTGGCTAAATTTCCAGGCAAAAACATAATAACTGCTTTTTTATATACAGGCATGGGATTTCCACCGGTGGTCATCGGATTATTTGTCTTTATTATATTTTCTGCCAGCGGACCTATGGGGTCACTGGGCTGGCTGTTCACCCCTAAAGCAATCATAGCTGCCCAAACCATCCTGGCTCTCCCCCTGGTAGCAGGTTTTATTATGACTGCCGTTATGGGAATAGATAAAAATTTATTATTACAGCTAAAAGCTTTGGGCGCAACAAAAAAGCAGCTGATCTGGACAACCATTAAAGAAGCCCGTCTGGGAGCATTAATAGCTGTTATAGCTGGCTTTGGCGCTGTAATTTCTGAAGTAGGAGCCGTTATGTTAGTAGGTGGCAACATCCAGGGGAAAACCAGAGTATTAACTACTGCAATCGTTTTAGAAACCCGTCAGGGTAAATTCGGGTTGGCTTTGGCCCTGGGTATCATTCTCTTAGTGATTACTTTTATCATCAATTTATCAATGCTGCATCTCCAGAAAAAGGAGAGGGATTAAAATCACACATGAACTAGTTTATAAGCTTAAAAACATTAATAAAAGTTACAGCGATAAAGAAATTTTAAGAATTAAGAATTTAGATATATATTCTGGAGAGATATTTGGCTTAGTAGGTCCCAGCGGTTCCGGCAAAAGTACTCTTTTAAGATTGCTAAACTTTCTTGAAACCCCGGAGAGTGGTACAATATCATATAATCAAAAAGTATATAATTCAAGTAAAATTCCAGATTTGGATACCCGTCGGGAAATAACAACAGTTTTACAGCGTTCAGCCCTGCTCAAGACGACCGTCTGGAAAAATGTTATATATCCTTTGAAGCTAAGAAATATCAATATTACAAACCAAAGAAGACAAGAGATAGAAAGCCTTCTGGATTATCTCGGTATAGCTGAATTAAAAAACCAACAGGCCGACACTCTATCTGGAGGGGAAGCTCAGCGGGTGGCTATGGCTCGAGCGATTGTTTTTGAACCTAATGTGCTTTTACTGGATGAACCTACTTCCAACCTCGATCCTACTAATATAAGTATTCTAGAAAAGATGATCAAAAGGTATATCAAACAAAAAAATAAATCCATCATCATGGTGACCCATAACATTCTCCAGGCTAAAAGATTAACTGATCGAGTAGGACTGCTTTACCAGGGACGAATGATAGAGGTAGATCAAAAAGCAAAGTTTTTCAATAATCCGTCTAAGGAAGTAACCAAAAAATTTCTTGAAGGGGAGTTGATTTATTGATGAATAATTATAATTTGAAGCAAGAAATAAAAACCAAGCAAATCCTTAATATAATAGGTCTGCTATTTATGCTCTTAATTAATTTTTTAGCTAATTATCTACCCCTAAATGATATCCCCACCGATGAGATATCAGATAAATATTATAATATATTTACACCTGCTGGATTCACCTTTGCCATTTGGGGAATAATATATCTAGCCCTTATAATTTTGGTTGGTTCATTAACGCTTGGTCTGATCAGAAATAAAACTAAATCTCTGAGATACATCGATAAAGTTGGTTATCTCTTCTTTATCTCTTCACTTTTAAACGCTATCTGGCTTTTCACCTGGCACTATGACTTAATAGGTCTTTCCGTGATAATCATGGTCGGCCTCTTAACAACTTTAATTTTAATATACCGCCGGATAAACTTTGGTGTAGATAACTTCGGTTGGCTGACGATACCTTTCAGTATTTATCTAGGCTGGATATCTGTAGCAACCATTGCAAATATATCCGCCTGGCAGGTAGCAATTGAATGGCAGCGGTTTGGTCTTTCTGAATCCGCCTGGCTTATTGTCCTTCTGACAGTAGTAATTTTACTCACGCTTATATTTTTGAAAATCAGGAAAGATTATGCCTACACCCTGGTTATATTGTGGGCACTTCTCGGTATTTTGGCTAAATTAGTAGAATCCAGAGGGTTCATTGATTTAGCTTCATTAGCTGTTTTAATCAGTATATTAATTATCCTCTTTTCAGGTTTAAAGTTTGCGGGGGGCAAGATAAGTTTTAATTAACAAAAAATATTCGCCACAGTGGTAGGTGCAATAAATATGACAGAAGAAAATTTAATTCAAGAATGTCCGTATCCCTTCTCGAATTTTTTAAAAAAAGTTACAGACATTTTAATTATAATATTTGATAAACAGGGAATGATTTTAGACTGCAATACTACTTTTACCGACCTGGTGGGAACTTTTGAAGGAAAAAGCAATATAATCAATCACATCGCTCATAAAAGCCGGGCAGAATTGGCCCTGCCCCAGGATAAAGGCGTCCAGCGGCAAAACCTATCTTTTCTCAGAGAAAACTCTCTTCCTTATAAAACTAATAGCTTTATCTATTCAAAAGGCGATAGATATATTTTATTTGGAGCACATCGCCTCAATGATAATGAAGAAATATTAAATAAACTAACCCAGCTCAATAATGAATTAACCAATAAGTCCAGGGAGCTAACCAAAAAAAATATCCAGCTAGAACGTTCTAAAGAAAAGATCGAAGAACTGCTCCGAACTGACCATCTTACCGGACTCAAAAACCGCAAGGCTTTTATGGAATATTTAGAAAAAATGTCAGCTCAAGCTTTAAGGCATACCTTCCCCCTCACAGTAATAATGCTCGACCTGGATAGATTCAAAAAGATAAATGACACTTATGGACATTCTACCGGGGACAAAGTATTAATAGCTCTAGCAGATATATTAAAAAAGAACAGCCGCCAGGAAGATATGGCTGCCAGAATCGGCGGGGAAGAATTCCTCATCTTATTGCCCCACTCTGACCTTGATGATAGTATGCAGATGGCCGAAAGGATAAGGCAGGCTATAGAGAACATGAACATCCCTTCTATCTCCGAAAATATTACTGCTAGTTTTGGAGTCACAATTTTCCAAGAAGGTGACGATTTTGATAGTATTTTAAACAGAGTTGATAATGCTCTCTATAAAGCGAAAGCAGCAGGTAGAAATAAAGTTGAAAAGATCATTTAATATTATTATTTGCTTTTAGTTTCTCTTTCAAGGATGGACCGAATGAATTCGGTTTTAGCTTCACAGTAACCATCTACATCATAGGTATATTCCCGGGCCAGTTCCCGCTTGAGCTGGGCATATTTATTTTTTGTCTGCTCATCCGCCCGGAGGTAATCTCTAAAGAAAATATGTTCTTTAAACGCTCTACAATCCTTAGTACAGACATAAAGGTGATGCCTGAGAAACCTGGACTTCCTCACTTCCTGAAATACTTCCCTCCCTTTTATCCCGAGATCCCCTTCATGCTCATATCCTGCCTGCTTTA
>JBNJDR010000085.1:0-5057 GCA_051745085.1 Bacillota bacterium | reverse complement strand
GTAGATCATACAGGAGTTGGAGATAGCCATGAATTTGAGCATTGTGTAGATAAAGATGAACTAATGGAAGATGGAGAGTTTTCATTTAAGGTTGTATCTGTACGAGAACTTGAAGGTGAAGACTATAACCTGACAAGTGAAGCCTGCGGCCCTGAATCTGGTGATGAACCTGGTGATATAGTGGATGAAGAGTATGAAGAGGCCACAGCCTTTGCTGGAGATGCACAATGCCCTGATGCTGATATGGAAGAGGGAGCCTGGTGGTATTCTTATGAAGTAGCTGTAGGCGGAGAGCAAAATATATATGCCAATCAAGATATGGAAATAGGAACTGTAGATATCTCTGATCCGGATGATAAAGGAAACGTTATGATCACAATGGAACTAGATGATGGCTGGCGCTTACAGGATGTTATTGACCCTGTAAAAATCCAGGGTTATGCAGATGGCGATCTGCCTGAGTCCAGACCGGCAGCTGGACCGTTCACAACTTATAAAGGTGATCAGTTAACTGTTGAAGTCCCAGCTGAGGACTTTGCTTTCTATGTGATCCATCTGGATGTTGAGGAAGAAGTCACAAATAATGATTAGTTTCTGGAATAGTTGAAGCTACTACGCCCTCCCCTTCCAAGGGGAGGGTTTTTTTGTGTGTTTATCGCATAAAAAAGCCCTCACTTATTTTAGTGAGGGCTAATTTTACGAATTTATGGACTTAATCGGTTACGAAGTATGCTTCGTGAGCCAGGATGCTCTCCCGGGGATGATGAACTAGACCTTCGACTTCATTTCTGACGCCGTTGATCTGCGCGATACTGTGGAGGAATAACCAGGGAGCATCGTCCCAGATTAAGCTTATAGCTTCGGCATATAATTCTTCTCTCTCTTCCGTATTGGTTTCTGTCCGGGCCTCTTCCAGTAATGTATCTACTTCCGGATTACCGTAGAAACTTCTGTTGCTGCCGTTTGGCGCCCATTCATCGGAATGGAGAAGGGCGTAAAGCCCGTAATCGGCATCGCCGGTAACCGTACCCCAGCCCAGAAGATACATATCATGGGGGCTTTCATCCGGGGGTGCGTTTATAACTTCAAGATAAGTGGCCCATTCCATCGTGGTCATATTAGCTGTTATACCTACATCTGCCAGCTGACTTTGCACTGCCTGGGCTATGGTTTGATCCTGGGGATATCTGCCGACGGGATAATAAAAATCTACCTCGAACCCATCTGGATAGCCGGCTTCTGCCAGTAATTCTCGAGCTAAGTCTGGATCATACTCGTACATATCCTGTTCAGCATAGCCGAATATAGCCGGGGAGATAGGTGCATCAGATGGCCGGCCGGCGCCGTCAAGAACCTGTTCTACAATCGCTTCAGTATCTACTGCATAATTAACTGCTCTTCTGACCTTGACATCATCGAAAGGTTCTTTTTGATAATGCAGGCCAACGTAGAGGGTTCTTAAACTGGGGACATTTTTAACCGCTAGTTCTTCGTTGTCTTCCAGTCTGCTGACATCCCTTGGAGGCACATTCATGATAGCGTGGGCTTCGCCAGTTTCTAACATAACGACTCTGGTCGATTCTTCGGGTACGACTAAAATTCTAACCGTATCTAGATAAGCTGGTTCGCCCCAGTAATCATCGTTACGGCTCATTATGATAGATTCGCCCCGGGACCAACCTTCAAACTTAAATTTACCGGTTCCTACCGGGTTACTACCTACATCATCGCCGTATTTTTCCACTGCCGCGGGGCTAATTATGGAAATGAAATCGTGGGAAAGGTGGGCTAAGATAGGAGCAAAAGGCTCCTCGGTGCTTAAGCTGATCGTATATTCGTCAATCACCTCTATCTCCGTTATCTTGTTGATCAAGAAAGAGAAAACCGCTTCGTCTTCGATCAGCCTATCTAAATTAAATTTGACAGCCTCAGCGTTGAAGGGTTCACCGTCATGAAATTCTACTCCTTCTCTCAAATACAGGGTGTAGGTCAGCCCGTCTTCGCTTACATCATAATCCTCGGCCAGAAGGGGAACTATTTCTCCATCGGGCGTCATTTCAAATAGGGTTTCCATCATGTGAACCATCACCATCGCCGCCGGTGATGATGAGGCCAGAACGGGATCCAGTGATTCAGGGTCGGCCCCGATAGCTATCCTCAAGTCTCCCCCCTGCTGTTGGGCAAAGGCAGCCCCTGGTACCAGCAAGACAATTCCGACAATTAAAACAACAATACTTAGTAAAAGTTTTTTCATTGCTTCTCGACTCCTCTCGGTTTTATGCTTTAAAGCATTATACTATAATTAGGCATAAGTCATAAAATTCCTGCTAAAACATATAACAAAAATTAATAAAGGGTTTTTGCTAAAAATCTAGAAATATAATAATAAGAATAGAATAAGTTAGCGTACGGGGGTGCCGATTGGCTGAGAGAGATATTCAACCCTTAGAACCTGGTCTGGATAATTCCAGTGAAGGGAGTTTGAGCAGATCTTAAGCCTCCCTATTATTGGGGAGGTTTTTATTTTGAAAGGAGTGATTATATGAAGTCAGCTGTTGATATACAGTGTCTGCCCTTAGGGGTTTCAGGCAAAGAGAAGATATATGATTTAGTTGATGAAGCTATTGCAGTAATCGAAGAAGCCGGACATGAATATACGGTTAGTGCGTTTTCTACTACCATCGAAGGAGAGCTAGAAGAAATATGGGCTACTGCCCTCAAAGCTCATAAGGCAGTCCAGGAAGCCTCGGATGAAAGTGTAATAAGTTATATTAAACTCGCTACCGGGCCTGAACTGGGCAGCACCAAAGAAAAACTTGATAGACAGAAGAAAAGGACTTAAACATGGATGAATTAAAAGATAAACTAAATTATTATATGCCGGTATTACTATTCTTTATCTCAGCGATCATCCTGTGGGAGATCCTGGTCCACGTTTTTGCTGTAGAAACCTGGATTTTACCCGCCCCCTCGCAAATATACGCTGAGGCATATAAAACCAGATATCTGCTGTTCGAGCATTCAATAAGGACTTTATCTGAAGCGGTTTTTGGTTTGATTATTTCTGCAACTGCTGGAATTTCAATAGGGACCATCATATTTAACTTTAAGATGCTGGAAAGAACAGTCTACCCCCTGATGGTGATCTCTCAGACCGTTCCTATTGTAGTTTTGATCCCTTTACTGGTTATCTGGTTTGGGTTTGGAATCATGCCAAAACTGCTGATCGTTATTCTGGCCTGCTTTTTCCCGGTTGCAGTAAATACCGTCGATGGCTTAAATACGGCCGATCAAGACAAGATAAGATTATTACTGGCTATGGGGGCAAGCAGCTGGCAGGTATTTAGAAAAGTGCGGGTGCCCAGTGCCCTGCCGATGGTTTTTAGTGGTCTCAGGATTTCTGCCACGTATTCAGTCATGGCTGCGGTAGTGGCCGAATGGATGGGCAGTGATAAAGGATTGGGCGTTTTTATTGTCCGGTCTTCAAATTCTTATTTGACAGCCAGGGTATTTGCAGGTATAGTGCTGGTTTCATTCTTTTCCATACTGCTTTTTCAGTCAGTTAATTTGTTAGAAAGGTTAACGATCCCCTGGAATAAGAAAATCAAGGAGGAAAAATAATAATGAAAAAACTATTAATTATAACACTGGTGTTAGGATTGGCTTTTTCTTCTTCTGCTTCAGCAGAAGAAGTGGACTTTTTACTGGATTGGGTTCCAAATACAAACCATACAGGTTTGTTTGTGGCGGAAGAGATGGGCTGGTTTGCCGAGGAAGATATTGATGTCAATTTTATTGAGCCGGGCACAAATATGTCGGTTGAACAGGTAGTTGGATCCGGGAGAGCCGATCTCGGGATTAGTTTTCAGGAATGGGTCACCTCGGCCCGGATGGAGGGGGTGCCGGTTGTCTCTCTGGCCGCAGTGATTCAGCATAATACCTCAGGCTTTGCGGTTCTGGAAGAAAAAGACGTGGAGACCCCCGCTGATCTGGCAGGATTAACTTATGGAGGCTGGGGAATGCCGATCGAAGAAGAAATAATTAAATCTCTGGTTGAAGGAGCAGGGGGAGATTTTTCTGAGGTAGAGTTCGTAAATATAGGGAGTGGAGATCTCCTTTCCATGCTTGATAGCAACAAATTTGATTTCACCTGGATATTCTACGCCTCAGATGGGATTCAAGCAGAAATGAGGGATATAGGTCTTAACATTTTTATGTTAGAAGATTATCAGGAGTATGTTCCTGACTACTATACCCCGGTTATCATATCATCGGAAGAGATGGTCGCCAATCAGAAAGATCTGCTCGATAGATTTATGCAGGTTGTGAGGAGAGGGTACGAATATGCAGCTGAAAATCCGGTGGAATCTGCCGAAATACTCCATGAAAATGCACCAGAAAGCAGTCTTGAGTTCTTAACTAGAAGTCAGGAATGGTTGAGTCCACGTTATGCTGAAGATGCACCTTATTGGGGTCATCAAGAACTTGAAGTTTGGGAAGAGTTTGGCGAATGGATGTATGAACATGAACTGATTTCGGAAGAATTCTATGCTGAAGCAGCTTTTACCAATGAATTTTTAACTAATGACTAATTTCGATAAGGAAGGTATGACGATGAAAAAACCGCTGCTTGAAATCAAAAATTTATATTACGATTACAGGGAAGATGGGGAAGTTCTACCTGTTTTAGAAAATATAAATTTATCGGTAGCTGAAGGTGAGTTTGTCTGTATCATCGGGCCAAGCGGTTGTGGTAAAACAACCCTATTTAATATCCTCGTCGGTCTGGAAGAACCAGATGAAGGAGAAATTATCCTGAAGGATAAGGAGATAACCTGCACCCGGGGGCATATAGCGTATATGCCCCAAAAGGACCTCCTCTTTCCCTGGCGCTCTGTTATGGAAAATTTACTTCTAGGGGTAGAAATAGATAAAGGCGATCTGGCTGCAGCAAGAGAAGAAGCTAAAGAACTGCTGCCCCTATTTGGCCTGGAGGGGTTTGCCGATAATTATCCGGAGCAGCTATCCGGGGGGATGAGGCAGAGAGCTGCCCTTTT
>JBNJDR010000084.1:0-5153 GCA_051745085.1 Bacillota bacterium | reverse complement strand
CCCATAGGAGCATCCGGATCATCAACAATTATTGCTAATGAGAGGGCTTCAGGATCTACATCACTTATTCTTAAAGGCGGAGATATATTTTTGCCATCCGCAGTATAGCGAGCAGGTATCATCTCATCATTTCCAAATTCTGAAGTTACTTTTAACTTGGCCATCCTTATTATCCCCCTTTCTTGGCTTATTGTTTCTTCAATTAAATTTTACCTAATATTGTACTCTTAATCAAGAGCAAAGCCAGCATAAATACCAGATAAAACTTGCTTTAAGACGGTAATAGCTATATACTAATAACTAAATAATACTATTAGGAATTATAATTAGCTTAAATTATAGGAGGATTTTAAATGCTGGGGACATTTGTTAATGTTATAGCCATTATTGGAGGAAGCTTTTTAGGAATTATTTTTAGAAGTAGTTTTACCGAAAACATCCAAAAGATTGTTATGCAGGGAATCGCTCTGGCCGTTATTTACATAGGTTTAGATATGGCTTTTTTAATTGACAGTTCTAATAGTTTGCTTATAGTCATTTTCAGTTTAGTCCTGGGCGGAATCTGTGGAGAATTATTAAAAATAGAATTTCGTTTAAATAAATTCGGCGAAAAAATTAAAAGTAAATTCCAAAACCAAAGTGATCTGTTCGTGCAGGGATTTGTTCAAGCTAGTCTGGTTTATTGTGTCGGAGCTATGGCGATAATGGGTGCTATTCAAGAAGGGATCCAGGGGGATCCTTCTCTCCTCTTCACCAAATCAATGTTAGATGGTATAACCGCTATCGCTTTTGCTTCCACCGCTGGACTAGGTGTAATGTTTTCTGCTCTACCGGTTTTAATTTACCAGGGAGCTATAACACTTTTTGCCTCTCAAGTCGAACAATTTTTAACTCCCCCGGTAATCAACCAACTCACTGCTACTGGCGGTTTATTGATCACAGGAATCGGCCTAAATCTTTTAGAGGTAGCTAAAATAAAAGTTGGTAATTTACTACCTGCAATTCTTGTTGCTGTAATTTTATCTTTTTTCATCTTATAGTTCGACCAAATCCATACCTGGAGGAGAGTGAGTCTAATGATTATGCGCATAAGACAAAAGAAAGTATTCTGGCTCAGCTTATCTGTAATTCTTATCTCTATTTTAATTGTTGGCTGTAATAATGAGGAGAATGTTGAAATAGTTGATGAAGAGGAAGATATAAGTCAGGAAAGCTTACTCAACGAAGAGATGGTTTATAGTAATCGGATTAGCACAGATATTGATATGGATATTTTTTGGGAATTCAATGATGACGAAGATGAACTATATATGATGCTAAAAAGCCCTGGAAGCGGTTGGCTATCTGTTGGCTTCGACCCTTCTAATCGAATGGCAGACGCAAAAATGATAATGTCTAGTTTTGGAGAAGATGGGGATTTTCAGCTTGAAGAACATTTAGGCACCGGGCCTACCAGTCATGAAGCTATAGACGAAACCTATATAACAGAAAGCACCGGAATCAGAGAGGAAGAAAGTTCAATAGCGGAGTTTATGATCCCGCTAGGAGAAAATTCTCGTTACGATTTAGAGCCAGGCTCCACCCATGAAGTAATCGTAGCCTTTCATAGCGAAAATGATAGCTTCTTTCAAATACACTCCCAGCGAGCAAGTCTAGATATAGAATTTTAAATTTAATTTAGCTTAATATATTATAAAGAAGCCTCATCCCACAGTTGTTCAGTGGGATGAGGCTTCTTTATATTTTCATTAGATGACAGGGTCAAAACTTGCACAGGGTTTACGGCAGCAATTGTTGTTTCACCTGAGTCATTAGAAGAAACAACCACATTACATGGTAAGAGTATACCTAAATCTTCTTCCATGTTGAGGCCTTCATAAGCAAACTCAAGGTTGCATGCTCCTAAGATAGTATATTCATTAAAGTCTTTTCCTATTTTTGCCTGATTAACTTAATCTGTTTTCCTACTTACTTCCTTTATCATATTAAGTATTGGAGAAAAATCATGTTAAGTCCTTGACATAAATAAAAAAAGATAATAAACTAATCTACAGGCAACTTGTATATACAAGTTGCTCAAGCCAGGACAGCAGGAGGGATTAACTATAAATAACTCACATCTATCAGCACTTTATAAGAATATAGCAGCCGAAATAACCCAAAGAATTTATAAGGGAGAATACAATTCCGGCAGCTATTTACCTTCAGAGAATAAATTAGCTCGAGAATTTGAAGTCACCCGGGCAACCATTAGAAAAGCGCTTAGTGTCCTAAAAGAAAAAGGGACAATTATAAGTGAACATGGAAAGGGCTATTTAATTAAAGATTTACACTGGGAACAAAGTTTACTCCAGTTTTACAGCTTTGGCCAAAATATTGCAGAAAACATTGAAAATCCCAAAACTGCACTTCTATCCTATGCTAAAATAAAAGGATTACAAATGGTGGACGATTTTAAGGACCTGAAACTGTGGGAAATCAGTCGTCTAAGACTCATGAATGATATCCCTTTGATATTAGAGACATCTTATATCCCTGTTAAATATCTAAATGAATTTACCGAGAAAGATTTAGAACAGGATTCATTATATAACTTACTGGTGAAAAATAATAGTAAGGTAATAAAAGCAAAAGAATACTTGGAACCTGTACTACCCTCTTTAAAAGACCAGGAACTTCTTGAGATCAAAGAAGATAGTTGTTTGTTCCAGACACTTAGGTATAGCTATAATACACAAAATGAACTAGTTGAATTAAGAGAAAGCTTAATAAGTAGTGCCTACTTTAGCTTTTCTGTAGAAATGACTCTATAATAGAGGAGTGAAGTAATATTCATGAATACTGAGAAAAGAAAATTACTAAAAATGTTTGTTACTTTTTTCAAGATAGGACTTTTTACTTTTGGAGGTGGCCTGGCTATGATTCCTATTATGGAAAAAGAGTTCGTCGATAATCAGGGATGGGTAGATAAGGAGAGATTTGTTAATGCAATTTCTATAACTCAAACAGTACCCGGAGCGATCGCGATTAATATGTCAATATTTTTTGGGTTCAACATTGCTGGACTACCCGGTGCTATAATTGCTACTCTGGGAGTAGCGCTACCTTCATTTCTGGTTATTTTATCAATCGCTATGATTTTTAGCAATTTTAATGATTACATACTTGTGCAAAATATACTAAAAGGAATCCGTCCAGCTGTAGTAAGTTTAATCATTTATGCCGGAATTGATCTGGCTAAATATATTGATTGGGCTCCTTCCCTATTCACTACCATATCTATTGTCCTTATTTCTGGGTTTATCTTTGCAGTTAATCCGGTCTATTTGATCTTAATGGCCATAATTTTCGGTTCGATCTCTTATAAAAAGAACAATTTAGCAGAGGTGAAAAACTAATGGATTTATTGATGACTTTATTTAATTCCTTTTTTAAAATTGGTCTTTTTGGTTTCGGCGGTGGTTATGCTATGATTTCTTTAATCCAAAAAGAACTAGAAAGATATGGCTGGCTCAATATGCAGGAGTTTACTGATATAATTGCTATAGCAGAGATGACACCTGGGCCTATTGCAATTAACAGCGGGACATTTGTAGGTTTTCAATCAACTTCGACGGTATTAGGAGCTTTATTTGCAACTATGGCGGTGATAGCACCATCATTTATCTTAGTGATGATACTTGCTCATTACTTTAATAAGATAAAAGATTCAAATTACATAAATGCAGTGATTAGATACATCAGACCCACAGTAATTGGGCTGATTATTTTAGCAGCTCTATCTTTAGTAAAAACAAGTATTATTGATATTCCAACGTTCTTAATCAGCGCCAGTGTTTTAATATTGATGCTAAAAACTGAAATTGACCCGATAAAAGTAATCATTCTAGCTGGTATTTCTGGGGCGTTAATATACTAGTTGAATTTATTAAGCAGAGCTAAATTTTATGATATTCAAGTAGGACCAACTTTTTACAGCTGGCCCCTCTCGTAAAATTGCACGTATGGTTCTCCCATTACTACAGGTATGTATTTTATTCCTGTTAGGACGCTTGCATAAACAGATAGTTGAGTTCTTTTGCTCAAACGAAGCAGTTGGGCTCTTCAGATTCCACTTCACTGTGGATACCCTGACTCTATTGGCTTCACATACCGTACCGGCAAGAACAACATAAATAAGACTTTCGCCTATTATACTTTAATTTTACAGAGCGCACTAAAAGAGGGATAGGCTCTAGCCCATCCCGTCCGTTAATTATAGTAGTTTATAACAGCGAAATGCAATAATTTCTTATAGCTCAATTATTTTTTTTGCTTAGTAATTTAAAAACTACTATGGACTTAACTAAACTAGATGAAATCATGAAAACCCTTCCAAATCTATTTAACATCAACGCTCTCCAAACCAATCTAATCATGATAATTTCATCTCCTAATACACAGTCTATACTCCCCTAAAAACCTCTATACTCTTGTAATTAACAACCCTTGTTCTCATCCAGTTAGAGTCTTTGCTAACCTCTTGCCCAGGGCACAGATAGTAAGGATCGGCGGCATCCCTGGAGATACGGGAAGTACACTAGCATCACAAACAAAAAGTCCTCTCACTTTAGTCTGCAAGTCTATATCTACAACCTGACCAATTGCAGCAGTTCCTCCAGGATGTGCTCCTTGAGGTTTAGAAACGACAACAGAATTACTCTTAACACCTGCTTTTACTAGTATCTCCTTTGCTATTGAAGAACCTTCCTCTAATCTCTTTCCGTCTGCTTCACTCAGGGGCTTAGAAACCACTCCGTCATTTAAAACTACCCCGATTGGATCATCGGCAGTCTTAGTCATGATCCCCAGCATCTTATACGTAGATTGTCTTACACCCTTTAAACCATTTTCCATAAATCTTAGCATCCGATAGTGATTAACGTAAGGAGATAAGATAAATTGTTTGTTTTTCTGAAACTCATGGTTTACAATCGTCATAGGTGGTTCATGCATTTGGTTAAGTCCTTCTGACACTCCATAAGTGTTAACAAAGAGATCAACAAAAAGGTTGTCTCCTACATCTTTAAAGCCAGATTGCTGAAGGATTACCGGGGTTCCAAGGCCTCCAGCAGCAAGGATAACCACTTTTGCTAGAATGTCTATTACGCCCT
>JBNJDR010000083.1:0-5202 GCA_051745085.1 Bacillota bacterium | reverse complement strand
CCGGTTTTCTGCTCTAATTCTGGGGATGAGGTCAGGAAAACAACTTGCTAATTCTTCCGAAAAATAGTATAGTTACATTATATATATTAAATTAATATAAATAAATATTTAGATATTGAGTCGGCACTTCTATGGAGGGTAAATGTGAAAAAACAAAAGATAAAACTCTTAAATCAGGCTGAGCTTCCCCCCCGGGGGTTATTGGTGGCAATAGGCGGAAATGAAGATAAAGAACATGATCTGAGAATTCTCTCCACCCTTATTTCCCTGGTGCAGGTTGAGCATCCGAGGATCGAAGTCATAACTACAGCAACAAATTTTCCCGAAGTGGCCGGGCAGGAATACATTACCGCCTTCGCTCGGGAAGGAGAGAATTCGGTTGGCATCCTTAATATCGCCAGTAGGGAGGCCGCTAATGATAGCTCAATGTTGGAGCGGATTAAAGCTGCCGATCTTATATTCTTCACCGGAGGAGATCAGCTGCGGATAACCAGTATCCTGGCCGGATCTGCGATAATAAAAGAGATCAAGCGCAGATACAGGGAAGACTTCTGTATCATAGCCGGGACCAGTGCTGGAGCGGCTGCGATGTCCAGGACTATGATCTACGGGGGAGACAGCAGAGAAGCCCTACACAAGGGTACGGTTAATATCGGCGAGGGTATCGGTTTGATAGATAACGTGATCATAGATACTCATTTTGTCGAAAGAGGCAGGTTCAGTAGGTTGATGCAGGTTTTAAGTATGAATCCGGCCAATATAGGGATAGGTCTGGGCGAAGATGCTGGGATCGTGATCGAAAAAGGTCACATCATTAAAGCAATTGGCAGTGGGCTGATCGTTATCCTGGAAGGCCAGAACTTAAAGTACTCGAATGTGGCCGATATTAAATATGATGAAGCCATAGCTATGGAGAATCTCGTTCTCCACACGATCGTTGCTGGTCATGGTTATGATCTTAAGACAAGAAAATATTTACGCCCGGGAGATTTAAAAACTGTCTCCGGCGTTCATCAAATGAGGGGTTAAAAATGAAAGTATTAGAAATCAGGGCCTTAAGAGGGCCAAACTTATATAGTCTCAGCCCGGTGATTATCATGAAATTGGATATCGGTAGGTTGGAAGAAAAGCCGACAGACATGGTTCCTGGTTTTAAGACCAGGCTTGAACAGATGCTGCCCACCATGTATGAGCATACCTGTTCCCCCGGTAGACCAGGTGGATTTTTTGAGCGGCTGGAGCGGGGTACATGGGCCGGTCACGTGGTTGAACACTTAGCCCTTGAATTACAGTCCCTGGCGGAGAACGAGGTTTCCTTCGGGAAAACCTTCAGTACTGATGAGGATACTATCTATAACGTTGTCTATAGTTATGTCGATGAAAATGTTGGTCTAAAGGCGGGAGAGTTCGCCGTAGATATTGCGGAAAAACTATTTCAGGGAGAAAAAACCGAGATAGCTCCCCTGGTTTATAAGTTAAAAGAAATCCGAGAAGCAAGCCTGCTGGGGCCTTCCACTGCAGCTATCGTGGCCGAAGCTAAAAGAAAAGGTATCCCCAGTATCAGATTGAATGATTATAGTTATGTCCAGTTGGGTCACGGCCGCTATCAGCGCAGGATTCAGGCTACTCTTATGGATAACACTTCTGCCCTGGGAGTCGAAATTGCCGATGACAAAGAAGATACCAAAAAAATGTTAGCAGATATGGGGATACCCGTGCCGGAGGGAATAGCTGTAGAGGATTTTGCTGAAGCTCGGACAGTCGCGCTAAAATTGGGATATCCGGTGGTCGTTAAACCCCTGGTTGGTAACCACGGCCGGGGCATAACTGTAAATGTTCAAGATGAAGAAGAACTGAACTCAGCATATTCTATGGCTGAACAGATATGTGATGAAGTTTTAATAGAAAAATTATTGGTGGGCTCAGACTATCGGATTCTGGTGATAGATGGAAAGTTTGCCGCCGCTGCTTTAAGAGAACCGGCCTATGTGATCGGGAACGGTAGAACGCCGATTTGGGAATTGATCGCTGAATTAAACCAGGATCCCCAGCGGGGAGTCGGTCATGAAAAGAATCTGACCCAAATAAAAATAGATGCTATGACCGAGAGGATTCTAGCCAGTAAAGGTTTAACCCTTGCAAGTGTTCTTCCGGCCGGGGAGAAGCTTTACATTAAGTCAACGGCCAATCTCAGCTCAGGTGGAACTGCTCTAGATGTTACCGAGCAGGTTCATCCTATGGTGAGATTGATGGCCGAGAGAATATCCCGGATCATCGGGCTAAATGTGATCGGGATCGACATCATAGCGCCCACTCTGCAGGAGCCTTTACAGAAAAATATTGCAGGGGTGGTCGAAGTTAACGCCGCTCCTGGTTTTAGGATGCATCTTAACCCCACCCACGGCCAACCCATCAACGTAGCGGTTCCGGTGGTCGATATGCTCTTCCCACCTGGTTCTGTTCAGACAGTGCCCATAGTTGCCGTGACCGGGACAAACGGAAAAACCACTACGGTCAGGTTGATCTCTCATATCCTGGGGTTGAGCGGGAGCACCGTGGGTATGACCTCTACCGATGCCGTGATCATTGACAATATCCCGGTTCTGGAAGGTGACTATAGTGGGCCAGCGGGAGCGCGAAACGTATTGACCGATGCCACGATAGATCATGCTGTCCTGGAAGTAGCCAGAGGCGGTATTCTGCGCCGGGGTTTAGGATTCTCCCGCAGCGACGTCGGCGTATTCCTCAACGTTAGCTCCGACCACCTGGGCGAAGGTGGAATAGATACCCTGGAAGATTTGGCCCGGCTTAAGTCCACCGTCATCGAAGCGGTGAAACCTGCCGGTTATGCAGTTATAAATGCTGATGATCCCCTGGTACTTGCCTGCTTAAAAAATACTAAGGCTAACCCTATTTTGTTTTCTCTTGAACCGGATAATCCGGCTCTGGCCGCTAATTTGGAAAAAGGTAACATGAATGTTATCTATAAAGATGGGGATATAATCATCAATCAGGAAAGCTGGAAGTCGGTAGTAGCCAGTGCCGTCGAGATTCCGATAACTTTTGCGGGGAAGGCAATTTTCAATATTAAGAACGTGCTGGCGGCCGTGGCGGCTTCTACCGCCCTGGGCCTGAATGCCAGGCAGATCAGAGCTGGCCTGGTTAGCTTTAGTGCCTCACTGGGTCAGTCTCCCGGCAGGATGAACATCATCGACATCGCCGATTATAAAGTTGTCATCGATTACGGTCATAATATAGGAGCGATTACAGCCACTGGAGACTTTATCAATGATTTATCCCCAGGCAGAAAAATCCGGATGGCTTCAGGCACAGGGAACCGGCGGGATGAGGATATCATAGAATTTGGATATACCCTGGCTAAATACTATGATCATATAATTATTAGCGATCCCGATCCCAGGGATAGGAAGCGGGGCGAAACCGCAGAACTGGTCCGCCAGGGTTTAGTCAAGGGCGGCTTTAAAGACGAAATGATCACCATAATTCTGGAAGAGCGAGAAGCGACCCAGGCCGCTCTTGAGATGGGAGAAGCAGATGACGTTGTAGTTCTGCAGGCAGATAATATAGATCAGGTCATCCAGGATGTCCTTGCTTATAAAGAAAACTCAAGCCTATAGCCTAAGCTTTTTTACTTCGGTAGGTTATGTCTACTGTTTTTAGTATATTAAATTAAAAAGTTGAAATTGCTAGAGAAACCTGTACTAACCAGGTGAATGAAATAGAGAAGGTGGATAGTGAAATGAAAAAGCTGATCCATAAATCTGATAAGTTTTATAGGGTCTTGTTATTTGTGGGGGGATTTTTATATTTGTTGTTTATTGTATTCTTTCAGCAGATACCTCAGGTTCAAGACCCGATACCCCTGGGACACCGAGGTATTGGTGCTCTTATATTTTTCAGTATTTTCTTCTCATCATTTTTTATTACCTGGATAAAACAGAGATTAGACCAGTTAACTCGCCTTGCTGCTGCTTCAGCGATAGTTCACATGATAATCATCAACCATATCACTGGATACAATTTTACTATGGCTGTAAGTCTTATTGTAGTAGTAATTTTCACCAATCTTATTTTTAAAGGTGATAAGCTTGCTTTATACAGCAATGGAATTTTAGCTGTCCTGGTGGGAATTTCACTTTTTTTAGCAAAAATTCCTCCTGCTTTTCGTTTCACCTATTTTTTAGCCTATACCTCTAGTGCCGGGTTAACCTATTATATTAGTTTGAGCAAGTTAAGGGAAGAAATTAAAATGAAAAACATCAATCAAAAACAGGATATTCTACTTAATACTATAGATACTAAAATATGGTACTTAACCGATAAAGATGCCTACGGTCAAGTTAATCAGCCTTTTGCTGAGTTTTTAGGACGGGAAAAAGCAGAGGTGGAATATAAGAAAATAAAAGAGGTTCTTCCTAAAGGTAAAGCAGCAAACTGCATAAAGGAAAATGAGCTTGTATTTAAAACCAAGGAAAAGCTACAAATTGAAAGGTGGATGGTAAATAGTGCAGGTGAAAGTCGTTTGCTGTCCATAACAAAAAAACCTAAAGTAAATAAAGAAGGAGAAGTAGAATACGTAGTCTGCTCAGCTCAGGATATTACTGAAATCAAGAAAAAAGAAAAAGAGCTGAGAAATAATAGGGATTTGTTGTCTTCTATTTTAGAACTGCAGAACAATCTAGTGATCCTCTTAAACCCAGAGGGAGAGATCGTTAAATTTAATAGAGCCTGTGAACAAGTTTTGGGTTATTCTTACGAGGAAGTTAAAAATAAAAAAATATGGGATATATTAATTAAAGAAGATGAAATAGCCCAAACAAAAGAGGTTTTTAAGACCTTGAAATCCAGGAAAAATCGGCTCGAATATGAAAATTATTTGAAAACCAAAAAGGGTGAATCAAGGTTGATTTCCTGGAATAACAACGTACTGCTGGATAAAAACAATGAGATAAAGTATGTCGTAGCTACCGGTAACGATATCACTGAAAAAAACTGGAGAGAAAAAATCTTAAAAAAGAGCCAGGAAATTGCTAATGTAGGCAGCTGGGAACTTCATCTTAAACATAATCAATTAATCTGGTCCGATGAAACTTATCGTATTTTTGGGTTGGCTCCCCAGGAGTTTGAAGCTACCTATGAAGCGTTTTTGCAGGCTATTCACCCTGACGATCGGGGAGAGGT
>JBNJDR010000082.1:0-5279 GCA_051745085.1 Bacillota bacterium | reverse complement strand
GAACAGTTATTTCCACATAATAATTATCTGCATCTAAAGCTTTAACTGGTATAGATGTCTCTAACTGATCAGGCCTGGAAGAATATATGCAGGTGAACATATCTCCTGGCTCATGGATGTCGTTATCCACCATCACTTTTGCTGTTCGTTCTGTCTCCAGATCACAGTTTATGGCCAAAAGAAATTCAATCCGGCTGAAGATCCGGGCCCAGGCTATGATTCCTGAGTATCTCTCCTCATTCCTGACAGGAAAACCGAACTCTTCTCCCGACTGAGCCAGCTCCCTCAGATACTGCCGGCCTAATTTTAGCCCATCATGTTCCTGTCTTAATGCCGCCATCTCCCGCATGGCTTTGTAGAGATGATGCTCTTGATCAAAAAAACTCCGCCCCTGTGATCTAAAAGCTCCAAATTTACTTCCAAACATGGCTTCCCGAACGTACTTAGCCTGATCACCACTGCCATCGAAACCCTGCTCTGTCCCATAATAAATGCAGGGAATACCAGAAGTGAAAAAATTAAGGAAAATAGCATTACCCAGCAAAGGGGCCGTTTCCTTATCAGCCGCAAATCTTGATTTGTATTCCTGTTGATACACCATATCATGGTCATCGAACATGGTAATGACATTTTTTTGATGCCATTTAAGTTCGCCGTCATCTAAAAATTCGGTATTGCTAAAAATAGAAAAGTAATTGGAAGCTTCCTGGTAACCTTTGGCCATATTCTCCAGACTATCAGGGATTTTATTAATACCCAGGGCTGCATTGAGACCCGTTCTATCACAGATCGATTTTGCAAATTCAATGCCCCCGGTTATTTCCCCGATAATATAGAAGTTCTTCTTGCCCAGGGTGTGGGCAAATTCATGAATTTCGGTGACGAAATAGCTGGTAGCTCCTGGCTGAAGGTGTTTAACCGTATCCAACCGAAAACCATCTAAATCTGCATAAGCTATCCAATACTTATAACATTTAGTTAGAGTTTCTAAGGCGGGGGAGGCATGGAAATTACCTATTTCGCCCTCGCCTGTATAAATATTTTTCAAGGAGAAAAAATCACCCTGGATATATTCAGGTTCTTCTTCCCAGTTGGTTATATATCCCTTGCAGCTGAAAGTCTCAAGGTGAAAAAGCTCTTGAGGCCAAACCCCCCCGTCAGGCCAGGCTTCTTCGTAATCTGGATCTTCCGGATCAAACTTCGGTTCTGCATTTTCATCTCGAAACCCGCTCACAGGATGTTCGTTACCATCATACGCCGGAGCTTCGCCTTCATATGCAAAGACATCACCTGTATGATTAATGATAACATCCAGGATCACCAGCATATCCCGGGCATGGGCCGCTTCGACCAGCTGTTTTAGATCTTCTTTACTACCAAAATGAGGATCTATCGCTAAAAAATTATGAATACCATAACCATGGTAAGAATCAGAAAAAGGGGTTTGTTTTAAAATCGGACTGATCCAGAGGGCAGTCACACCCAGTTCCTGTAAATAATCTAAATGAGAAATTATCCCCTGGAGGCTGCCTCCGTTCCATTTATCCCCCGCCTCCAGCCACTCCTGCTTGCTCTCTTCTGTTTTCAAAGCATTTTCATAATCCTCTTCCGGGTTATATAAAGGTTCATCACTGTCCCTGGCAAACCTATCTACCAACAGAAAATAGAGAATCTGTTCTTCCCAGGCTTCAGGTGATTTTCGGTACTCCCTCTCTGCTGTTATCTCCTCTAGTTTTATCTCTCTGCTGCTTCTCATTATATCGCCTACCTCATTCCCTTTGATCCAGCCAGACCCGATCATCCTGACCTAACAACTTTTGGGCTGCTTCTGGACCGCTGCTGCCTGCTGGATAACCATCCGGCAGCAGATCCTGTTTTCGAGCAGCCTCTTTTAATTTGTCGATGAACATACGGGAACACCTTACAATTTCCCAGTGGGTAAAAAGCATCTGATCTCCTTCCAGTAAAGCCACCAGCAGTTCCTCATAAGCTTCAAGGCTGTCCTGAATATCTCTGGCTGCTTCCTGACAGTACTCCATAATCACAGGAATGATTTTAGCTTCACCCTCAGGTTCCCAGGCGTTGAAGCGAAGAAATACGCCTTCCCGAGGATAAAAACTTATGATCAACATGTTGGGTTTAACACCATTATCTCCTTCTAGATCTGAAGTATCCTTACTTTTAAACTGGATATAAATCTTGCTGTTATTCTCCTGCAGGCGTTTCCCCGTCTTGATATATATTGGTACACCCTGCCAGCGTTGATTATTGATATTCAATTTTAAAGCGGCAAATGTTTCAGCGGTTGAGTCAGATGGTACTTTTTCTTCCTGTTGATACCCCCGGGTATATTTATTATATACCTGAGCTTCGGTATACTGACCCAGGACCAGTGAATCTACTACCTCACTTACCGGTGCCTCCGCTAACGTATCCAGCAGCTTTATCTTTTTTGCCCGGATATCTGCTGGTTTATTACCTTCAGGTTGTTCCATGGTGAGAAGAGAAAGCAGCTGCAGCAGTGGTCCCTGAACTATATCCCGCAGAGCACCAGATTTATTGTAATACTCGCCCCTCTGCTCCACCCCTTCTTCATGGGTAGAGATGATCTGAATATTATCGATATAATTTTTGTTCCAGAGGGGGTCAAAAAGGATATTAGAAAACCTAATTGTCAATATATTTTGCACTACCTCTCTACCTAAGTAATGATCGATCCGGTAAATATTTTCTTCTGGAAAAGCCGCAATAATACTTTCATTAAACTCCTGGGCCGTCTCCAGGTCATATCCAAATGGTTTCTCTATTACTAATCGAGGCCAACCGGAAAACCTGGAACTATTTAAATCATACTTTTTAAGCTTTTCAGCAATAAAAGAAAAAAGGGCCGGTGGGGTCGCTAAATAATAGATCCTTTTTCCTGACTGCTCGATCTCCCGCTCCTCTAACCTCTTCGCTAATTTCTCGTAGGCTGAATCCTGCTCAAAGTCAACCTGCATATAGTCTAGCTTTTCTTCAAATCTCTTCCAAACGATCGACTTAAAGGCTTCTGATTCTCTTTCTGCCAGGGTCTCTGCCAGACTATCTAAAAATTCATCCCGCTCAGAGTGGGCCTGGTCTAAACACAGCACTTTAAATTCTTCTGCCAGCAATTCCTGTTTAAACAGGCGATAAAGGCCGGGAAGCAATTTAGTTTGACTCAAGTCACCTGCGCCCCCAAAAATAACAAATTGTACCGCTTCTGATAACTCATTCTTTTTCACAACTATTACCTCCAAACGCAAATTATAAATTTTGTATACTTATATAGACCCGAGTCCCCCACTCATGGTTTATTCATCTATACTATTTAATTAGAGATTGAAAGCCAATAACCTTCTTTCTGCGATTCGCTAATAAAATAAGACCTCTTGATTAGCGTTGATCAAGAGATCTTAGTGAAATATGGATCGTACCTGTAATAAAAGTCGTTTTTTTTTACATTAACATCATTATTATATTATATTTTGCGGTAAACGAGGGCATAGTTAGTAGCTGCACTACCACCGATATTAAAACTAAGTCCATATTTAGGGTCATTTACGGCCAGTCCGATCGGAATCCCGGTTAGCTGCCGGGCAGCCAGCACGGCCATAGAAACTCCAGTTGCTCCTACCGGATGGCCTTTCGCTTTCAGCCCACCAGATAGATTAACCGGCAGCCTGCCACCTGGTTCGGTCCATCCTTCTGCTATAGCTTTTCGCCCTTCTCCAGCAGCAGTTAAACCTAACGTTTCGTAAGCCAACAATTCAGCGATAGTAAAGCAGTCGTGAACTTCAGCAAAATCTAAGTCATCCACCGTGATCCCCGCCTCTTCATATGCCTGCTCGACCGCCATCCTACCGGCGGTAAATTCATAATTAGCCCGCTGCGAAAGTTCCAGCGTGTCGGTCACCTGACTTAAAGCTGCAATTTCTACGGCATCGCGGTCTCCCTTTTGAGCCAGATCGGTTCTAGTTAAAACCAGGGCGGCTGCTCCATCTGTAATTAAAGAACAATCATATAGTCTAAGGGGTTCAGCGATTACAGGGTTCTTATCGTCAGCCAGGTCGAGGATCTCTTCGTAATTGCAGTCCCAGGGCATCTGGGCATAATCATTAGCAGTAGCATTTTTATGATTTTTAGCTGCGATCATGGCAAAGGTTTCCCGCAGCTCTTCTTCAGGAATATCATGATGATCTTTATACCCTTTGGCAAATTCAGCAAATAGACCGGGAAAGGTCATTCCTTCTGCTCCTTCGGTCGGCCAGTAAGATGCCTTCGAAAGTGCCTTCATCGCTCCTCTGGTATCCAAAGATGTCATCTTCTCCACCCCGACCACCAGGGCGTAATCGATCGAGCCGGACAGAAGAGCTTCCTGGGCGGCCTGGATAGCCGCAGAACCAGATGCACAGGCGTTTTCGACCCGGACAGCCGGGGTATACCGGAGATCTTCAGAAATCTCTAAACTATAAGGTCCCAAATGTTCTTGATTGTTGAAGCTGCCTGCACTATAGTTAGCCACAAAAATCCGGCCAATATCTTTACCATTGATCCCTGAATCTTCTAAAGCTTCCCGTCCAGCCTGCTTTAATAAATCATAGAGCGAATCCTCCAGCCTACCAAACGGGGTATGTCCTGTTCCTATAATACTTATCGTCATTTATTATCACCTCGTATCTATATTTTACCCTAAAAATGCCCGGGCTTAAAGGCCAGGGCATCGGTATTCATAATATAAATTTTATTAATCATCATCTTCGTCATCGTCGTCATCTTCATAATCGTCATCTTCATCATCTTCATCATCATAGTCATCTTCGTCGTTATCATAGTCATCATCGTCCATGTCGTCTTCGTAGTCATCGTCTTCGTCGTCCATATCATCATCGTCATCGTCCATATCGTCGTCATCATCGTCCAGGTCATCGTCATCCATGTCATCTTCATCTATATCATCGATATCATCATCTAATAAAAGATCAAGTTGGTCATTCAAATCATCAAAATTATCAATTTGCTCGAGTAAATCATTCAGTTCCTCAAAACTTACATCATCCTGATAGTGCAGTCTAAGCAGATCGGTCATGATTTCATCTTTTTCTTCTTCGGTGAAATTCTCCAGTTCATAAACCCTTTCCGTCAGTTCTAAGATTTCCTGATTTGATTGGGCCATGACTAAATGGGTAGGAATCAAAAGGGCAATTATGACTAATAAAGAAAACATTACTTTGATTTTTTGTCGCATGCTTATACCCCTC
>JBNJDR010000081.1:0-5343 GCA_051745085.1 Bacillota bacterium | reverse complement strand
CTCTCTTGATTGTCTTGCCAGGTAATCAAATTATACCACAGGAAAATTTTTCTGACAAATAGTTATTAACCGAACTTAAACTTGACGGACTTTTATAAAAATTAAAAAAATAACTTGTATCTAAATGCAGGAATTCAGGCTTCAGTCTTTAATAATAAAATTAGTCGATTGTCGACAGTATACCTAAAGGGGAAAGGAGGTAATTAACATAATAGATTTTAAAACTCGAATTGAGGAATTAGAAGACGAATTGATCTCTTTACGTAGAGATTTTCACGCTCACCCGGAGATGGGTTTCGAAGAAGAAAGAACCTCACAAATAATTTATGACTACCTCTCAGATCTAGACATGGAAGTTAAGCGGATAGCTAAAACCGGAGTTGTAGGGGTCCTCCGGGGCAGCAAAGAAGGTAAAACTGTAATGCTGCGCTCAGATATTGATGCCGTACCGGTCCAGGAAGAAAATGAATTGGAATTTAAGTCTGAAAATCCAGGTGTGGCCCACAACTGCGGTCATGATGGCCATATGGCAATGCTGCTTATCGCTGCTAAAATTTTGAGCGAGAACAAAGCGGAAATACCTGGGATAATCAAGTTTGCCTTTCAGCCCAATGAAGAAGATGCAGGCGCCTATCTTATGATTGAAGATGGAGTAATGGAAGATCCTAGGGTTGATGCTGTCTTCGGTCTTCATCTCTGGTCGCTAATTGATTCCGGTGATGTCGGCGTGGTGGATGGACCGATAATGGCTTCAAGCAACTACTTCAAAATTGAACTTAAAGGCAAAGGAGGTCATGCAGGCGCCCCTCACGATAGTATAGATCCAATCGCCGGGGCGACCACTTTAATTGACAA
Source organism: Bacillota bacterium (assembly GCA_051745085.1). Lineage (GTDB taxonomy): Bacteria > Bacillota > Halanaerobiia > Halanaerobiales > Halarsenatibacteraceae > Halonatronomonas. The sequence goes on along the minus strand of JBNJDR010000081.1, from coordinate 4,488 downwards.
CACCTACAAAATGCAATCTAGAGAAATTAATGCCCTTAAGCCTACGGTTATTTCATTCTGCAAAATAGTTGCAGATTCGACCCCAACCATCATTCCTGAAAAAGTTGAGTTAGAAGGTTCGATAAGATGTTTATATGATGGCTTCGAAGAAGTGAAAGCTAAACTGGAGAGGTTAACTAAAAATATCGCTCAGGCTAATCGCCTGGACTATAACTTAGAAACAAGGCTGGGCAACTCCCTGCTCAACAATGATCCAGATCTAGTAGAAATAATTAAAGAAACTGCTGCAGATACTGTCGGCCGGGAACATATTAAATCTGACGTTCAGGTTATGCTGGGAGAAGATTTTGCTGAATATAGTGAATTTGCTCCAGTTGCGTTCTATTTTCTTGGGATAGCCGATCCAGATAAAGGAACAGATTATCCCCATCATCATCCCAAATTTAATATCGATGAAGATGTTTTACCTCTGGGGGTATCCATGCACATAAGATCCGCCTTGAATTACCTGCATAAATTTAATTAAAAAATTCCAAATACAAAATGAGGAGTGACTTAATTAATGAGTTCTATTATGGATGTACTTATGGAGTTTGCCGGCTGGATGTGGGGATGGCCCCTCGTCATAATTCTCACCGGAGCTTCGATTATCTATTCATTCAGCCTCAAATTCGTACAATTTACCCGGTTTGGCTTTATCATGAAAAATACCATGGGTAAGTTTTTTCAAAAGGAAGTTAAGGGTGAAGGAACTTTGACCCCGGTCCAGGCTGTTTCCTCAGCGCTGGCCGGAACCTTAGGTACAGGTAACATCGCTGGTGTCGGTGTAGCTATCGGGCTCGGAGGCCCAGGAGCAGTATTTTGGATGTGGGTCGTTGCTTTACTGGCGGCCGTAGTAAAATATGCTGAAGTTGTATTGGGAATCTTCCATCGAGAAAAAGACCCAGAAACCGGGGTTTACCGCGGTGGGTTCATGTATATGATAACTAACGGACTCGGGGAAAAATGGAAGCCGCTAGCCTTGATCTGGAGTTTCCTCTTCTTCATTCAGTTTTTAATCGGAGGTGCGGTTCAATCAAACGCTCTTGCCGATTCCTTGAATCTATCCTTTAACACTAATAATTTGGTTGTAGGGATAATTACAGCTATCTTCGCCGGGATAGTCATAATCGGAGGGATCAAGCGGATAGGTAAATTCGCAGAAAAAGTAGTGCCGTTCATGGCGGTTCTCTATTTTATCGGTGCTGTCATCATCATCATCTTCAATCTAGGTGAAATTCCTGGGGCAATTTCCCAGATAGTCAGCTCTGCCTTTACCGGTTCGGCCCAGGCCGGCGGATTCGCAGGTGCAACCTTCATGATGGTCATTAGACACGGCTTTTCTCGCGGGGTATTCTCCAATGAAGCCGGGATGGGCACTTCACCTATCGCCCACTCGACAGCTATTACAGACCATCCTTCCCGACAGGGAATCTGGGGAATATTCGAAGTGTTTATCGATACTATCGTTATGTGTACCATGACAGCTATGGTTATAATGGTAACCGGGGTACTAACCAGTGGAGAAACAGGCGCCGCCCTAACAGCCCTTGCCTTTAACCAGGGTCTGCCCGGGCCAGGAGATCTAATCGTTTCTTTAGCAACAGTATTCTTTGCCTTTACTACTATCCTGCTGGCAGAATTTTATTCAGAAACTGGACTCCAATATGTATTTGGCAATAAAGTTGTTAAACCCTTTAGATATGTTTTCCTCATCGGTTTAGTTCTAGGCGCTGTGGGAGGACTCCGGCAAGTCTGGGGACTTTTTGACCTGTTTATGGCTTTAACCGTTGCCATCAACGTTATCTTTGTTGTTTTGATGCGCAAAGATGTCATCAGATTAACCCAGGAATTCTTTGGAGCTGATGGACAACTATAGAGTCTAGACTAAAATCTAATATCTCTATACATTGATGCCCTGGCAGATCCAGCCAGGGCATTTTTCAATTAAGACCTAATATGCTATAATCCAATTATGTTAATAATATTTGCTATGGAAGGAAGAAATTCAACATGCTGACGTTTAAACAGGCCATAATACCCGTAATAACTATGGCATTCTTAATCTTAATGTCTGTGTTATTCTGGGAAGTACCAATCCAGATAGCTTTATTTTTTGAAATAATCATCGTGATAAGTTTAGCTTTGATCTGGGGTAAAAAGTGGAATGAAATCGAAGAGATGCTCTTTTCCAGTTTCAAAAATATAGGTAATGTTATTCTAATCTTATTTTTAATCGGGATGATGATCGCTCTCTGGATCGCCATTGGTACAGTCCCCACCATGATTTACTACGGCCTTATCACTATAAATCCCAGGTACTTTTTATTATTAAGTTTTTTCTCAACCTCCCTCGTTTCGATGGCCATTGGAACTGCCGTAGGTACTGCCAGCACGATCGGCCTGGCTTTAATCAGTATCGCCGGGAGCCTGGGAATAAGCCTGCCGCTCGCGGCGGGAGCTATTATCTCAGGGGCATACGTGGGAGATAGGATGTCTCCTGTATCAGCTATTGCAAATATTACCGCCCACAGCGCTGATACTAAGTTGATGGATATGATCAAACATATGATCCCAACCACCATAATGCCATACATTACGGCAGCCGCTATCTATTTAGTTATCGGCTTAAATACCCAGCAGGCGGCTGGAGCAGGCGGTGATTTTGCTGAATTAACATCCGTTCTCCGGGAAAATTTCTTGATTTCTAACTGGATGCTGCTGCCCCCTGTGATGATCATCATCCTGGCTGTTATGAAACTACCCACCATCTTGAACTTAACCGTGAATATACTTTTTAGTTTAGTTTTAGGCATCACGATAGCTCAGCAGAGCTGGTCCCAGCTGCTTAATATTATGTTCCAGGGCTTCACAGAAACAACCGGCATTACCTTCATCGATAATATCCTTTCCCGGGGCGGCTTGACCAGCATGTTAGAACTAATTTCTCTGATCATTTTTGCCGTTCTCTTAGGAGGGCTGCTGGAACAGTTGGGCATACTAAATAGCCTTCTGCAGCCGCTGGTACGGCATATCAAAGGAAAATTAGAATTGATTATAGTCACCATCTTTTCCAGCATATTATCGGGCATACTGGGCTGCAATCAATTCCTGGCCGTGTTCCTCCCGGCAAGGATGCTGATCCCATATTACGATAAGATGGATCTGGAGCATAAAGAATTAGCCCGGGCGCTGGGTGATTCTGGCCTGCCGTTTTCGCCCCTGATTCCCTGGAACGTAAACGCCTTAATGATGGTAGCTATTCTAGGGGTTAGTACTGCTGAGTATCTACCTTATGCCTTTTTTGTCTTACTATTGCCTTTATCTAATATAATAGTAACCATGTTTAATAAATAAAATTACCCCTGATGATCTTTTATTTCCTGGCTCAAGATAAAGAAGAGCAGCCTCGTGGAGGCTGCTCAATTATAAAAATTTCCCTAACCTTTATCCTCTCTTAACTTAAAACTCATCTATCTCCGTTAAGCAGACTCCGATCAAGCCAGGTCCAGTATGAACCACCATAACAGGACTGATCTCTCCTAAAAAAGCATCTTTAATTGGAGATAGTTTTTTTAATTTATCAAACACACCCTTTGCTTCGTCCTCAGCCGCAGCATTCATAACATCTAAATAATATTCCTTGCTATCCTGCACTTTATCTTTAATAATTTTATAAATCTTTTGCAAGGACCGCTTACGTCCCCTTACCTTAGTGAAAGTATAATAAACCCCTTCGTCATCGATTGAGATGATCGGTTTAATATTTAATAACTCTCCAATTGTTCCAGACACTTTACCGATTCTCCCCCCGGCCTTGAGATATTTGAGGGTTTCAACCACAAAAAACACTTCTATCTTATCTCTTTTAGCCTTTACTTTCTCAACAATTTCAGCAAATCCATAATCCGTTTCTTTAACTAAATCTTTAGCATAAAGAACTAACCTACCCAGGGCCATTGAGAGCATCTTGGAATCGATGACCTCTACTTCAATTCCTTCAATCTGATTAGCCACCATCATGCAGTTACTGTAAGTTGCAGATAATCCTGCCGAAATATGAATAGAAATAATGTGGGTATAACCCTGATCTTTCAACTTAAGATAAACATCTTCGATCTCTTGAGGTGAAGGCATAGATGTAGTGGGGATCTCTTCTTCCATCTTCTCGTAGACCTCAACAGGAGTAATATCTACCCGATCATGATACTGCTCGTTTTTATAAATAACTTTCAGTGGTATCGATTCGATCTCATACTTCTTTAAATCTTCCTTGTTCAGATCCGAAGTACTATCCGTAACAATCGCAATCTTTTCCTCCATGGTTTTGCCCCTTTCTCCCTGGTAAATCCTTTATTTAATTATATCATTTATCTCCACTATTTTTAAATCCACCTATATTAACTCTATCTGATACATAATTGTCCATCAATCAACAAATTCCTGCAT
>JBNJDR010000080.1:0-5463 GCA_051745085.1 Bacillota bacterium | reverse complement strand
ATATAGGAGACTATTATTTAACAAAAAGGAGACCATTATTACAGTCAGGGTAATGGCACCTCTGGCTAATTTATCGGTTCTCATATATTTTCCTTTGCCCATTCTGCCAGTTCATCGGCATCTCTAGCTGTTACATCTGCTTCCCAATTACCAGGAAGATGAGTGGCCAGACTGAATGCCCTGCCCCCAACGGCTATTTTGATATCATTAAATTCTTCACTGGCTTTAATTTTTCTTACTGCTTCCTCGCACTGTTCAAGATGAAATGGCATGGTTACTGAAAGAACTACCAGGTCAGGTTGATGTTTTTTTAAGGCAGTCAAAATATTGCTTACAGGAATGGCGGCACCAAGATAAATGGTTTTCCAGCCTTTATTCTCCATCATATCACAGAGCATACGAACACCCATTTCGTGTAATTCATTGCCTATGGTACAGGCAACCAGGCTTAAATCATTCTTTTCTGTATCCATAATTTGAGGCCAGAGCTGCATCATTACATTCTGTGTTATACCAGTAATATAGTGTTCTTCATCTACTGTTATCTGATTGGAGTTCCAGAGTTCCCCTACTCTAATCATAGATTCCTGGAAAATATTTTTATAGATCATTTCTACCGAAATATCTTTAGCCAGGGCTTCTTCCACTGTCATTTGAGCTTCATCTCTGTCTGTCAGTAAAAGAGAATTAAGATACTTAAACTGTAATCTCTTAAGTTCAGATTCATTTAAATTATCAGGAGTTATTTCCTGAGAGGTTTTCTTATCAAGCTCAGCTTCTTCTGTGACTTTAATGGCATTATTGAGATGAACTTCTGCTTTTTGGTAATAATCCTGAGCAAACTCTTCTTTAATAACCTCGCCAATTATTTGATAATGGTTAATCAGCTGCTCTCTAACTCTTGGGGCAGAGATATCTTTCATTCTCGAATAAAGCAGCCTTATTAACCAGTCAGCATAATCTTTAAAAATTTCTTCAGCATCATACCTGACAGCAACCTCCAGGGTTTTTAAATTATATTTGATATCTCTGAACATTTTGGTCTTTCTATAATCATCATATTCATCATCCAGTCTGGCTTCCCTGGCAAACTGCAATTTATAAATTTGCTCGGCTATCTTTTCTATTTTGTGATCAGTTATATCAAGTAACAAACTCATAATCCTCATCCTTTCAATTTTTAGCCAGCTCAATTTTTAAATTATTTTTACTTCTATTCTAGTTCTTATTTGAATTTTTAGCTATATATAGATTTTTATCGGCCCGTCGAAAAAATTCGTCCATTGTTTCCTTTTGATTTAATTCAGCAACTCCAAAGCTGGCTGATAGTTTATAAGGAATCTCATCCAGGCTCAACTCTTCTAACTTCAAATTCACTCTGCTGACAAACTCATTGGCTTCATTAATTCCAGTTTCAGGTAGTAAGACAGTAAATTCATCTCCCCCTATTCTGGCAGCAATATCTTCCTGGCGAATTGTAGCTGCCAGCAATTTACCTACTGCTTTTAATACTTGATCACCAGCCTTATGACCGTAAGTGTCATTTATTATTTTAAAATCATCCAGGTCGATTATAACTAAAGATAAAGGGGAAGCATGTCTTCTGGCAAGAGAATAAATTTTTTCAAAAAACTCATTAAAAGCCCGGCGATTAGAAATTCCTGTCAGCTCATCAGTTCTTAAAAGTTTTTCAATTATTTCCCGGGATTTTTTCAGTTCTAAATTTTTGCCGGTTAATTCTCGGGTTTTATTGGTTAACTGATTATTGAGTTTGGTAAGTTTCTTAAAATATTCCTCCCGTTCAGGAAGTTGATAACTGCCTGTTAAAAGATACCAGTCATCTTCATTTATTATATAACAGTCAAAAGAAAACCCCAGCCATTTTTCTCTGGCAATTACTTGGTTTTTAAATTTAAGTTGCTGCTTTCTCGTTCTGCCATGAGAAGGAAGCTTTAAATTTATTGCTTCCTCCAGCAATTCTGAAAAATTCAACCCGATAATTTCTTCTTCCGAATAAACCAGCATATTCGCAAAAGCCTTATTATACTTTCTGATCTTCAAGTCTTTATCCAGAACAACGATAATCATATCTGAAAGCTCTACTAAAAATCTATTAAAAGCTTCAGGGCAATATTCTAAAAGGTTCTCCTGATTATTCTCGGTATTTCCTGGCATGCTCTCCAACCTGATCACTTCCTTAAAAACTAAGATTATTTAAAATTAAAGATTCAACATTTATTATAGAAGATATCATCTCATAATTTCTAAAAATTTTTCTGCCAGGTCTGGATCAAACTGGCTGCCTGCACCAAGTTCTATCTCTTTAAGAGCCTCTTCCTGACTTAAAGGATCCTTGTATGGTCGGCCATTGGTCATGACATCATAGGCATCTACAATCGATAAAACCCTGGCACCAATAGGGATTTCTTTGCCCTGGATTCCCCTTGGATACCCTTTACCATCCCCGCGCTCATGATGAGATAATACTTCATTTGCTATATGTGAAAAATCGTCAATGGAAGAACAAATTCTATAACCTATCACAGGATGCCTCTTTATCAATTTCCATTCTTCAGAGTTAAGTCCTTCTGGCTTATTTAGAATTTTATCAGGAATCATCATTTTACCAATATCATGCAAAGAAGCCAGCAAAGATAGCTTATCCAGCTCAGGATTTGATAAACCAATATTTTTACCTAATGATTTAGCCAGTTCCCCCATTCTTAAAGCATGAGTTTCTGTCTCTTCACTCTTTTCACGTAAAGCAGACAATAATAATTTTACAAATCTATTTTTTGTACTCTGCTCTTTTAGAAGTTTATCTTTAAACATATTATCTTCTGCCAGATGCAATATATCATAAATATTCTGATCCAGTTTTTCCTTTACTGAGATACCATGGGCAATAGATATAAATGGATTGTCCTTATTAGCAACATCTATCTCCAATTCATCTCCTGTTATTTTCTCAGTGATCATTTCATCTTTTGTCTTTTTTACTCCAGGAAGAATCACTAAAAACTCATCGCCTCCCCAGCGGCCTATTGTAGCTTTGTCAGAAAGCTCTTTTTTTAAAAGTCTGGCTAACTCTATCAAAAAGAGATCACCAATATGATGACCATAACTGTCATTTATCAACTTAAGGCCATCTAAGTCAAACATAATGATACTTACCGGATATATTTCAGACCTCTGCAATCTTTTTAATTCTTCTTCAAGATAATATCTATTATATAACCCGGTTAATGAATCATGATAACTCATTTGTCTAATTTTCTCTACTCGCTTCTTCCTTTCGGTAATATCAATATACTGCCCATAACCGCCAACCATTTCTCCAGATAATATAACTGGTATACCTCGAATTAAACATGCTTTTTTATCACCGGATTTTGTATACCTAATGCCCTCCATTTCAACGTGTTTTCCAGCTAAAAATTTCTTTTTTAACTTACGATTTTCCGCTTTTAATTTTGATTCTCGCTTATCTAAAACATCATCAGGATCTAAACCCTTAACATCAGCCAGTTTATACTCAAATAACTCTGTAAACCTTTTATTAATATCAATTATCCTGAGTTTACTATCGACTTTTACCATAGCATCACTACTATTTTTAAAAATTGTTGATAACCAGCGCTGCTCATTAATTAAGTCATTCTCTGATTTTTTTCTAGCTGTAATATTTTCATGAGAAATAACTGCTCCATTTATAACATCATTCTCACCCAGGTTTAGAGGGGTAGCTCTGACTATAAACCAGCGTTCTTCATCTGGTGAATGACAGGGATATTCCATAGTGGCTAATTTTTTAGTTCCAGACATTATACTTTTTAAATCCGCAATAAAGTTTCTGGCATCATCTCCAACAGAATCATCCAGTAATACTGTTGAAAAATAATTCACCCCAATCCCAACTATCTCAGGATTTTCTATCCCATTTTCTCGAGCAAAATCCTCCCAGGATTTATTAACATGAGTAATATAGCCATATTTATTAATTACAGCTATATTTTCTGAAAGAGAATCTAAAGCCGACTGCAATAATTTCTTGGAATCCTCTAACTCTTGTTTATATTTATATTCTGATGTTATGTCTGAAAAAACTAAAAGGGCACCAGTAATATTGTTCATACTATCTAAAATAGGAGCAGCAGTATCAATGATCTGACGGATAACCCTTTCTTTAGATATCAAAGTAGTATCACTGGAGCGGCCTATAATCTCCCCCTGTTCTAATACCTTGTATAAAGGATTATAAGCAGGTTCACCGGTATGAGAATCCACAATATTAAAGACCATATTAATATCCAGATTTTCTGCTTCTGTAAATTTCCAGCCTGTCATTTCTTCTGCTGCCATATTCATAAATGTTACTTTACCTTCTTTATCTGTAACTATAACTCCATCACCTATTGAATAAAGAGTTGTAAATAGCTTGTTTTTTGTTAGGACTAGTTGCTGCTCGTTTTCTTTTTTATCAATTATATTTGCCATTAGATTTGCAACTGACCTAATTAGAGTCTTTTCATCGGCTAAAATTTTCTGTTCTTTATTATCGATATTCTTCTCTAAACCTATTATTATTTGAACGTTCTCATCTATATCAGCAGGAACATCTTCTACATATAAATCATACTCTGAAAAAATATGTTCATTAGGATAACATTTCGATTTATATTTAATAACTGCTATAGTTTTCTCTGGCTATTTAAAGTAATCAGGCAAGAGTATACCTATCTTTTGAAGAATATCCTCAAATTTCATATCCTTATTTAACAGTAGATCCGTAATACGAAAAAGGCATGATAGCTCCTTTACCCTTTCTTAAGGTTTCCTTTTATATAATTAATATCATCCTGTTGAACTAATACCTTTAAATGAAATTCAATTGAATCCTTAAATTTATCGATAAGGTTTATTGTATCATGACTGTATTTATGCTCTTTATTATCTAAAATGCAGATTGTACCGAAGATCTGCCCACCTGGCCAGTAAATAGGAAGCCCATAATAAGAGATCATGCCTAACTCAATATCAGGGTTAGCCTTCCAGTTTTCATCTTTTAAAGCATTAGCAATATTTAAACTTCTCCCTGTTCTAATAACATATTCAGAATAATGATTACTCATTTTTTCTTTAAATCCTGATTTATAAGGGCTATTCTCGCCCTGATTGGAGACGATTACTTTCATAAAAGGGGGCTCTGATTTCACTATTAAAGCAGCTGAAACATCACTAATCGATGCAATAATATCGACAATACTTTGCCACCTTTCTAATATATCTTCAGGAACTTCAAATTCATCTTTTTTTGAATTGTCCATTATAATCATCTCCAGATTAATTTTTTTGAAGTTACTATAATTTATTTCTAACAAAATTATAATCGATCTATAACTTAAGTTTATCATAAATCAACAAATTTTAAAAAATTCTGCAATTAAATAATTCAATACTAAA
>JBNJDR010000079.1:0-5990 GCA_051745085.1 Bacillota bacterium | reverse complement strand
TCTTCTCCAGTTTGAAGCTTAAATTCTTTAAGCTGATCTCACTTTAATTATATACCTGGCTTTTCCAGGCAAACTCAGGTTCAGTTTCACCGTAAAAGGCAGTTTCTTTATCACTAAAGTAAGCCCAACTCTGGTTGCCAAAGTCATAATGCCACCATTCTTCTGGATAATTGGTAAACCCAACTTCCGTCATAACGTTATACAACAGGCGCCTATTATTAAGATAGAGTTTCTCAACTTGATTAAGCTTACCTTTCTTCCTGTGCAGGTTCTCATAATACCGGGTACTGGATCTTTCATTAGTTGCATCAAATTTGGTCCCCATATTTAAGAGCCTACCTCTCCCATCGACGATAGATATATCGACTGCCCCGCCGGTACTGTGCGGCGAAGGGGCGGCAGGATCTTGCGAAGGTGGAGCCACATATTTGCCTGCTTTTTTCTTGAGAGTATCCTCATCCAGGTGGGGATGCTCTTTTTTTAACTTGTGCAAATATAATTCAAACAACTTCTTTTGAATTTTATAAGGCCGCCAGGAATCAAATAAGATAAATTTATAGGAAGGTTCTAGATATTCAGCAGCCTGGATTAATTTATCAAGAACACTCCTTCTGACATAGCATTCTGGAAACGAACCCGGGATACCTTCTATAAAATAGGCAGGTCGGACGATAATTTTCCCCGGGATATAGCTAGCAGGAATCAATTCTTCTCCAAATTCCCGGATGGGAATCTCCCCGATTTTCTGCCAGCTGACCTCCTTTAAAGCAGCTATTTTATGATTTGTTTGGTTTACTGTATTGTTTTTCATATTATCCCCCTAAAACCCTAGCAAATGGGGCAGAGTTGTAGTTAAAAATGGAAACAGAATTAAGATAATCACGACAGAGATTGCTACCATAACAAAGGGCCATATGCTCTTAAATAGCTTCTCTAACTCAACATTTCCCACAGAGGAAACTATAAATACACAGGCTCCCATGGGAGGCGTTATCAAAGCAATCGTAACATTAAGCACTATAATTACTCCGAACTGAAAAGGATCAATTCCGGTCGCCATGGCAACCGGGGTAAATATAGGTGTCAATAAAACGAGAGTGGCTACTTCCTCCATAAACATGCCTATGACGAAGGTGATCAAACTTAAGACCAGCATTAGAACGATCCTGCTGTCAGAAAAACCGATCAAAAACCCAGATAACTGCTGGGGGATCTGCTCCCACTTAAGTAACCAGCTTAAAGCTGTAGCTGCCCCGATAATAACATAGATTGAACTGGATACCAGGACAGTTTCTTTGATCGATTCTATAAACGCGGTTAACTTCAACTCTCGCGTAATAAAGACACCAGCTAAAACTATGTACAGAACCGCCACAGCTCCTGATTCGGTGGGGGTGGCCACACCAGCCACAATTCCCCCAATAATTATAATCGGCCCGATCAAAGCTATTATCGATTTTTTGATGGCAGAAAAAATTTCCTTAACGCTGGTTTTTTCTTTTTTATAGGGAAAATCATATTTAACAGAATAATAATGATTCATCAACATAAAGGCCCCACCTAGAATTATACCTGGAACCACGCCGGCCATAAAAAGCCCCCCGATCGAAGTACCTGTCATCGCTCCATACAGAACCATAAAAATACTGGGTGGAATAATAGGCCCGATCAGAGAACTGCCTGCGGTCAAACCAGCAGCATAATCTTTAGGATATCCTTCCTTTTCCATGGCGGGTATTAAAAGAGCTCCAATAGCAGAAGTATCAGCAGCAGCCGAGCCGTTGACACCGGCAAAAAGGATACTAACTAAAACGTTGACATGACCAAGACCCCCTCTGATTCTACCGATTAAAGCGCTGCTTAAAACTAAAAGGCGGTCGGTTAAACCCGCTTTGTTCATCAGCCCTCCCGCAAAAACAAAAAACGGAATCGCCATCAGAGAAAAAACATCCATACCGCCGAAAAATTGCTGAGGTACCGTTTCAATTAACTGGAGCATGTCTATATAATAAAATCCTGCCAGAGTAGTAAATAACATTGAAACAAACAAGGGCAGGCCGATTATGATCTGAAATAAAAATATTCCTAAAATAAGTAAAGCTAAGTCCATCGTTTAAGCCCTCCCGTTTACACTACTTTCTTAGATTCTCTAATTATTTCTTTACCTGTTTTCTCTTCTATAATCTGGATGAGTAGATACTGAATCAGCATTAATAACATCCCTATCGGAATCGACAGCAGGGGTATAGCTCTTGGTATATTCAGCCCTAAAGTTGTTGTATTCCAGGCATTCCAGGCCAGTTCAAATCCCTTGACCGTTAAAAAAAGATAGACGGTAATACTGATAGCTCTTCTCAGCCATTTAAATATCATATTCAAAAAATCAGGGAAATATTTGTGGGCGATGTCTATGGTCATATGATCACCATTTTTTAAGGCAGCATTGGCCGCCAGCATGACAAAATAAATCAAAGAATAGCGGGCCAGTTCATCTGTCCATATATATGAAGTTCTAAATACGTATCTAGTGAATACAGAAAAAACAACATTGCTGACTGTGATCATAAAAATTATTCCAGCCAGGCCGAGGCTGATCTTCTCCAGGATATCAGAGGCCCGATAGCAAAAAGCTATCAGGCCGTTATCTCTATAATCTTTCATTAATACCTAACTCTCCTCTGGCTTTCCTCATTCGCCCACTCTGCAGCTTCTAAGGCGCCTTCTATCCACTCCGTATCCATTCTCTCTTCTAACCACTCAATATAGGCCGGGTGGCTTTCTTCTCTGAACATTTCATTTTCTTCTAAAGACGGTTCGTAAGCTTCCATGCCGTTCTCTTCTAAGAAATTAATTCTTTCCTGGACCAGGGTTTCTACTTCGATTCTATTGACCACGTTGGCATCATAGGCCGCTCTTCTAACAGCTTCCTGGTGCTCTTCCGACAAAGACTCGAACCATTCGTCATTGATAACTAAAAACTGCATCGAATACTGAATGTTAGCCAGGGTCATATAATCCTGAACTTCATATAAACTGCCGATGATAATATACATCGGAGGATTCATTTGGCCATCGGCTACGCCTGTCTGTAAAGCGGTATATACTTCAGCCCAGTCGATAGGGGTACCGCTGGCACCAAATGCTTCAAACAAAGCGACCTGACTATTGTCCATAGCTCTAAACCTTAAACCCTCAAAGTCATCAGGAGTACGGATCTCTTTTTCATCATTGGTGAAAGCTAAGAAACCGCCCTCTTCTACTGATTCCAATAGCTTAGCATTTGAGCGTTCTGCAAATAAATCCTGAATTTCTCTCCAATAATCGCTCTCATCAAAGAAAATATGGGCCGCTTGATAATCATCGTACATAAAAGGAATATTTACGGCAAATAGCTCGGGAATGATGGGGGCTAAACCAGCATAAGAGGCAATATTCAATTCTAAAATCCCGCTATTTACTAATTCCATTCTCTCATCTTCATTGCCTAATTGACTGTCCGGATATAATTCAACGGTAATCTCGCCTTCAGTTCTCGTTTCTAGATAGCGCTTAAAATTGGAAGCATAAAGATGAACAGCATTATCTTCTTCGCTCGGAGGACCATTATATGAGATCCTCACACCTTGAGATTGAGCCTGGACCACCTCAAAATTACCAGCAAAAACCATAGAAACAGTAACGAATACTAATAAAGATAGGACAAAAAGCTTTTTCATTCGTTTCTTCCCCCTCACTTAATTTAAGACAGTATACTTAATTTTTTTTAGTATACTGCATTTATATTAAACATATTCTACTTTAAACAGAAGATTCCTGCAAAAAAAAGATGAAAACTTAAAAAAAATTAATTAAGTTAAAAACTCGGCGGTGTCATAACCCAATATGATATTGAAATAATATCTCCTGAATTTATAAATCTATGGGGAATTGAACTATCAAATCTAATGCTGTCGCCTTCATTTAAGTGATACCTTTCCCCGTCTAATATAACTTCCAAATCACCTTTCTGGATCACTCCACATTCTTCTCCTTTATGGACTATCATTGATTCATCAGTATTACTTTCTCCAGGTTCTATCGTTATCTTCAAAAATTCCAGCTCACCGTTAAGATCAGGCGTCAACAATTCATATATCGCATTGGAATTAGAAAGATTCAGCTGCTTGCGTTCCTCTTTTCTCACCACTTTTTTTACATTAACCCTATCTTCATCAAAAAAGGTGCCGATAGATTGTCCCAACGGTTTTAATATCTTCCATAGAGTCGCTACCGTAGGACAAATTTTACCCCTTTCGATCTGGCTGATCAAACTTGTACTGACCTCCGCCTCTTCGGCTAAAGTGTTCAAAGTCATATCTGCCTCTTTCCTTAATTTTCTTATCTTACTTCCTATAGCTTTATCATCTAACATCCACCATACCTCCCCATTATTCCTTTGAATTATAACTATATATATTTTATCATAGTAAATTTTTTTACACAATACTTAATTTTATTTTTCATATTCATCAGTAAAAGATAAAAAAAGCCTACTGCAGATGTATCACAGTAGACTTAAACCAGCTAGATTTAATTAAATTTTTTAAGTTGCTTTAGCTCGAGTAATAAACCCAAAGACCCCTTGAGTAACTGGACCGATCGCCATCGCCGCTATTACTGTACCTATCCCTAATGATGAACCGAGGAGATAACCTAACGTCCCAAAACTAAGATCCATAGAAACCCTGATCGATTTAAGAGATAGATCGGTCTTCTCCTGGAGAAACATCATCACAGCTTCGATGGGGCCTTCGCCCATACCCACAGAAACATAAATCGCTATCCCGCTGCCGAGAGAGATAATTGCTGCAAACAGCAATGAAATTCTTGTCAAGAAGAACTCCGGGGACAAGCTGCCAAAGACTAACATTAATCCATCCAAAAAAAGTCCGACAAATACAGCATTTAATACGGTCCCAGGACCAAATTTTTTATCGGTAAAAATAAGAAAAATGGCGATAACAGTTAAGTTAAACATTATCGTAGTCTGACCAAAGGTCAAACCGGTAGCCGCAGTTAAGCCATCTATTAAAACAGTAAATGGGGTTAAGCCCAGCTGTGAATTCATAAATAGATAGATACCTGTACTGATCAAAAATATCCCTACCAATATGATTATGATCCGGTTAAAAAATTCTAAAGAAAATTTTCTTCTAAATTCGCTCATCTAAATCACCTCTGTTTTCTATACTTAAATTGCCCTTGATAAAACCAAGTGCAATACTATACTTTATTGACCGCTACCATTGTAATACTATTTAACAGAGGTGTCAAGGGGAAATGAAATACTCTTAAAATTAAAAAAGCGGGGACAAAATGCCCCCGCTAGTAAAGTTCATTTATTGTTTAATTCCAATCAATAAGCCCCCAAATTCTCCTCCAAAAGTATGAGGAGTCTCGCTGCCTAAAACTATCATTTCTCCCGGCAAGAGCATCATACTCCAATTTTCTGAATCTCCCTCTAAATCTACAATATTTTTAGTGAATGTGGCCATTCCATTATCTAAAGCAATATCCTCTATAGTTAAACTACCTTCTTCAGGAATTATGAGGTTAAGACTTGTCTCATTTACATATTCTAACTCAAAAGAACCATAATCTGCATCAACATCAATAAAATAATAAGTGCCTGCAAAGTCTTCTAAAGTAATTGTGCTATCTTCTTTTACTAAAATAGATAATCCATCTCCAGACCAGGGGTCTTCTGGCTGCTCCTTCCAGTAAGAATCAAAAATCCCGACTTTCCCATCTAGAAAAACTCCATAATGCCTAAAACTCCCATCTGATCCTTCTTCAACTATTTCAATAGCTTTATACTCACTATTGTAATTATAATCCAGATCAACTAAATCTATTAAAGTGGAATCTTCAAAAGTTATATCCACCTTACTGTCAGCTTTTATATCTAAAGTACCTTTAGCACCTTCTAGAGAAGTTATTATATTATATTT
>JBNJDR010000078.1:0-6126 GCA_051745085.1 Bacillota bacterium | reverse complement strand
AGAAAAGCCCCGCTACCATATTGGCGGATCTCAATATTATCTACGTCCTGCAGTGCTTTGATTTCGCTATAATCACCGCTTTTGAGAAATTGAGTGAAGAATACTTTGTGACCTGCTCCCACGGACCTGACAGCCAGCCCGATCGCCGCCGTCGTCTTGCCTTTACCATTTCCTGTATAAAGATGAACCTGTCCCTTCATTTCCATCATCCTCTCTTTTTGATTTTAATCACTGCTGTCGCGAACCTGTAAACACAAAAAAGCTGTCCCGGTTAAGAGACAGCTGCTAAGGATAGTCATGTTGTGTACATAAAAAATCTAACACAGAAAACACGAGTTATCCTTCGTAACCTCTATCGCCGGAGGTGGATCGAAGTACTTAACGATGGCAGGTCTTCTGGCTTCAGCCAGGATAATCATCATATTCCTTCCCGTTATAAACAGTGGAATATAATTCCTTGGACTGTTACAGCTGCGACTACAGCAACGGATTTTCACCGTTTTCCCTCTTGATATAAAAAACCATCATTAGAACTCAATCTTATTTATTTTTAAATTCACGATTTTAGTATAGCATTTTAAGGTAAGATGTCAAATTACTAAGTGTGATAATCTAAATTAAATTTTTTCTACCTTCACTTACATCTTTACTTAATATCGTCCAGAAAGCGGCCATCGTCGCGCTTATCATGCATTTTCGTAACGTTATCTTTCAACCAGCCGATCCTGACATTCTCCCTACTGTCGAACTCCGGTACATATGGTTTAATGTCCAACAGCGGGGTGCCGTCGACTATATCCACATCTTGAATATAGATGATATTATCCTCAACCTTTTCCAGCCTGACCACCGATAATCCGATGGAATTGGGGCGGCTGGGCGCCCGGATAGCGAAAACGCCGTGTTTTTGATCATCCATGAAAGGTTTGCCCTGCAGCTTGCATTTACCGGCAAGGTGGCAGTGGTAGATAAGGATGAGGTGAGAAAATTCGTCCAAATCCTTCAAGCCTACAGCCAACTCCGGCAGCAGTTCTATCCGGCCTTCTTCTCCCTTCGCTCCTGCTGGCTGGATGGGAGTCCCTTCTGGTTCTTTAAAAGATGATCTAATCTTCCCGATCGGTTTATAAATTATCTCTTCCATTATTTTGACCTCCTGGTCACAAATTTTTATTCAGGTTCATATTTCAAGATATCACCTGGCTGGCAGTCCAGAGCTTCACAGATCGCTTCCAGGGTGGTGAACCTGATCGCTTTGGCCTTGCCGGTCTTTAAAATCGATAAGTTGGCCTGGGTTATCCCCACCTCTTCGGCCAGGTCCGTTAACGATATCTTATTCTTCGCCATTTCCACATCTAACGTTGTAATTATTGGCATAGTATCCCTCCTGGCCTATATGGTCAAATTTTGCTCTTCGGCGATATCGGCTGCCTTCTGGAATATGCTGGCAAATAGCAGGATTACCACCCCGATAAATAAAGTAACCACGTCCAACTCAAACATCACGTCGACGTCGACGCCCTGAGCTAAAAGATAATCATACAGCATCCAGGCCGAGCTCATCTCCAGCAGCGAAGAGACCACCCCGATTATGATCACCGTCACCCCGATCCGACGCATATGTCCGGCATTGGGATGATAAAAGAGCATTCCTTCCCGCAGGTTTCTAAATATCTGCCTCAAGTTTGCGGTCAAATAGATGATCAGCAGTAAATACGAGGCAGCCAGTATTTTAAACTGCGCTGAAATATTCACGTTCCCCTCGGGCGAATTTAAGACGTTGAACCTCAAACCATTAAAATTAAACGACACCCTTTCAAACAAAGTCGCTGTATCCCCAGTAATAATCGAATAAATCTCCAGACCTATCCCAGCCAGCAAAAAAATCACCATCAATGCGATCACTATCGTCAAAATCTTACTTAAGTAGCCTGCCGCTGACGTCTTCCCCGTTAATTCCATCTTTGTTTCCCCCTTGTGCTTAATTTAACTATATTATACACGCTAATTTATTCTTTGTCAACATATTTTTATTGTTTTTTATAAAATATTTTACTTAATACAATAATCTTTTATTGTTTAACAATAAATTATGATGAGAATGAGCTTTTTAGGCAAAAAGAGAACCTGACCCTATCGCTTGCTCCAGGTCAGGTAAACTTTTTAAAACTATATTAAATTTTTATTCAGGTTTCCATTCCTTCCAGACCTTACCGACTAGATCAGGGCCAGGTTTTAAAGTCTTCTTGCCGGGTACCCAGCCAGATGGGGTGGCTTCCCCGGTCTCCCGCACGTGCTGGAAGGCCTGAACCTGGCGGAATAGTTCTTCTACGTTCCGTCCCACCGGTGGGGTCAATACTTCCATCGCCTGCAGGACGCCGTCGGGATCAATTAAAAATCTACCGCGAACGTCTACACCCTCTTCTTCATCGTAAACGCCATAAAGGCGGCCGATCTTGCCCGCCGGATCAGCCAGCATAGCGAAAGGTACTCCACCATCTACCATCTTTGATAGTTCTTCTTCCTGCCAGATTTTATGAGTGAAATGACTGTTGGTACTGACAGATAAAACTTCGACTCCTAGTTCTTGTAAATCAGGATACTTGGCGGCAACTGACGCCAGTTCCGTAGGTCAGACGAAGGTAAAATCACCGGGATAAAAACAGAGCATCCTCCACTTGCCGTCATAATCTGATAAACTAACTTCTTTAAATTCTCCCTGATGAAACGCTTTAGCCGTGAAATCTGGAACCTTTTTACCTACCTTAACCATCATATTTCCCCCTTTTGTATTTTAATAGCTTAAATTATCTGATTTAATAATAACAGTTATTACTTATTTAATCAATAAAAATGAATAAATTTCTTTATTCTAATTTCTAATAGTATAAATAAGGTATTATTATACATACTATTACGGGTTATTATATGAATTTGCTCAAGTTAAGAATAAAAAAAGAGCTGTCTCCCGACGTGTAAGCGAAGATACAGCTCTAAAGTTACTTATTTAACTTCATGCAGAACCCAGATATTTGGTTCGTAGTACTCGCCCAGATCAGCAGCCAGATTAACAGTGATGGGATTCAAAGCCCCCGGCACTATATACTGGCCTGACTCTTTAAAATTCAGGCCGGTCCACTCCTCCCATTGCGCGATGGTACCGGGAATATGCATAGACCTGGAACAGACCCTGACGATCTCGGCCCCGGCCCGATAATGCACCCTGATCCAGGGATCGAAGGGCAGACCATCTTTCTCTCTGGTCCATTCTAAATAATTTTCCATGGGGATCAGCGGATATAGGCTCTTCAAACTGGGCCGGATCGGGATGGTCAGGTAAGTAAAGCCCTTTGCATTAGCAAGTGCCTTCATCTCTTTTAACAGGAGCGAGTTTATCCTTTTGCCCTGGTGCTGCCGACTGACCGCGATCTGCAGTCCGCATAATGTATTGGGCGGACTTTTTCTGTCCTTATCGCTAAAACCTCGCTCAAGAGCCCAGTCCCACCCTTCATCCGGCAGCTCAGCGAAAGGCCCGTCCCAGAAAAAGGGAATAGCGTTGGCCGTCCCGATGATCTCTCTCTCGCTTTCCAGAGAGAGCTGATAATCCGGGAAATCTGCAAACAAACGGGACCAGTATTTAAGCGAAACCGGATCGTGCAGCATGAATTCCGGCCACAGTTCCAGAGTTACCTCGTTCTGGATCCGGTTATGCTCCGAAACATTTTTCAGAACTTTATACTGCATCTAACTCCACTCCTTTACCACCCAATCAGGCTGATTTAAAAGTTAATTACCTTGTCCGCTTCAACGATCCACCGGGTGAATTCTTTCATGTTGCTTAATTCTACTCCATCGGTCAACTTAATGTCACCTAAACCTCTAGAATCAGCACAGGTACCGCAGGCTTTTACAGCCCCACCTTTGTTGATTACAGATTTTAGCATCCGTTCAATGTTGTAATATCCTTTGGCTGTTTCCTGGCCGGCTATAGCAGAGTTGACACCATCGGCAAGGAGAAAAATATTGACATCCACGTCTTCATCAGCTTTCTGCAAGTTCATCGCTACCCGGAGGGCATTGTAAGCTTTTTCTGTTCCGTAATTCGCATCGTTAATAATTAATAGTACGTTCATTTTATCACCTCAATTTTCATTATACTAAATTGAAGGTGTTTTACAAGCAAGTGAGTTACATTATCCTAAAGCTACATCCAGGAACATCATCACGGTAAAGCCCAGCATTAAACCAGCTGTAGCTATATGACTATTCCCTTCAGTTTGCGATTCGGGGATCAGTTCTTCTCCGACTACAAAGATCATGGCCCCAGCCGCAAAAGCTAAAGCATAAGGCAAGAGAGGACGCATACTCAGGACAGCCCAGGCGCCGAATACCCCGGCGATCGGTTCAACCACACCTGAAGATTGGCCGTAGAGAAAACTTTTAAACCGGGTTAAACCCTCCCGACGCAAGGGAACCGACACTGCTGTGCCTTCAGGAAAATTCTGAATCCCGATTCCTATCGCTAAAGCGATGGCGCTGGCCAGAGATGCTGAAGGTAAATCAAACGCAACCGCTCCGAAAGCTACCCCAACGGCCAATCCTTCGGGAATATTATGCAGGGTAACCGCCAGAACCAACAAAATGCTCCTCTGCCAGTTGGTTTTGATCCCTTCCGGTCCCTCTTCAGCCAAACTGGGGTGCATATGGGGCAGAATCCTATCTACCACCCGCAAAAACACACCTCCTAACAAAAATCCTACCACGGCAGGAATCCAGCCGGAAACCCCCATCTGTTCAGACATCTCGATTGCCGGGGCAAGTAATGACCAGAAACTAGCTGCGATCATTACTCCGGCGGCAAAACCGAGCATTCCATCTAAAACCTTCCTATCGACTTCTTTGAAAAAGAAAACCAGCGAGGCCCCTAAAGCAGTTACAAACCAGGTGAAAGTAGTTCCCAGTAGTGCCTGAATTATAGGGGAAAGCCCCGCAAACCATTCATATATCATAATTAAAACCATCCTTCCCGCTTAGTATAATTAAAGCTCAGCCAGCATCCTCATCGCTTTTTCTTCCCGTTTCGCCTGGAGCTCGGCCATCTGGGCCAATTCCATTAAAGCCTTATCTTCTCCGCTTCTATCTTCATCCATCCGCCTTAATAAAGCGGTCATCTTCTGATAGCGAGCCGCTACCTCGCGGTAAATCGCTCCGGCTTCTATTACTGCCGGCTGATCCACGTAGGTCTGAGCTTCCTGGAGAAAGTCCCGCAAAGGCTGGCGAAAGATCGAACCGCCACTTCCCCAGTCATCCCACATCGCCGCCACGTAGCCCCAGCCCTTAAACTTACTGCCCTTAAACTCATCTTCTCGAGCAATCTGCGGCCAGGTGTTTTTAATCTCCCGCGCCAACTTATATATTCCCTGATAGCCGGCCCCTTTAAACGGGGGATCCATAAAAGCCTGGCCCATCCGCTTAATAGCGTCAGGCAGAATACCAGCCAGGTCAAACTCAGGCGCTTCCGTAATTGTGAAACTGAGGTTATCAGCTCCACCCATCCCCATTACTTTGCCCGCCCTGGCTTTTTCCAG
This sequence comes from Bacillota bacterium, assembly GCA_051745085.1. Taxonomy (GTDB): domain Bacteria; phylum Bacillota; class Halanaerobiia; order Halanaerobiales; family Halarsenatibacteraceae; genus Halonatronomonas. The sequence goes on along the minus strand of JBNJDR010000078.1, from coordinate 541 downwards.
GCTGGCATGGGAAAGCTTTTGAATTTCAGGACGATCTCGTTCCGCCACGTAAACATAATCGTCATCATACCCACAGGCTGTGATGACGTGACCGACAAAATGGATCCGCTCTGCTTCAGGAATGTAATCTAAGTGGTAAAAGTCTACCCCTAAACCCACCGGCTCCTCCTGGTCCAGAGGGTCCAGGAGGTTAGCCCAGGCCTTTTTCGTTGAAGTAGTCTTTTGGATATCAAATTTAATTCCGGTGTTCTCCCCAAACTTCTCCAGCCAGCCGTCCTTAGTCCTGCCCCCGACAAAAGGGAATCCCATCGCTTTTAAGTTGAGATAAACAAAGGAGTAACCCTCACACAAACCGATGATCATAGGCTCGGACAACTTAATCCCGTGGTAAGCCAGCATATCCCGCATGGTATTGCTTTCACAGTTCAGCCCGACTTCGTGATTGAAATCATGCAAAATAATCGGTATCACCCTCTTTAATTTTCTTACTAATATATTCTCGGTCCCCTGTATTTTACCTGCACAAATTTAAAGAAGCCTG
>JBNJDR010000077.1:0-6558 GCA_051745085.1 Bacillota bacterium | reverse complement strand
GAAGTAGAAGTTATCATCGATGAGTTTACTGATTTAGGTATCCGGGTTATTATTAACGATAAATATTACGGTCTGGTTTATGAAGATGATATCTATAAAGACTATGAAATCGGGGATAGAACTAAAGGCTATATTAAAAAAATCAGAGATGATAATAAAATTGACGTCAGTTTGAGAAAAACAGGGTACGGCAAGATAGAAGATGCCAGACAGCGTATCTTAAATAGGCTTAAAACCGAAGGGGGATTTCTGCCTTTGAACGATAATAGTTCTCCAGCAGAAATAAAGCAAGAGCTAGAAATGAGTAAAGGGAGTTTTAAGAAAGCTATCGGCGGCTTATATAAAGAAGGGATTATAGATATTACTGATGAGGGAATTAAAATTACCTAAAATCTCTCTTCTTCCTGGATATGGTCTCCTGAAGATTTTTCAGTTTCGATTACCGCCTAGGAATAAGCCCGTCCCCAATCATCATCTCCTAAATATTTTCTTTGATATATCGCTTCAAGTGGTTTAATCCCTCCTGATAATTTTCTCTTCCCAGACCCAGCCTGAAATGGTTGCCTGAGACTTCGAAAACACTACCGGGAAGGAGCATAACGCTTTCTTTTTCTACAAGATCTCGGCAGAAATTTTCTACAGAAAGATCTTCCTTAAGCTGAGGGAATGCTATTGGCCCGGCCTGGGGCGGATACCAGGTAAACAATTGCTCGTAATCTGCAAAGAACTGCTCGGTTGCCTGCAGGTTATCAGTGATAATAGCAAGAGTGTGGTTGAGAATTTTATTTTTTGCCCGCAGGGCAGCTATGCCCAGGATTTCACTGGGGGCGCTGCTGCAGATGGTGGTATAATCTTTAAATTTGAGAACTTCATTTAAGAAGTCCGCTTCCTTGCTAATAATCCACCCTATCCGAAGCCCGGGAAGACCGAAGCTTTTAGATAAACCAGATAAAGATATTCCCTTTTCGTAAATTTCTCCAGGAGAGGTAAGCCTATCTTCAGCTTTGTATTCGCTAAATTTATACATCTCATCAGAAAACAGATGAAGATCGTGTTTTCTGACGATATCCAGTAAACGGGCAAAGTCCTGCTTAGAAGGCAGGTAGCCCGTAGGGTTATGGGGGAAATTTACGATAATCATTTTAGTTTGGGCGGTGATGCTTTCTTCTAATAAGTCCAGATCTAACTGCCAGGAGCCGTTTTTAAGCTCCACCGGCCATTTGCTGACCTTACAGCCGAGGCTCCTGGGGATCTCGTATAAAGACTGATAGGCGGGGAACATGCTGATAACGTGATCGCCTGATTCAAGCAGGGCATTTAAGCTCAGGAAGATGCCTTCAGCAGGTGCAGCTACGACTATATCCTGCGCACTAACTCCTTCATACAGTTTAGCAATTTCTTCCCGCAGAAGAGGGTGCCCCCTGGTTTCGGTATAACCTAAATCCAAATCCTCCCACAGCTGTCTAGTTGTCTCATCAGTAAGTTCCAGCAGTTCATTTTTGCTTAAACTTTCACAATCGGACGAACTTAAGAGATATTCTGTATTGAATTCATACTGAGAAAAATATCTTTCTAATTTAAATTGATTAAACTGCATTTTCAAAACCCCTTACTTTAATTGATTTTGCTTCTGCCTTTTCATAAACTTTATGCCTTCATGGCCCAGGAGAAAGATCAATCCGCTGGCAGCAACTCTGGTCCAGTCGGCTAAAGACACGCCAGCAAAGCCGAGAAAGCTGTTTATACCAGGTGTATAAATCACTATAAATACCATCACGATAGAAATCAGGATGGAATAGAGCATTTTCTTATTATTAAAGAAATTGCTTGAAAATATGGTTTCATATTCGTAGCGCCGGGACATGATATTGATCCACTGAGAAAATGCGATAGTCAGATAACTGATCGTGGTAGCTCGGGCATATATGCTTGTCCCGGCCTGAACCGGTTCAGCCCGGCCGTTGATGAATAGATAAAAGTTCAAGTAAGCCAGCCCCCCCATCAATAGAGCCAGGAAGGCGATCTCGCTGAAACTGCGCTTATTGACGATGTGATCCTCCTGTTTGCGGGGTGGCGAGGTCATGATATGCTTCGAACCCGGGTCGAAGGTCAGGGCGGTCAGAGGTAAAATTTCAGCTAATAAGTCGATCGAGAGAATCTGGATGGCCAGAATGGGCAGCGGGAAGCCGAACATGGCTGCTGCCAGCAAACCGAGCAGGACGATCGTCAACTCAGCTCCGTTGGTGGTAAGGGAGGCTATAACCGTTTTCTTCAGGTTGTTATAGATGGTTCGGCCTTCCTGGATGGCATATACCAGGGTAGGATAGCTGTCGTCCAGCAGAATCAATTCAGAAGCTTCCTTGGATACATCGGTCCCCATCTGTCCCATAGCTACTCCGATATGAGCACTCTTTAAAGCAGGGGCATCGTTTACCCCATCTCCGGTGACGGCTACGATCTTCTGCTGCTCTTTCAGGTTACGTACGATCCGGAGTTTATTCTGGGGAGAAACTCTAGAAAAAATTAAGGACTTATTGCTGCTCATCGTCTTACTTAAATCTATCTCACTCATTTCATCCAGTTCTTCACTGGTAAGCACAGGCACATCTTCTTCGTCAAAGGAAAGCTGGATCTCTTTTCCGACGGCCTGAGCGGTAATGGCATGATCTCCCGTCATGATATAGGTGTCTATATGAGCATCGTGGGATTCCTGGATGGCCTCCCGCACCCCTTCTTTGGGAGGATCGATCATGGCAGCCAGGCCCAGGAAGATAACATCTTTTTCCATCTCTTCCATGACATAATCGGTTTCCTCATCTTCCAATTTTCGGTAGGCAAAGGCAAGGACCCGCATGGCACTTCTTGAATATTTTTCGTTTAGCTGGTTGAGCCGGTCTTTATCTTCATCGGTTATTTCCACGACTTCACCATCTTTGATGATGTATTTGGCCACGGAGAGGATACTGCCTAAGGCACCTTTCATCTTCAAATAGTTACCATCTTCAAATTGGCGGATAGAGCTCATCCGCTTCCGGTCGGAGTCGAAGCTGAATTCATGTAACTCCGGGTTTTCCTCGTCTTCTTCGGGAGACCTGGTCCCAAGTTTGGTCGATAGGGTAATTAAAGCCGCTTCAGTAGGATCTCCTATGGCGTACCAATTAGGATGCTCCTCATCCGGGGGATGGATTTCGGCATTGGAAGCCATGGTTGCAGTATCGAACAATAACTCCAGTTCATCTATCTCTTTCTGGCTGAGAGAATTGCCCTCTTCATCTACGATGTCTCCTTCAGGTTCATACCCCAGCCCTTTAATATCGTACTCTCGGCCGTCGAAATATACTTTCTTCACGGTCATCTCGTTTTTGGTTAAGGTGCCGGTTTTATCGGTGCAGATGACGTTGGTCGATCCCAGCGTTTCGGCTGAAGATAGCTTTTTGACCACGGCATTTTTCTCGGCCAGTCTTTTTACTCCCTGGGAGAGGGCTACGGTAATCTGCATAGGTAGAGCCTGAGGTACGACCGCTACAGCTATACCCAGGGCATATATCAGGGCGAAATCTAAGCCATAACCTTGATAAATACTCGTGCCGAAGAGAAAGAAGGCAACTATTACGGCAAAGATAGCTATTTTATTTGCTACCGACTGCAGTTCACTTTGCAGAGGGGATTTAGTCTGATCTTCCTGCTGCGTCATAGATGCGATCTTACCCATCTCGGTATCCATCCCGGTTTCTACAACTATGCCTTTAGCCGAACCTGCTGCTATGGTTGTGCCCAGATAAGTCATATTATCCCGGTCGGCTAAAGTTTTTTCTTCGGGGATTGCATTGGAGTGTTTCTCCTGGGGCATGGATTCACCGGTCAAAGAGACGTCATTGGTACGGAGGTTATAAGATTCTATTATCCTCAAGTCGGCGGGAACTTTGTCCCCTTCTTCCAGGCTGACGATATCTCCCCTGACTAATTTTTCCTGAGAGATCTCCTCGATGGTGCCCTCCCTGATCACCTTGCTGGGGGATTGCACCAATTGGTTAAGAGAATCCATGATCTTCTCCGCTTTATATTCCTGGCGGAAGCCGATGATCGAGTTGATCACTGCGATAATGATCATAACCGTACCATCCCGGTAACTTCCGATGATAAAGGACATCGCTGCCGCTATTAATAGTAAGATTACCAGAACGTCTTTGAACTGCAGTATAAAAATTTTGAGGAGGGATCGTTCCTGCCCGGCCTTAAGGGCATTAGGACCCTGCTCGGATAGGCGTTTATCTGCTTCTTTATTATCTAAACCCTGGGGGGAAGAGTCTAATTCTGAGATAACATCTTTTGCTTTTTGTCGATAATATTCTTTCTCTGCCATTGTACCACCTCTTTATATTAATATGTTTATATTTAATTATATAACTTAATTAAAGAATAGACAAATTTTGGGCCAATAAAAAATCCACCTAAAACCCAGCCTACAGGCTGAGTTCAGGTGGATCAAGTTAGAATTCGATTTATTTTGCTTTAGCCGGCTCCATGTTGATCTTATTGCCTTTAATGAAGTTATTATTCATGATCTCTAATACTTCCTGGCCGTTCTCTCTGGGAACTTCCACGAAGCTGAAGTTATCATAAATATCGATAGCTCCGATGTGTCTTCCGGACATGCCGGTTTCTCCCGCGATCGCGCCAACTACGTGGCCGGGATTGAGGCGGTCTTTTCTGCCCGCATTGATGAAGAACCTGACCATGCCTGGTTCGGCCCCGGTATCACCAAAGTTTATCTCCTGGACTTCAGCGGCCTGGTCTTTACCGTTTAAAGATTTCTTCAATAAAGCAGCAGCCACTTCAGTGGGAGAATACTGGTTATCCAGAGAGCTCTCGATCAATTTTATATATTTGCTCAGGTCTTCTTCCTGGATATAATCGGTAATATCTTCGAGGATATTTTGGAATTTCGCCTGCTCGATGGCATTAAGGGAGGGGATGTTCTTCTGCCCTATCTTACTTTTGGTAAATCTCTGAATTTCTCTTAATTTACCTCTATCTCTACCTGCTACAAAGGAAAAGGCTTTCCCGCTTTTACCCGCTCTCCCTGTTCTTCCGATCCTATGCACATAGTAATCGGTGTCCTGGGGAAGATCGAAGTTGAAGACGGTTTCGATATTATCTACATCGATACCCCGGGCGGCTACATCGGTAGCTACCAGGACTTTGATGGAACCATTTCTAAAGGCACCCATAACTCTGTCCCGCTGGTGCTGATTTAAACCACCATGGAGGCCGTCGACCGGATAACCATCAGCCATCAGCTGGGAGGTTAACTGATCAACCATATTCCTGGTATTACAGAAAACCAGGGCCAGTTCTGGAGAGTGGAGATCAAGCAGTCTGGTCAAAGCTGTATATTTATTTTTGCCTTTAAGATTCAAGTAATATTGCTCTATCTGGGGTACCGTTACTTTTTCGTGGGCAATTTTAATGTAGCTAGAATTTTGCTGGTATTTTTTACTTAATGATTGGATCGCATTGGGGATGGTTGCCGAGAAGAACAGAGTTTGTCTATCTTCTGGGATATCCTTCAAGATGGTTTTAATATCGTCCACGAAACCCATATCCAGCATGACATCAACTTCATCGAGGACCATATAATCGATCCCGTAGAGCTTCAACGTGCCCCGGCGCATGTGATCCATAACCCGGCCTGGAGTACCGATGATGATCTGGGCACCCCGCTTTAAGGCTTTTATCTGTTTGCCGATCGACTGGCCACCGTAGATAGGGAGGGCGGTCACACCATCTTTATACTTAGCTAGTTTTTTAATCTCTCGAGCAACCTGAATGGCCAACTCTCTAGTTGGACATAAGATGATAGCTTGAGGGTTTTTGTTGTCTACATCAATTTTTTCTAAAAGGGGGATGCCAAAAGCTGCTGTTTTTCCTGTTCCTGTCTGAGCCTTGCCGATAATATCTTTGCCTTCCAAGATCATAGGGATAGCTTTTCGCTGAATTGGGGTTGCTGCTTCAAAACCCATGTCAGTTACTGCTCTAAGTATGTCTTCTGAAAGTCCTAGTTCTTTAAATTTTATTTTTTCCAAATTAATTTCACTTCCTGTTTTTAATAATAATTTTTTGTGCAAATGATGGTCTTCGACCATCGGGAAATCTTGAGGGGATATCTGTCATAAAAAAACCCTGACTATGTTGATATAGTCAGGGAATAGTTGCTATATTTTAAAGGTATTATTATCTTTATATTGCAACAACATTTTCGGCCTGGGGGCCGCGATCTGCTTCGACTATTTCGAATTCTACTTCCTGGCCTTCTTCTAAACTCTTGAATCCTTCATCTTGAATTGCTGAAAAGTGTACAAAAACATCGTCGCCAGATTCTCTTTCAATAAAACCGAAGCCTTTTTGATCGTTAAACCATTTTACTTTACCTGTGTAAATCATTAAAATTTATTCCTCCTAATTTGTCTGCAGCTAGCTCTTAAAATGTATTTTTTCTAGCCACTAGATAGAATGATACCACAGGCTGGAAGGAATAGCAAATTTTTTCGATATTTC
>JBNJDR010000076.1:0-6764 GCA_051745085.1 Bacillota bacterium | reverse complement strand
GCGGCTGGCTGGAATTAGCTTACAGCCTGTACGATCAGGACCAGTTCGACAATCGCCTGGAAGCCACCATCGGATTAGATCGGCGCTTTGCCAATGAACTCTACCTGGTGGGCCAGTATTATCACCGCCAGGGTCGGCTCGAAGGAGAAAATGACGTAAATCTGGCCACCCTCTACTTCGAGAAACCGGTGGCAGATTTCCATAAGATCCAGATGAGTTCGATGTACGAATTTGAGAGCGAATCTTACCTGCTCGAGATGCAGTTCGATTACTCCCTGACCGATTCCGTGATCTGGCAGACCGGAGCAACTTATACAGAAACTGGATCTGCTCAAGCTGGTATGCTGGATACGATGAGCGGGGATCGAATTTACACCCGAATCCAGGTTGATTTCTAGCGATAAATCAAGTTAATTATCTATATCCCCGCCTCAGGCGGGGATTTTTTTGATATATCAACTTATTTATATTATGCTTTAATTGATGGTTACGAATGGAGGTATACTATGGCCTTAGAAACGAAGTCAACCCGGATGGGCAAAGAGCCTATTGCCAGCCTGCTGTTTAAGTTATCGGGTCCGGCGATAATAGGTATGATCATCCAGGCCCTTTACAATATAGTAGATAGCATTTACGTAGGACGGTTGAGTACAGAAGCTTTATCAGCTTTATCGGTTTCTTTTCCCGTGCAGATATTTTTGATCGCCGTTGGAGTCGGCACAGGAGTAGGAACCAGTTCCCTGATCTCCAGGTTATTGGGAAGAGGCGATAAAGAGCGGGCCAACAATGTCGCCGAACATGTCTTCTTCATCGCGATCATATATGGTGTAGTGGTAGGGTTAGTCGGGATATTTTTTGCTGAAAATGTGATCAGGATATTCACGAATGAGCCGGTATTAATAGATCTGGGGTATCAATACATTAAGATAATTTTGACCGGCTCGATGGCGATCTTTATTCCCGCGACCTTCAATTATATCCTGCGGGGAGAGGGAAATACCTTCGTTCCCATGCTGACCATGATCATCGGGGCAGTTTTGAACATGATCCTTGATCCGTTTTTGATTTTTGGTATCGGACCTTTTCCCCAGCTGGGAGTAGCAGGCGCGGCTTACGCCACCGTATTCTCGCGGATCATCGGTGGTATTTTTATTATTTATGTTTTATTCAGCGATAAAAACGAAATAACTTTAAGATTAAGAGATTTCACTTATGACTTTCAAATTATAAAGGAAATATATCAAATCGGGATACCGGCCATGGCAAATAGACTCCTGTTTAGTGCCTCGATGGTATTTATAAATCTAATTTTAGGGGCATTTAACCCTACGGCTATAGCTGTAATGGGGTTAATATTCAGAATGCAGTCCTTCTTTTTGATGATGGTGTTCGGCTTAACCCAGGGATATTTACCTTTAGTAGGGTATAACTATGGTCATAATAAACCCAGGCGCATGAAAAAGACCATTTTAATAGGAAATGCAGCCGCACTATCTTTTGGAGCGATCGGATTTATTATATTTCAGCTTTTCCCCGAATTTATAATTAGATTATTCAATAATGATCCGGAGTTATTAGAAATTGGGGTAACCGCTTTAAAAAGAGTAAGTTTATCTTACTTCTTCCTGGTCTTAAATATCATGGGGGTAGCTACGTTTCAAGCTGTTGGGAAAGGGATGCCGAGTTTTATTTTAACGTTTTTAAGACAGGCCGTCTTATTAGTGCCGGGCATGTATCTTTTAGGTCAGGTTTTTGGACTCGGAGCGACCTGGTTTTCTTTTCCCCTGGCCGAATCGATCAGTTTTATAATTATGATAACCTGGTTAACCACTTCTATTAAAGATTCGATGAACAGGATGCAGAAAGCTGATCCAGACCAGAGTAGAATAAAAACTTAATATTATGGTATAATAAAAAAGAGGTGAGAAAAATGAGAATATTCGCAAAGAGCAGGGAGGCCTTTTGGGATTTTAAGCTGATATATTTATTGATTTTTACCATGATTACGGTGAGTTCATTTTTACCTGGTTCGATCTCAGCGGCAGATCAGGCAGAAGATTTTTTTAGTGACTCTAATGTTGAGTTTTATGCCGAGAATGATAAGTTTTATCTGCGCCTGCAGACGCCCCAACCGGTATTATGTGCGGTGAATTTTGGAGAAGATCCCGGTAAATATACTGAACTCACAGCTATGGAGATGTCCGCTCCGGCTCTTGAACATCTCATCGAACTTGGATTAGATCCGGATAAAACATATTATGTTACTCTAACAGCTTTTACTGAAAACCACGAAGTTTTTCGCTCCCGGGAGTATGTGATCTCCACCCGGGATTATGTAGATGGGGACAATATTCTACTGGAAACTAACGGTTCAGCAGAGGTTATGGAAGTTGAAAGAGTAGAAAACTATTTCACCTCTGAACCAGAGATCCTCGAAGTTGGATCAGGAGCTGCCGCAGTTTCTTTTGTCACCGAGGAGCCCACTATTGCTTCGACTGCTTTTGGGCCAGATCGAGATTTCGGGAGATTAGCCCGCTTGGGAACAGGCAGTCCTGTCCGGGAAACAGAGTTATCTTTATATGGACTGGATGCCGCTACCGAATATTATCTTGAAACCTTAGCTATTGATCCTCAGGGAGAACTTGGCCGATCGGAGATAGTGAGCCTTCAGACCCTGGAAGCTTCCGCAGAAGGATTTTCTGCAGAGAAGAACTGGGCTTCTCAGGAAGCTGGCGCTGAGGTAAAAGCGGTGAGTAGTAATTTCGGTCAGGATCCGGAAGGAGCTTTTGGTTCAGTTAATGCTATCGATAATGACCCAGGCACGGAATGGTCGTCCCAGGGTGAGGGTAACCAGGCCTGGATTGAAATAGAACTTCCAACTGAGATAGAAATCACAGGTTTTGGGTTTTGGACCAGAACCATGGGGGAAACCGGTCAAATTTTCAAAGTGAGGATGTTGACCGGGACTGGAGAAGTGATCGGTGAGTTTGATATACCTTCTGCCGATCAGCTCTATAATTTTCAGGTTTCTCCTGTAACAGCCAGTACAGTCAGGTTCGAGGTAGTAGAATCTTCTGGCGGTAATACCGGAGCCCGCCAAATAAAAGTATATGGGCGGAAAGTAGAATAATTACTACTTCAGTAAAGGAGGCAGACGATGAATAACGGACATAAACAGATGCTGGAAGACTTTAAACTGAGGTTTAAAATTTCCTTAGTTGTAACTGTGCCTATTTTAGCTCTTTCTCCTATGATACAGGAGTTTTTCAATTATTCCCTTGTATTTCCCGGGAGTAAGTATGTGCTTTTTGTGCTTTCGACCTTTATTTTCTTCTATGGAGGCTGGCCTTTCTTAACGGGGCTTAAAAGTGAGTTAGCGGATAAGCAGCCGGGCATGATGACCTTGATCGCTCTGGCCATCTCTGTAGCTTATTTTTATAGTTCGGCCGTCGTTTTTGGGCTGGAAGGAAGATTCTTCTTCTGGGAATTGGCTACTTTAATAGTGATCATGCTGCTCGGCCACTGGATCGAGATGAGGTCGGTGATGGGAGCTTCTCGGGCCCTGGAGGAACTGGCTAAACTGATGCCAGATGAGGCCCATGTGATTGAAGACGGAGATGTAAAGGATATATCCATCAAAGAACTAAAAAAAGGAGATAAGATTTTAGTTAAACCAGGTGAGAAGGTGCCTGCTGATGGTGTTATCTATGAAGGTGATAGTTATATTAATGAATCCATGTTGACCGGTGAAGCTGAACCGGTGGAGAAGCAGGTAGATGATGAGGTTATTGGGGGTTCCATCAACGGAGATAGTTCTATTAAAATTACCATCGAAAAAGCAGGTGAGGATAGCTATCTCTCCCAGGTGATCGAGATGGTTCGGGAATCTCAAGAAGCAAAGTCAAAAACCCAGAACTTAGCGGATAGAGCAGCACTATGGTTGACCCTGATAGCTCTCACTGCTGGAGCGATCACCTTCGTTACCTGGTTCAGTATAAGCGGCGAGTTAGCTTACGCCATTGAGAGGATGGCTACGGTTATGGTTATAACCTGCCCCCACGCTTTGGGTCTTGCTATTCCTCTAGTAGTCGCCGTTTCTACAACTTTGTCAGCCCAAAATGGGCTCCTGATCCGGAATAGGACAGCTTTCGAGAATTCTCGGAAAATCGATACGGTTTTATTTGATAAGACAGGTACTTTAACTGAAGGTGAATTTGGAGTTGAGTCGATTATTAGTTTTTCCGATGATCATACGGAAGAAGAGGTTTTAAGTAAAGCAGCTGCTTTAGAGCAGGAATCTGAACACCCAATCGCTCTGGGGATCGTGAGAGAGGCTCGAAACAGAGAATTAGAGATCGAGCATGTAGACGACTTTGAAATTATTAAAGGCAAAGGGGTCCAGGCTGAATTGGAGGGTAAAAGTATTTTTGCCGGTTCACCTGGTTATCTTAAAGAGAAGGAGATCGAATTACCTGAGGTTGATCTCAAGGAGGGCCCTTTTACAGAAATCTATCTGGTCGAGGAAGGTAAACTGCTGGGGATGATAAGGTTAGCTGATAAGATCCGGGAAAGCTCTTACGAAGCGGTTAAGACCCTGAAAGATCAGGGCATCAAGGTTAAAATGTTGACAGGAGACAACCAGCAGACGGCAGAGTATGTCAGCCAGGAATTAGGGTTAACTGATTACTTTGCTGAAGTTCTGCCTGATGAAAAACAGAAACATGTGGAAGAACTGCAGAAAGGTGGGGCCTTCGTGGCCATGACCGGCGACGGGGTTAACGATGCCCCGGCCCTGGCTAAAGCTGATATCGGCATAGCTATTGGGTCAGGAACCGACGTGGCAGCGGAAACGGCAGATATAATTTTAGTTGAAAGTGATCCTCAAGACGTGGTTCAGTTGATCAAATTTGGAGGATTAACATTTAAGAAAATGGTGCAGAACCTTTTCTGGGCTACAGGTTATAACGCTATAGCCATTCCTCTCGCTGCTGGTGTTTTAGCGGGTTATGGCATCGTGATCTCGCCTGCTTTCGGGGCGATACTGATGTCACTAAGTACGGTTATCGTAGCCATCAATGCCCGTTTATTAAAGTTTTAAGGATAAAAAAAGCCCCCTGCCCTTTGCGCAAGGGCAGGGGGCCATATATCTTTTTAATCATTTCTATTGAGGCTCTGAAAATTTTCTGATGATCATATCATTACTGGAAGTATATATATTACCCTCCTCATCTACTGTTAGGTCTAAAATGCTTGCTTCATGTCCTCGATAAACCCAGAGTTCATTGCCTTCAGGATCTAATTTTCTCACTGTTGCATCTGAACTGCCGGTATAGATATTACCGTCGTTATCTACTGCAACGGCCTGAACCGTGCTATCATGGCCGTCATATGTCCATAACCTTGTTCCTTCAGGGTTGAGTTTGCGGACATTATTGTCTCGACTTCCTGTTATTACGTTATCTTCATTATCTACTGCGATTGCGGTGACTTTAGCCCAGTGTCTATCATACTGCCAGACCTCGTTACCATCGCTATCAATTTTTCTAACAGTGTTATCATTACCCCCGCTGTAAACATTACCTGCTCCGTCTACTGCTACGGCATGAACAGGAGAATCATGGCCTTCGAAGGTCCACAGTCTGGTGCCTGCATAGTTAAATTTTCTGACCAGGTTATCTCGACTGCCGCTGTATATAAAATCTTCTTCGTCTACGGCGACGGCACTTACTCTGGACCAGTGGCGGTCATAAACCCAAACTTCATTACCCTGGTTATCGATCATTCTTAGGGTGTTGTCGCTGCTGCCGCTGTAAATATTTCCGGAACTGTCCACGGCCAGAGAGTTAACCGCTCCTTCGTGGTTGTTATTCTGCCAAATTCGATTTCCTCTAGTATCTAGTTTTATAACAGAGTTACCTGTACTGCCGATATACACGCTGCCGTTTTCAGAAACTGCAAGAGCGGGAGCAGAGAAATTTTCTAAATTAAAACTCCATTCTTCAGTGAGATCGATTGAGTTGGCCTGAGCTTGAACGAAACTCGTACCGCCTAAGCCTACAACGATACCTATCGTTATCAGTAATACCAAACTGACCTGCTTAATTCCGACTATTTTTTTGGTATGCATGATAATCAGCCTCCTTTTTTGTATCTACCTATATAATATCAATTGATATGTAAAAATACAAAAGCCAGCTCAGCTAAATTGGAGGTTTAATCTCCTTTCAGCTGGACTGGCTTATATTTTAAACTTAGTTAATACTATTTAGCTTAATTTTCGCCATTGTTTTCACTGACAAATTCTAGAAAAGCTTCGGTTACATTTTCTTGATTGGCATCAGATGCTAAGATACCGCCAGGCTGAGCTATCATATCATAGTTATTAGCTTCCATGAATTCTCTAAAATCCGGTTCTAAAATATTTAATAATTCTTCCTGGAAAGTTTCCTGCAGTTCAGTTGCTTGCTGCTGGAAATCCTGCTGAATTTGCTGGAGCTCTTCACTATCTTCTTCAGGGTCTAAATCAGAAGTCTGTTCTTGAAAATCCTGCTGCAGGGTCTGCATTTCTTGCTGGATCTCGGTCTGATAAGCTGCTGCTTCTCCATGCTGCTGCACAATCGGCTGTAATTCAACTATACCTACATTGATGTCCTGGGCGGACACACCAGCTGTCATAGCGAAGACCAAAGCTAACCCAACAAGAACGGTAATGATTCTACTAGATTTCATATTATCTTTTATACCTCCTATTTTTTTACAAAAAT
>JBNJDR010000075.1:0-6863 GCA_051745085.1 Bacillota bacterium | reverse complement strand
TGTTCACCTGCATATATTCTTCCAGGCCTGATCAGTTAGAGACATCTATACCAGTTAAAGCTTTAGATGCAGATAATTATTATGTGGAAATAACTGTTCCAGAGCGGGGTCGAGTTATCTATAAGTCAAATTGAGCAAGGAGGAATTAAGATGAGTAGTAAATTAGAAAAATTTGTTAATAACTTTCCCTGGGTGGAAAATGAGGTTGCACCCTGGACAGAATTACAAAAACCGCTGCAGGAGAGCAAAGTAGCTTTGATCAGTACAGGGGGGCTTTATCTGCAGGGTGATGAACCATTCCAGATAAAGGACAGAGAAGATGTGGATGAATCATTTCGGGAGATTCCCCTGAATGCTTCTTTAGATGAACTAAAGATAGCTCATGAACATTATGAAAAACGATATGCTGAACAGGATATTAATACTGTATTCCCGGTTGAGCGTTTAAAACAATTGGTGCAGGAAGATTTCATCGGGAGCCTGGCTGAGGTTAATTTTAGTATAAGCGGATATATACCTGAACCGGATAAACTATATGATACAGCTCAGCAGATAGCTCAAAAGCTGAAAGAAATGGGTGTAGATGCCGCCTTTATTGTACCTGTTTGACCGATCTGTCAGCAGTCCGGTGGACTGTTAGCCCGGGAACTTGAAGAAGCAGGTATATCTACGGTTACCCTTAATCTGATCAGGAAAGTGGCTGAGTTAAATAAATCTCCCAGAGTGGCAAATGTTTCATTTCCTTTCGGCAGCCCGGTTGGTAATCCAGAGGATACAGCAAAACAGCTGCAGGTAGTCATGGCGACTCTGGAACTTTTAGAAACACTTAAAGAGCCTGGGACCATCGTTGAACTTTCATTTCAATGGAGAAATTAAACATACCAATTTAGTTTGAATTAAATTTAATAATGTGATATATTGAAGCTAACAAGAAAGTGGAGTAATCAAATCTGTTTTAGCAAGTTTGACTTTTAACACAAAAACAGGGGGACACATACATGAAAAAATTAACCACCTTGCTTTTAGTGTTAGCTTTGATATTTGTCTTTGGTCAGGGATTTAATCCTGGCGTGATTACTGCAGAAGAACTTGTTGTCGCTCAGGAAGATGAACCGGTATCTTTGGATCCGCATAAAGCCAACGATGGCCCTTCGATCAAGGCCTGGGTTCAGGTTTATGATAATCTGGTTCAGTTGGATGAGAATATGGAGTTAGAGCCAGGTTTAGCCCATGATTGGGAACAGGTTGATGACTTAACCTGGGAGTTTTATTTGCGGGAAGGTGTAAAATTTCATAATGGTAATGAGTTAACTGCCGACGATGTTAAATTTACTTTGGACAGGTTGACCGATCCTGAGGTTTCTGCTCCAGGGTCCTTCATCGTGAGTTTTTTAGAAAGTACAGAAGTGGTCGATGAATACACTGTTCGAATTAAAACCAAGGAGCCTTTTGCTCCTATCTTGAGTCATCTGGCTCACCCGGTTGTTTCTATTCTTAACCAGGAAGCTGTTGAAGAGGCCGGTGACGATTATGGTACTCAGGTAGTTGTAGGAACAGGGCCTTTCCAGTTTCAGGAATGGTCTACCGGCGATTATATTTTGATGGAACGTTTCTCTGATTACTTTGGAGAAAATGCCGGGGTAGAGAACTTAAGGATCAGACCGATAGTTGAAAATACGGTAAGAGCGATAGAACTAGAAACAGGTGGAGTGGATATCGCTTACAGCATAGCTCCTCCAGATGAAACCCGCCTGGAAGCAGCAGAGGGAATAACCTTAGAACCTTATCAATCCTTATCTACTCTTTATCTTGGGTTTCATGCGCAAAAAGAGCCGTTAGATGAGGTTAAGGTGAGAAAGGCGATTAATTACGCTGTGAACTCCGGCGATATCCTCGAATTTGTTTATGGGGGCCAGGGCGAAAGAGCCAGCGGACCTCTGGCTGAAAATATTTCTTTTCATAATCCTGATCTAGATGGCTATGAATATGATCTGAGTAAAGCTAAAGAATTGATGAGAGAAGCAGGATATGAAGATGGATTTGAGTTAACCCTCTTTTCCACCGAAGATCCCCAATTTCTGCAGACAGCCGAGCTCGTTCAGAGTAATTTGCGGGAATTGAACATCGACGTCTCTGTTGAAACTAGAGGCTTTGGTGATTTTCTAGAAACCACCGCTCAGGGCGAGCATGATATGTTTGTCTTGACCTGGGGTACCATAACCGGTGATGCCGATTATGGTCTCTATCCTCTTTTCCACAGCAGCCAGTTCGGTTCGCCGGGTAACAGAACTTATTATGAGAATTCCCGGGTAGACGAACTGCTGGAGAGAGGTAGGACAGTTGCTGATCCTGAAGTCCGTCAGGAAGTCTATTATGAAGTTCAGGAAATAGTGGTAGAGGAGGCCCCCTGGGTCTTCATCTTGAACCCCACCAGACTGATCGGGGTCGGTCCTGATGTGGAGAACTTTAAACCCCATCCCATGGTAACCCATGACCTGAGTAATGTTACTTTCACCGAGTAGGTTAAGCTTAAAATAGTTAATAATTAATTTAGCTGGTCCCTGCTGGGGCCAGCTTTTAGTTTGGGTGTTAATGTTATATAATAAGATGCATAAGAACGTGATTTAAGGTCAGATAAAAAACGAAAGGATGGTGTAAACAATGAGCCTGTTATTCTATGATAGCAGTTCCGAACAGAAGAGACTGGCTGATATTATTTTCGAGCGGCAGCTGGAACAGGATGAGAGTTTGCGGGAAAGTTATGACCAATATCGAAAGGGCAAGATGAAGAGAGATATAAGCTACAACCTCAAATTTTTAGATATATCTATCCGCTATGAAGCGGATATGATTTATGAAGATTACGCTGATTGGCTGGTAAGGCTTATGCTCAACAGGATGGATGATGTTCCAGCCGACCAGGTTAAGGAACAGATGGTCACTCATTATAAGATTATCGGTGAGGTTTTTCAGGAGGAACTGCCAGCGGAACAGGTTGAGCAGGCTTTACACCATCTTGAAAATGCGGTTGCTGTGACCAGGGAAGTAGAAGTTAATCCGACCTCCGTAGGAGAAGACGAAGGGTTGTTAGGCGGGATTCGGCAAAATTACCTGAAAGCGATTCTGGAGTTCGACCGCCAGGGGGCACAGACTACCATTGATCAAGCCCTTGAGTCCGGGGTTTCTATCGAAGATATTTACCTTGAAGTTTTTCAAAAGACGATGTATAAAATCGGCCAGCTCTGGCACGAAGGCATCATCGCTGTAGATGAAGAGCATTATGCCACCGGGGTAACCCAGCAGGTTATGATGGGGCTATGGCCCAAAATATTTGCTAGCCCCCGTAATGGTCGGAAAGTAACGGCCTGCTGTGTGGGCCAGGAACTCCATGAGATGGGGATGCGGATGCTTTGCGATCTCATGGAAATGCAGGGATGGGATAGTATTTATTTAGGAGCAGCCGTCCCAAATGATGCGATCATAAAATCACTGCGGAAGAACAAACCTGATTTAGTTGCTCTTTCGGTGACGATGCCGACCTATCTGGATAAATGTAAAGCGGTAATCGATGGAATTAGAGCAGACGAGGAAATCAAAGACCTGGCCATCGCTGTAGGAGGAAGAGCTTTTCAACTTGCTCCCCATTTAGTTGAGCAGTGGGGTATTGATTTAACTGCAGAAAATGGGATCCAACTGGCAGAATCTTATGAGGCGGGCAGAGAATGAGGTTAAGAAATCTCACCTATAGTGCTGTGTCTCTGGCTCTGGTTGCGGTATCTTTCATGTTGTTTAGGGGTGTTACTAATATCCTTAACAGTATCGTGGTTCCTTTAATTTTATATTTTAATCTCCGCCGTCATGACTGGCCGGAGACTGCAGTTACCATGTTGGCTCTCCTCATCCTAACAGGATTATTTTTTATGCAGCAGTTATTTTTTGTGATCCTCTATTTACTCCTTTCTCTTCTGCTGGGACTGGTGATGCATGAGGAGTTATCCCGCTGGGCGAAAATCACCTTAATGACAGCAGGAGCAGCGTTCGGCTATTTTATTACTATTCGATTATCTGACTTTATGTTAGGCACGAATATCCAGGCAGCTCTTTTGGCTATAACTGCAGGTAGTTTCCCCCGCTATCTGATTTTACTAATGGTTGAAGCCTTAGTTACTGCAGTGGGTCTGGTATTGCTTGCCAACATTTTAAGGCGGAGAATCGAATAATTTTTTTTGGTTCTAAATATTTCATATCTGGTCTGTTAAGCAAGTATACGTTAGTAAATTAACATTAACCAATCCTAATCCCTCTACACAGGATTTAATTACATTTAAGTTATATTATTTTAATTCGATAAAATAAGTGAGATAGATAAAATATAATTAAATATTGGGAAAAGCTATCGAAAGGTAGTGGCTCAAAGCTATGGGTCTAAAGATATTTATCCAGGACCGCCAGGCTGCAGAATACCTTATATGATATATTCATATTTATTGCAGCTATAGTTGCAATATTTTTTTTATGTGAGGAAAGGAGGCAACTTGAGAAAAATCGTGGGCTTAAAATAATATAAACGGGGGATTGAGATGTTGAAATTAAATTTAAAAGGTAAATTAGTAATATTATTTCTGCTTTTAGCTGTTATTCCTGTTGTAGTAATCGGTGTCCTTTCTTATAATAACGCTCAAAATGAAATCGAATATTTGGTTTATTCAGAGCTTAGTATGTATTCAGAGTTAACAGATACAGATTTGGAAAGTTATTTTGCAGAAAGAGAAGGTGACATCCAGGTTTTAGCTTCTGTTAATAATATCTTTGGAAGTATGAACCTACTTGCTGAAGAAAACTGGAATCTTAATAATAGTAATTGGGAAGATAGAAGATCAGGATCATTAGACACCATGCTTCCTTATTATTTAGATCAGTATGGCTATTCTATAGCTTTTTTAACAGATCCTGAGGGCAATGTGGTTTATTCAACTACAGAGGATATACCTGCGGGTACAGATTTGTCCGAGCGAGATTATATCCAGGGGGCCACCTCAGGAGATTTGACCTGGTCTGAACTCTTTTATTCTGATATAATTAATGATAATGCGCTTGTTCTGTCTCAACCGATTAGAAGTGAAGGAGTTAGAGGAGAACTGGTTGGGACGGTCAACTTGATCATGGATGAAACTAGATTTGTGCAGATTATTCATGATGGGTTAAGCAGTTTAGGTGATTCAGCTGATGCTTATTTGATCAATTCAGAAGGTCTGTTGTTAACAAATACCCTGCTGGGCGAATATGCAACAGGTTCAGCTTTGAATAGAAGTATAGAAACTAGAGCTGTGGATATGCTGGCTGGTCCGATCAAGCAGGGAGATTTTGGATTTAAACAGGCTGAGCAGTATCCCGATTACTTTAATAATTCAGTCTTAGGCCAGGGCCAGGTAACTAAACTAGGCGACCAGCCTGTGGGTATGGTAGTTGAAGTTGATGCGGCTGAAATTTTTGCTGGTTTAGATAACATGAGAAATACGATGATTTTGATCATTGTTATTGCCGCCGCTTTAATCGCCATAGCTGCTTACTTTATCGCCAGTGGGATTGCTAAACCGATAACATATGCAGCCGGGTTTGCGAGTACCATAGCAGATGGAGACCTAACTCAGGAGGTAGAAGAAAAATACCTTAATAAGCAGGATGAAACAGGAACCTTAAGTAAAGCGCTGGAAACTATGCGGAAAGATTTGAAAGAGACTATCAGCGGTATCGTTACTATAGCCGATAATCTCTCTTCTAATAGTGAAGAATTGTCAGCTTCTAGTGAAGAAATCGCCGCTTCTTCTCAGCAGGTGAGCAGCGCGATCCAGGAAGTAGCCACCGGGGCTGAAGAGCAGACGGCCCAGGTTAATGATACCCAGGACACCGTGAACGAGTTGAGTACTGAAATAGATGGAGTAGCGAGCAAGAACGACGATATGAAAAAACAGGCCGGCCGGGTTTCCGGCGAGGTGGACAAGAGCAGCAAGACGATAGCGGAGACCAGCAGCCAGATCCAGGAGGTCCACGAGAACCAGAAGAGCATGGCCGAAAGCATCAACGGCCTGGCCGTATTTTCCGATCAGATCGGTAAGATCGTCGATATGATCAACAACATCTCCCAGCAGACCAACCTGCTGGCCTTAAACGCAGCTATCGAAGCTGCCCGGGCCGGCCAGGCAGGGCAGGGCTTCAGCGTTGTCGCCGATGAGATCAGGGAGCTGGCCGAAGAGTCCTCCAGCGCCACCAAAGAGATAGATGAACTGATCACGGAGATCCAGAAGAACGTGGCCGTGACCACAGAAAGAATGGAAAACACCAGCGAAGTAGTTAACGATAGCGTCACCGCTATAGCTACCACCGAGGATTATTTTGCGGAGATAGAGAACGCGGTAGATATGCTGAATAATTTGATAGATGATGTTGTTACCAGTACCAGTCAGATGAAAAATAGGAGTGAAAAAGTAGATATTGCTATGAAGGAAATAGCTGCCGTTAGCGAGGAAGCAGCCAGCACCTCTGAAGAAGTGGCTGCAACAAGTGAAGAACAGAGCGCTTCTACAGAGGAGATTGTTAGTGCTTCTGAACAGTTAGCGGATATGGCGCAAAAATTAGCGGAACAGGCAGCAAAATTTAATATCTAAGAAAACAGAGGCTTCCTATTCACAGATCTAATAGATTATTATTAGGCATGGTTTTGAATAGGAAGTATCCTTTTATTATTTAGAAAGGAAGGTGTTGATATGGCAAAAACAGTGCTCGTAGTTGATGATGCGGCCTTCATGAGGATGATGATCAAAAACTTTCTGGAAGGCAGCGACTATAAAGTTGTGGCCGAAGCA
>JBNJDR010000074.1:0-6875 GCA_051745085.1 Bacillota bacterium | reverse complement strand
GCCCCATTTCACCTATTTTCTTCTCTCTTTGATCTCCTTAAGTTGATAGGCCCGCATTATATCTGTTCGGGTTAAAATCCCCACTAACTCGCCATCTTCTACCACCATCAAGCGACCAATATTAGCCTGAGCCATCTTCTTAAATGCTTCAAATAAATCATCATCAGGATGGGCGGTAATGACATCACAGGCCATCACCTCGTTAACATTTTTCAGTTTCTGATCTTCATTTTGAATATCCCGAATATCATCCAGGGTAATACAGCCGGTAAGATTTCCTTCATCATCGACCACGGGATAACCCGAGTGGGTCTTTTCCATCATCATATCTAAAAGTTCATCAACTGTAGTTTCTTCATTGATGGTGACCACCTCTTCGGTCATCAGATCTGCCACGGTAAAGTCGGCAAATATATCCCGCTTCTTGCTGGTATCCTGCTCCTGGCTGGCGCCGATATAAATAAAGAAGGCTATCAACATTAAAATGATATTCCCGGAGATAAATCCATAAACCCCAAATAACACAGCAAAGGCTTTACCCACTCCAGCAGCTATCTGGGTGGCGCGATAATGGGTGGTCCAGTTGGCCAAAAGCGAGCGCAGGATCCTGCCGCCATCTGAGGGGAAGGCCGGTATTAAGTTGAATATTGCTAAAAAGATATTGATAAAACCAAGATAAAATATGATCACCCTTAAATCTGCACCTGTCCCTGCAGCCAGAGGTCTTACTACAAACAACAATAAAGCCCCAAAAACAAGGCTAAACAGCGGACCGGCAAAAGCCATCATCGCTTCATCCTTGGGATCTTCAAATTCATCCTCCATCTGAGCTACTCCGCCTAATAACATTAAGGTGATGCTGCTGATCGCTACTCCCTTACTTCTCGCTACGAGGGAGTGGGAAACTTCATGGAGGGTAACGCTGGTAAACAGTAAAATAGCCAGGATAAAGCCTATTAAATATGGATTCATGCCCACATTTTCTGCTGTAACTCCTGCTAATTGGGCAATCTGAGAGAGATTGCTCCCGATCACCCAGGTGAAAAAAGGCAGTATAAGCAGAAAGCTTATATGTAAGCGGATCGGAATCCCTGATATTTTACCGATTGTTATATAACTTCTAAACATAGATACCACTCCTTCATGGGAAAAATTTGAAAGGTTCATATTTTTATTATGTTGATTATACCATATTCAAGGAAAAATCGCATCACCTCGATCCCTTATCCCGGCATCCCCGGCCTTCATAAATGCGCAGTTCTATCGCTCCCTTTGATTTCATAATATATCACAAACTAATAGCCCCTGATCCGCTTAAGAAGCTTAGAAAGCGGAGCAGGGGCTCTATTATTATCATATTAAAGTTTTCAGTTTTTGTTCTAAATCTACAGCCTTTTGAAATTCCTCAGTGAACTCAGCCTCCTGAAAAAGCATTTTAGCAAACTTGATCTTCTTATAGGCCTGGGGATAATCTTCAAGGAGTATATAGGTAGTGGCTAAATTATAAAAGGATTGGGCCATCTGAGCTGTTAGATCCAGTTTCTCCTCCAGGTAAAGGCTCTGCTGGAAGTATGCGATGGCCTGCCGGTATTTATTTTCTCTAATTTTTTCTATGGCCAGTTGATTTAATTTTATCAGAGTTTCTGCGATTAATTGTCTCTGCATTTGTGATCACCTCTTGCAGCAGATCGATTTCATAACAAAGTGCATCCTGATGATTTTTGCTAACGTAGGGTCTGCAGGCCTGATAAAAACTCAAAGCCTTTTTTAGCTCCCCCTTACCTTCGTAAGCTATTCCCATTTCCATCATTTTGCGGGCTAATCTCTGGATACTTTCTTCGCACTCATCTGATTCAACCCCAGCCTGCTGGTAGAGTTCCTGAGCTAAAACCAGCTTTTTCAGGGCCAGCAGCTCATTAGCCCTCAAAATTTCTAAATTGGCCAGGTTATAATATGCCAGAGCCATCCCTTCATAATAATGGAGGTAGCTGGTTATATCTAAAATCCTGGTATAATATGCCTCGGCTTCATTCAACCTTCCTTCATTAATTAACTTAAAGGCAGTATTATGCAGGCCCTTGAGCTCCCGGGATATCTCTGCAAATATAGTTCCTTCCATTTACCCCCACCCCCTGCCCCTAGAGCTGAAGTTTCCATTTGTCCTCTATTTTTTTCTGATGATATATATCCATGATTTCTTCCAGTTCGGTTTCTACTTTCATCAGAAACCAATTTTCTGCCAGTCCTGCTTTAGGAACCCTCTTTTTATCAGCTTTACTGAAATCTATTTTTTTAGTTTTGGTCTTCTCTTTTAAAGTTTCTTTCTGTAAACCTGCTCTCTCTCCAGGTTCTTTGGGTTTAATTTTTTCTACTTTCTTTGACTTCTCTCGAGAAAATTCGATATCCATCAAATCACTTTTGTTTTTTTTGAAATTTTGCGATTTGATCTCAACCGACATGTAATCATAAATTTCTTTTTTAGTTTTACCAGTATAAGCTGGCCTGTTCGTATTATCCATGCTCATCGGCATAAGAAAATGCTCTGATTCCAGAAGCTCCTCTTCAATGACTTCTTCTTTTGCTGACAGTAAAATGTTTTCCCCGTTTTCATCGCCATCCGCCTCTTTGTCCAGATCAAGGTTGAGCAGAATGGAGCGTTCTCGCAATCGCTGAAGTAACTGCTCCTCGCTAATTTCTTCTCCAGACAAAACCTCAGTATTCTCACGCCTCTCTTCTTTCTCCACTCTGCTCACCTCCTTTATTTACTCTTCGACCAACTCATCTCGTTTATTTTCGATAGCCAATTCTATCTCCCTCAGTTTTAACTCAAATTCCATCTGCATCGCTTCTGCCTTCATATCTAAAAGCCGCTGCATAAAAGCATTAGGTGGAACCGGGACCAACCGGGTCCGGATCGTACTGGAACCTTCCTGCTGGAAATTATACTTACTGGAATAAGTTGCATCAATCGGGGTCGAGCGGACCGATACTGTTCTTCTACCCCACCAGGTCTTCTTAGTTGTGGTATGCTTTATCTCACCTTCGGTCCTTCTTTCATAGCTGGATTCCTTGGTCATAGTTATAGCCATCTTAACTTCTATCACCGTCTCTGCAAACTGATAGAAGGTAGGCTGAAATCCGGCCCCGATCATAGAGGTTTCAATGTTCTCATCATCACTGGTTAATTCACCACCATCCAGCTTGATCGCCGGAAGGTAAACTGTAGCCTCCTTTTTATCGCCCATTATTTTTAGAATCTCAATGCTCTCGCGATCAAGGTTGGCCTGACTCTTCGCTATAGAAGAAGCAAGATTGTAAACCATTTCCGGAAAAGGTACGTTCAATAACTGCTGCCCGATACTCATGTAATCACCTCCACTGGAAAATTATGATCCTTACTCTTCATCTTCTTCAGACTCTAATTTTGCCCGCTCTTCTTCTACCTTCTTTTCAGCATCCTTCAGAAATTCTTTCTCCATCTTTAACTGTTCCAGTTCCGCCCGCATATCCAGAATCCTCTCCATAAAAGGATTAGGAGGTAACGGAGTAATTTTGGTCCTGAGCAGGCTTGAGCCTTCAACACTATAGGAATATTTGGAGGAGTAAGAGGCATTTACCGAAGCAGAAAATGGTCCCCATCCCCCCTTAGCACTGGCAGAAACAGACGCCTCCGTAGTTTTGTTCATTGAAATCGCCATCTTAACTTCAATTATGGTGTCGGTGAACTGATAAAATGTAGGCTGGAAACCTGCTCCGATCAGGGAGGTTTCAATTTCACTTTCTCCTGTCTCATCGGTCAAATCAGGAAGATAAATGGTCGCCTTCTTTTTGTCTCCCATAAACTTGGCGATTTCACAACTAACCTGGTCCAGTTTATACTGACCTTCTGCGATCGCGCTGGCCAGCTTAACCACCATCTCAGCAAAGGGTACGTTTAATAGATCCTGACCTACGTTTGCCATTAGTTTCACCTCCTTTACTTCAAGAAGAATGGTTAAACTAGTTAGTCATTACCGGCCATATCTCTGGGCACCGCTCTGATGGTAAATTTAATTTGACTGAGGGCCTCCTCTCTTTTAGACCCAAACCCTGGTGAAGACATTAACAGACCGCGTTCTCCATCCCTGCCTAAAGAAGCCTTTAATTCTACATCCATACCGTTAATTATATAGTTAACAGGACCGTCTCCCTGGTTACCCTGATCATTAAAATCATCGATAGCCTGTTTAAAGTATTTAGAAATATCATCCGGCTTAAAGGCAGCCTGAAGGTTCTCCTGTAAATTATCAAGTTTAACTTTAAGATCTTCTTTAGCCAGCTGCTCCTGCTGAAAGGCATCTCTAATATTCTCCAGTTGATTCTGAAGTCTAATATTTTCTCTTGTGACCAAATCCAGTTTGTTCTCAACCTCTATAATTCTCTCCGCCTTAATATCAATTTCTTTCTCCAGCACCTGCATCTTTATATTATTTTTAGCAACTTGTTTCACCAGAGACTTATCTACATCTTCGGCTTGAGATACTTCTTCCAGCCTATCAGAAAGCGTTTTTATTTCCTCATTTTTATTCTGCAGCTGTTTCTTTAAGGTTTCGGTTTTCTCCTGATATTCGTTTTCGACACTTTCTTTTTCGTTTCTTAATTTCCCGATCAGATCGTCTTTATTTTTTAGGTTTTTTTCTAACTTCTGCTTCTCTTTAAAAAGCTTCTTGTAATTTCTAATGTTTATTTTGTCGGTTCCATTAAAATCAGGCAATTTTATCCCTCCTTTCCCTCTCCGCCTAAATCATCACTCTTCTTGTGTTGGAGGTGGAACAGGCACAATTTTAAATTTAAATTCGCTTTCAGTGGTGCTGGTCGATTTAAAATAATTTTGATATTTAGCGTTCATAGGACTAATAAATAGCTTTTTAAGGGGAAGGCCAGAACCTTTACTTTCCTTTTCTTCCACCATGGTGTATTCCATTTTAAGAGTAAAAGTAGTTTCTGGCATAACATACCAGGTAGCCTGTAGTCCATAGCCGGCAACTTCTTCATCTTCATCGATCTTTTTCTGAATTTCGATCGAACTTTTATCTAATTCTACCTGCGCTTCGGCTATACCTTTACCGATGTTAGTGATAATCGAAGAAAGGTCATCAAAAAATGAGCCCTCTTTAAAATCGATCTTCTTATCTATATCTAATTTATCTTTAAAAATCACTTCGAGGCGGGGATCATCCGGATCAAGCTGCAAAGTATTTTCCAACTGAGCTGCTTCTGCTTTCCAGGTTTTTATCTGCTCCAAGGCAGGACCTTCCTCATATTCGGCATGGTAATTTTTACTATAAACATCCAGAACTTTTTTAAGTTCAACCGCTTTAACCTCGGCCAAATCCTCCAGATTTCTGACCCCAGCTCTAACCAACAATTCAGCCCATTCGGAATCAATACCTTCAACCCTCATTAAGTCAGCTTCTTTTGCCCACAGATAAACGGTTTTGCCTGAAACTTTAACTTCTTCTGCTAGATTCTGCCGTTGTTCTGCGGTTAAAGTTTTAGTGCGGAGATCGATTAAATTTTCGATATTTTTTTCCTTCAGCCGCTGTTCAGCCTTTTTACCGATACCTTTAAGTTGCGTCAGTTTCTCAGCTATTGTATTCACCCCCTAAAAATGCTCTCTCTTACTTAAGTCACCCATATTTCTAGATTAAGCAGCAAAGTCCTTTAGGTCTAATTAACTCTTTTATATTTATACCTCCATAGGAAATAATTATCAAGCGGCAGCCGGCATCTTAGTTAAGAAGGAAAAATCTCGTTAACACAGAAATTAATATAAAGAGGAGGACAAATTATGGCTCATAAAACCGCAAAATCAGCGTATAAAAGCTTAGAAGAAAGGTTAAACCAATTTCCCCAGGGGGCACCGCCCTCTGAGACTCTATATAAAATTCTGGAAATACTTTTTAGTGAAAAGGAAGCAAAAGTGGTGGCGCAGCTGCCGATAAAGCCATTTACGGTGGAGAAGGCCAGCCGGATATTGAAAGAAGATCCCGTTAAGACCGAAAAGATTCTGGACGAATTGGCCAGCCGGGCCATCCTGCTTGACTCGCAGGATGATGGGGTGAAGAAATATGTCCTGCCCCCACCGATGGCAGGTTTTTTTGAATTCTCCATGATGAGGGTAAGGCACGATATAGATCAACAGCTACTGGCAGAGCTTTATCATCAATATCTAAATGTAGAAGAAGATTTTATCAAAGAATTATTTTTAAGTACGGAGACGAAATTGGGAAGGGTATTCGTGCAGGAGGAAGTCCTCTCTCAGGATAACCTCGTCCATATCCTGGATTTTGAACGATCCAGCCATATCATCGAAGAAGCAAGCCATATCGGGATAAGCACCTGCTACTGCCGCCATAAGATGCATCATGTCGGTCAAGCCTGTGACAGTCCCCTGGATATCTGTATGACCTTCAATTCTACCGCCGACTCGCTCATCCGACACGGACATGCCCGGAAGGTAGAGGTAAGTGAATGCATGGAATTACTGCATCAAGCCTACGAAAAAAACCTGGTCCAGTGTGGGGAAAACGTCAGGAAGGAACCTGCATTCATCTGCAACTGCTGCGGCTGCTGCTGTGAAGCCCTGGTGGCAGTGAAGAAGTTCGGGTCGCTTAACCCCATAGAAACTGCCAACTATCTCCCTGAAGTGAACCATGAAACCTGTACCGCCTGCGGTCGTTGTATCGAAGCCTGCCAGGTCGATGTGATCAAATGGTCTAAAAAATCAAATGATGATATGAAAAAGCAAATTGAGATAGATAAAGATGTCTGCCTGGGCTGCGGGGTATGTGTCCGCGCCTGCCCCAACGGAAGTCTGGAATTAAAAAGAAGGG
>JBNJDR010000073.1:0-6900 GCA_051745085.1 Bacillota bacterium | reverse complement strand
TAACCTTCACCGACTCCGGTGTAGGTGCCATCTTGATAAGCTATTTCATCGACCCTACCTGAATCAACTGCATCTCCAACTGCAGCTAAAAATCCTTTACTGGATATTGTTGCACCAGCTACTAAATCAATCTGAGTTGTTTGCTGTTCCAGCAATCTTGCCGATAATAAATCAAAAGCTGGATCAGCCAGGTAGTCTGATTCTTTATGGCTAATTATTCTAACATCAACTAATTCTTCATCTTCAACAGTTATCTCTACTGTTATTTCTTCATTTCTACCAGGTGAAGTACCTGTGTAAACACCATCAGGAATGTCAAATTCCACATCAGGAACTTCTATATTTTCTGCAGCAATAGCATCATCAATAGCTGCTAACATTCCTCTACTTGTAATGGTTGCAGCGGAGATCGTATCCACTTCGGTACCTTGCTCCATAATTACTTTTTCTTTAAGACGAGAAAATGCACTGCCTGCTACTTGCGGAGTCTCTTGATGATCAATTATATTAATATCCTGCAAGAAGCCTTCTTGAACTATAACTTCTACTTCTATAGGACCCCACATTCCATTTCCGGTTCCATAATATTTACCATTTGGTAATTGAATATGATCATAGTCTAAATCATCAATTTGATCTTGAACCAACTCTAATGCAAGATCTATAGACTGAACTACTGCGTTTGAAGATAAAGTTGCATTAGTTATAACATCCAAATCAAAATCTGAACTCATTCTTGGGTTTATCTGTTCATATCTAACTCCCTCGAACTGCTCTAAGAATTCTTGCTGAGCAACTCTTGCCCCAAGTGTACTGCTTTCATTATGTTCAACTATTTTACTACCTATAAGTGCACCTTCTAAGTTAATTGCTGCTAAAGTTTTAATCTTCCCGCCATATCCTTCGCTAGCAACATAAGCTAGAAAGCCTAATCTTTCTTCATCTTGTTTAACTTCAGCTAAAATTTTATCATTTTTTAGATCTTCTAAAATGTTAAACTGATTAGCTTTCGGGAAATAGTTTTCCATATATTTTTGGAAAACTTGATTATGTTCTTGTAAGTTCTCAGTACCAGATATTGTTATTCCCCCGTATGCTATTATAGCAAAGATAACAGTAGCAAGTAGTACACTTCCTAATTGTAAAGCTCTTTTCTCTTTCAGTTTAATCTCACCAAATATATATCCTTCTAACAAAGTATCAAGCAGATGAGAGAAGCCATTCATTAATAAAATGGCAAATGTTACCCCTTCGGGTAAAGCAGTAAAAACTCTAATTATTACTGTTAAGGCTCCACAACCGATCCCATAAATTATACGAGCACCCTTTGTTGTAGGTGAAGATACCATATCTGTAGCAATAAAAAAAGCACCAAAGATTAATGCACCTGATAATATAGTAAATATCGGATCAACGCCAAGTAAAAGGGCAGTTAATGCTGATGCCGCCACATAGGATAAAGAAATACGAAGATCTAAATATCCTCTCACATACAAGAAAGCAGCACCAATTAATAAAGCAATCGCCGAAGTTTCTCCTAGACTTCCTGGAATAGTTCCAATAAATAATTCCCAATAACTTGCTGCTGACCCCATAGCCATTAAAGGAGTTGCCGTAGTAGCGCCATCAAAAGGAGTAACCCATTGTGTCATATAAATAGGCCAGGAGATTGCTAAAATCGCTCTAGCTACCAAAGCAGGATTGAAAATATTATTGCCAATCCCACCAAATAATTGCTTTCCAACAATAATCGCTAATGCCCCGCCTAATACTGGCAGCCACCAGGGAGAATTCGGTGGTAATGATAACGCTAATATGACTCCAGTAACTACTGCACTACCATCACCAATAAATCTTTTGTAGCCAGATAAATCACCATTAAAAGGAATCTCAAAAATTACAGCTGATAAAACAGTAGCTCCAATTAAATATAACGCATAATTGCCAAATAAATAAACAGAAACAAGCATTGCAGGCAATAAAGCTATAACAACATTCCACATCGTTTTTTCTACTGAATCAGGTTTTTTAACATGTGGACCAGAAAATTCGTATGAATTTGCCAAAATATTACACCTCCAAATTTTTAGTTACTTGCAGCCTTCCCTCGTTGAATCCAGCGAAGCAAAGGTCGTCTCGATGGGCATACATAAGCACATGCCCCACACTCTATACAATCATTTAAACCTGCAATTTCTGCATCTTCAAATATATCATTATTAGCAAAGGCGGTAATTCTGTTTGGAAGAATCTGCATAGGACAAACATCCACACATTTTCCACAGCGAATACAAACTCGGGTTTCTTCATCGCTATATTCATCAGATGTTAAAATCAAAATTCCTGATGTTCCTTTTGCTACAGGAACATCCTTAGTTTTAATGTTTTTCCCAGTCATAGGTCCGCCTATAATAATCTTATAATCCTCTGCTACAATACCCCCGCAATACTCTATAACTTCTTCTACAGAAACCCCAAAAGGAACTACAAGATTTTTGGGATCTTTAAGACCTTTGCCGCTAACTGTCAAAACCCTATCGATCAAAGGATGTCCCTGATAATAGGCTTCAGCAATTTTAATAGCAGTTTGGATATTATTAACAATTACTCCTACTTCCATGGGCAGGCTTCTCCGAGGAACTTCTCTATCTAATATCGCTTTAATTAACTGCTTCTCTGCTCCATGAGGATAGGTAGTATCAAGAGGGATTGCTTCAACACATTCCCACTGCTTAGCCTCTTTCTTTATGGCTTCAACAGCCTCTGGCTTATTAATTTCACTTGCTACCATACCAGCCTCAGCCTCAGCAGCATTGCAAATTAAATCTAAACCTTGAAAAAGCAGATTAGTCTTTTCTCTCATTAATCTGTCATCAACAGTTAAGTAAGGTTCACATTCTGCGCCATTTAAAATTATACTATCAATAGGTTTATCAGGGGGGGGACTTAACTTAACATGCGTAGGAAAACACGCTCCCCCCAAACCAACTATTCCAGCTTTTTGAACTATATCAACAATATCTGACTTATTCATCTCGGTAGGATCGTAGTTTCTCTCTAGTAATAACTCTTGATTTTTTTGACCAGTATTTTCTATAAGCATACATTTTAGCTTAGAACCATCTGGACTATGCTTTTCTACCATCCCCCTAAATATTCCGGATATAGAAGCATGAATGTTCGCTGATAATGCTTCTTTATTTTCCGCGATTAACTGGCCGCGTTGAACTTCCTCACCCTCTTCCACAATAGGTTTACAAGGCGCTCCAATATGCATCTGCATTGGAATGGCAACTTTTTTAGGTAGTTCCATCCTTTCAATAGGGATATCAGTAGTAAGTTCCTTTGCTTCACGCAAATGAACACCACCAATGGGAAACTTTTTTAAATCTTTCACATTGACACCTCCGTAATTAATTAAATCTTCTATGTTATATTAAACTTAAATTGAACATTTCCATTTGAATATACTTGTTATTTTTGTAACACACTAAAACAAAAAACTGGAAATGTTCTTTATCCTATAAGTAAGAACACATACATATTGTCAGTTTAACAGATAAAAAAAACCATGTCAAGGCCTATGTACTTGCAGCAACCTGTTCAAAAAACGCCGTGGTAGTCTAACTTCTCCGATCATATTTTTATAGCCTTTACCTGGCCCGTGATTATCAGACCCAGCAGTGACATATAAATCATTTTCTAGCGCAATGCGAAGAAATTTTTTAGTTTGTTTTTGAGTATGATGAGGATAATATACTTCGATACCTTGAAAATTAAAATTCAACAGATCAGACAAATCAAAGTTAATATACTCCGTCCGTCCTGGATGAGCTAATACCGGAATCCCACCAGCCTGCTTGATTACATCGATTGCGTCCGGGGTAGTTATATAATCTCTTTTTACGTAAGCAGGAGCAGATGTTCCAATATAATTACTAAATGCTAGTTGTTCATCAATAACTATATTATTTTTCACAAGAAATCTAGCCAGGTGAGCTCTTGTAATCACCTTACCTCTTACCATCTTATTTAATTCCTTGAATTTCAGGTTTTTCCCTGTTAAATCATTAATTTTAATTAACATTTTCTTGGCTCTTTCAATTCTACTTACTTTTATTTTATTTATTAAAGCCAATAAATCAGGATCTTCCTGATTTATAAAATATCCTAAAACATGCACCTCTGCTGCCTTATAATCGGTATTTATTTCTATTCCTGAAATCAAATTTATCCCGTAAAGCCTGGAAGCTTCAAATGCTTTGTTGACTCCAGCAATAGTATCATGATCTGTTATTGAGATTGTTTTCAAACCTCTTTTATAAGCAATCTTAACTGTCTCTTCGGGGTTTATTTGACCATCAGAAGCTGTAGTATGAAGATGAAGATCTGCAGACATCATCGTTCCCCCTATTCATCACTAACTTTAACTGGATATATTTCATTTTCTTTATGCTTATATACTGCTCCTGCTAACTGAACCGCTCCTGTCCCTATTTCAAATTTAGTATGAAGTCCTGTTAAATGCTTTTTTACTATAGGATCAGATTTCATTCCTAAGATAGAATCAACAGCTCCAGTTAAACCCAAATCTGAAATGAAAGCGGAACCTTTAGGTAAAATCTTAGCATCATTAGTCTGAACATGCGTATGCGTTCCAAAAACACAATCTATTTTTCCATCCAGAAAATATCCCATAGCCCCTTTTTCTCCTGTTGCTTCAGCATGAAAATCAACCAGTACTATATCTGACTCTCTTTCTATTGTATCTAATTGATCTCTAATCGCCCTAAAAGGAGAATCAAAAGGTCCTATATATATTTGGCCAATTAAATTAACTACTGTGATACGCCGGCCATTCTTTAAAAAGCTATTATATCCTCGTCCTGGTACCCCGGGAGCAAAATTCAAAGGCCTTATAATGCGGGTTTCTTGGTCTATAAACTTAAAAATACCTTTATTCTTCCAAACATGATTACCCATCGTCAAAACATCAATGCCATAATCAAAAAGTTCTTGAGCAATTTTTTTGTTTATACCAAATCCACCTGCTGAATTTTCTCCATTAGCTATTACAAAGTCAATTTCATGTTCTTCTATTAAAGTAGGCATCAGTTCTCTAATCGCCCGCCGGCCTGCCCTCCCTACAATATCTCCTATCAGTAAAAAGTTCATTATGATTCATCCCTCTTTCTCTTAATAAAATTAATCAACAAAAAGGGCCCTTGAAAAAAGAGCCCCTTTGGTATAAATTAAAGTCACTTAATTATTTACTTAGCATATTCAACATTTCTAGTTTCCCTAATTACAACTACTTTTATTTGGCCTGGATAATCCAGATTATCTTCAATTTTTTTAGATAGATCTCTACTAATTTTGCTTGCTTTTGTATCGCTTACTTTGTCTGATTCAACTATTACTCGTATTTCTCGACCTGCCTGAATAGCATACGCATTATTAACTCCATCAAAAGACTTCCCAAGATCTTCTAACTCTTCTAGTCTTTTAATATATGATTCAAGAGTTTCTTTTCTAGCACCTGGTCTGGCAGCAGAAATAGCATCAGCAGCAGCTACTAAAACAGCTTCAACTGATTCAAATTCAACATCTCCGTGATGGGCAGCAATAGCATGTAAAACTTTCTCACTCTCACCATATTTACGAGCTAAGTCTACTCCAATATCAATATGTGGACCTTCTACTTCATGATCAATTGCTTTCCCAAGATCATGTAATAATCCAGCTCTTTTAGCTAAATTTACGTCAGCACCTATTTCAGCAGCCATTATTCCCGATAAATGAGCTACTTCTTTAGAATGTTGTAAAACATTCTGGCCATAACTTGTTCTAAATTTTAAGCGGCCGAGATATTTCACAACTTCTTTATGCAGTCCATGAACTCCAGTATCAAATGTTAATTCTTCCCCGATTTCTCGAATATGATTTTCTAATTCTTCTTGAGCTTTTTCTACCATTTCCTCAATTCTAGCAGGATGAATCCTTCCATCGGCTATTAGTTTTTCCAAAGCAATTCTAGCAACTTCACGTCTAATCGGATCGAAACCAGAAATAACAACTGCTTCTGGGGTATCATCTATAATCAAATCAATTCCAGTTAAACTTTCAATAGTTCTAATATTTCTACCTTCACGGCCAATAATTCTACCTTTCATTTCGTCATTTGGTAAGTTAACAACCGAAACAGTAGTTTCTGCTACATGATCTGCAGCATATCGCTGAATAGCAATGGAAATAATTTCTCTAGCCTTTTTATCGGCTTCTTCCCTTAATTCAGCTTCCTTTTCCTTGATTTTACGGGCAAATTCCAATTCAAGTTCTTCTTCAACTTTTCGCAATAAATAATCTTTCGCCTCTGACTGATTCATCCCTGCAATATTCTCTAATTTATCTTTTTGTTCTGCAATAATTTCATTTACTTCTTCTTCTTTTTCTTCAAGCTGTTTTTCTTTGTTTTTTAGTTTGTTTTCTCTTTCTTCCAAACTCTCTGTCTTTTTATCAATATTTTCTTCTCGATTCATTAAGCGATTCTCTAATTTTTGCAATTCAGCTCTTCGTTCTTTATTTTCTTTGTCTGCTTCTTCTTTTAATTGATGCGCTTGTTCTTTAGCTTCTAATATTATTTCTTTTTTAGTTGATTCTGCTTCACGACGAGCATCGTCTTTGATTTTTTCTGCTTCTTTTTCAGCTGATTGAATCCGAGCTTCAGCAATATATTTTCTAATTAAATAGCCTGCTGTTAAGCCTGCTAATATTGCAATTAATGCAGTAATAATAATATAAAAGTTAATTTTAGTCACCTCCACAATATTTGTATTTATAATTTTCATTAAAACCTTTGTATTTATCGTATCTGTTAATATTTTATATCTTTTTATGTCT
>JBNJDR010000072.1:0-7069 GCA_051745085.1 Bacillota bacterium | reverse complement strand
TAGGAAGATAATTATATAGCTTAATTATTTAGGAGGTAAATGAGTGAAGATACTATTTAATAATCAAAATAATAAACAATATCAACATAAATTAAATGATCTTTTAAAAGAAATTTTTCTAGATTTTCAGTTTTGGTATGACTTGAATCTCTGGGATGAGAATTATGAGAGTTACGCCGTTGAAGAAGAGGGTAAAATAATTTCTAACATCAATGTCTTTAAATCTCAGATAATATTTAAAGGCGAAAAATATCCAGCGCTTTCTCTTGGAGCTGTGGCCACCCGAAAGGAAGAAAGGGGCCGAGGGCTGGCCAGAATGTTGATGGAAAAAATTATAAAAAAGTACGATGATTCCCCTATGTATTTGTCTGCCAACGATGACGTAGTTGATTTTTATCCTAAATTTGGTTTTCAGCAGGTTTCTGAAAAACTGCCTGTATATATTGGGAATGTGGATAATTCTTGTTCTTTCAATAAACTACAGTATGACGATAAAAAGGTTTTGAACTACGTCTATAACCGAGTGAATTTCTCTCAAAAACTGGACTGCCTTAATGCTGCCAATATTAATATGTTCCATCTTCATGTTGGGTATTTAAAAGATTGTTTTTATGAGTTACCAGAATGCAAAACATTACTTATTGCCAGGCAGACAGGTTCTACATTAAAGATAT
Organism: Bacillota bacterium; assembly: GCA_051745085.1. Taxonomy (GTDB): domain Bacteria; phylum Bacillota; class Halanaerobiia; order Halanaerobiales; family Halarsenatibacteraceae; genus Halonatronomonas. The sequence continues at coordinate 6,395 of JBNJDR010000072.1, read as the reverse complement.
TTGCCCTATTTGCGCTTCAGCCTATAACGTTTTCTGAGTTAGCTGCTCATCTTCCTTTTGCAGGTGTGCAAAGAGTTGAATTTGGGTTTATGCCTGATCGGCTGGAAGTGGATTATACTATGGAAGAATATAAGACTGATCCGCTTTTTGTACGTGGGTTAGACTGCAGCCCGGGAGATTTCAAGTTTCCCGAACTTGCTTTTACTTAAATTGAATTAAAGAATCAACGATAAAATTATTCTGGAGATATTTTAGCTATTGATTATCTTAAATTTGGTATGGTATAATATATAAGCAGGCGGACATAGCTCAGCTGGTAGAGCGTTGGCTTCCCAAGCCAAAGGTCGCGGGTTCAAATCCCGTTGTCCGCTCCAATTATAAGCTGGTGTAGCTCAATTGGCAGAGCAGCAGTATCGTAAACTGCAGGTTGTCCGTTCGATTCGGATCACCAGCTCCATAGAATATTCTAAGCTCCCGTACGGGAGCTTTTTTTAGAGAAATTTAATTTTTTCTGCTGGTAAATATTTTATAGGAGTAAAAAGATTTAAAACGGAGCTGAATAGGAGGTGATACCGTCAACTCAGCAGAGAATTATAAGAGACCAATTAGTATCATTATTTCCTATTTTTATTTATTTTGTTGGGAAGCAAAACTAGTTCCAGGTTTTTCGGGGAATTCAATTCTGGTCCTGGGGAGACTCTCTGGATAGTTATTCTGAATAAATTTAACTAATTTTTCGCGCAGAAAAACCCGTAATTCCCAGGCGGTAGGTGAATCATCGGCGCTGACTAAAATTCTGAGTTCCATGGATTTTTCCGTGGCATCTGTGACCTGAACTACTTTAACCGAGCCTTCCCATAGTTCGTTATCCGTTAGGAGGCGGTCTAGTTCCTCGCGGATAGCATCAATAGAAACTGTGTAATCAGTATAAAGAAATACCGTACCCAGGATAAAAGATGACTTTCTAGTCCAGTTTTGAAAGACATTCTCCATAAAGTATGTAGTAGGAACTACCAACCTCCGGTGATCCCAGACCTTGACTATAACGTAAGTCAGATTAATTTCCTCAATCCAGCCCCATTCTCCATCGACAATTACCACGTCATCTATTCTGATCGGTTGGGTTACTGCCAGTTGCAGTCCCGCGATTAAAGAAGCGATAAATTTTTGGGCAGAGAAACCAATGATAATACTAGCAACCCCGGCAGAAGCGAATAAACTAAGACCGATACTGCGGATTGACTCGAATGTCATTAATGCTGCAGCTACAGCAAAAAAGACGATCAGGACCTTAATTACCCGTTCGAAAAGGCGAAATTGGGTCTGAGCTTTTCTAGCTCGAAGATTATCGGTGACATTCATCTTGTGTTTTTGTACTAAATATTCTCGAGCTAAACTAACTAAACCGATCAGGAACCAGCTTAAAGCAAAGATGAAGGTAATATTGAGAAAGTGATTAATGTTTTCCAGGAATATATTGAGATTATGGGCAAAGGCAAAAGGGATTAAGAGAGCTATGTTTAAAAGCAAGGCAAACAAAGGATGTTTAAGATTATCTCGAATAACCTTGTATTTCTTGGAGGATAAATTTTTGAATATAAACCGGGACGATTTAAGCGTAATAAAATATAGTGCTAAAAAAATAGATAAACTAATAGCAAAATTAATCAACATAGAAATCACCTCTAGTTTAATTATAAGAATTTTTTACGCTAACTACAAATAGTCTTTCTTACATTACTTAATCAGATTCGAGATGTCTGCCAGGTTATTACCAGATAATAGGTTATTCCAGCCAGGAGAGAGATCAAACTTCCCAATAGATAGAGAGAACTGCCGCCAAGTGTGTCGTATATTATTCCTCCTATCAGGCTGCCGGTAACTGTACTGATGGCGATAGTAGAGGCATATAGGTTTTGACCTGTAGCTTGAAATTCTGCCCCCACCAATCTGGAGATATTATTAACCGCGGTAACGTGGAAGAGGGCAAAAGTCAGGCTGTGTAAGAGCTGACTTAAAAGAAGTACTGGAATGATGGGGAAAAATCCGATCAGCGCCCAGCGGAGAGTAAAACTTAGGGCAGAGATCATCAAGATATTTTTTAATTTAAAATTTCGGAAGAAGAAAGTAGACTTTTGAAATATGATCAATTCGCTGGCAGAACCGATTAACATAGCTAATCCGAAAAGAGTTTCACCACCGCCCTGGGCTGTAAAGAAGATAGGGAGAAAAGTAAAATTGGCCATCAAGGGCGTCTGCAAAAAGAAGGTAAACAGCAAAAAATAAAATAATTCTTTATTCTTTAAGATTAACTTGAAGTCACTTGGATGAGAGATTCGGATCGATTTTTCTCCATGAGGAAGTTTACTTCCGGTGAGCAGGGCCAGAAGCAAAAAACCTGCCCCTATATAAAATAGGTTGCGGGTGGCGGTCTGTTCGATTATAAAGCCGACTGGAGTAACTGCTAACATATAACCTATTGAGCCCCAGACACGAAAACGGCCATATTCTTCTGCTTTATCTTTGAGATGATTGAGAATCAAAGCATCTGAGAGGGAAACGATAGGTCCATCAAATAAGATGAAAATAATGTAAATTAGAAAAATAATAAAATAACTTTCGGTTTGAGTGAAAGCAAGCAGGGCAAGGATGGTACCGCCAATAGCAAAAGTTAGGGCTCGCCGGGTAGCACCCAGATAATCAGCAGCCATCCCCCACAAGGGCAGGATTAAGATTGACAACCCTCGAGCAGTAGAAGTCATAAACCCGATCTGGCTGGCTGAAATACCGATACCGTTTAAATATATATTTCCATAGGAAATAGCAGCAACAAAGATGTAATAGAACAGAAAGAAAATTTTAAAAGGCAAGATAATGATCACCATCCGATTTTATCATTTCAACATAGAAGTTGGTTTGAGTTAAAAATCATCCCGGCAGTAGTTTCTCTCTAAAAATATACCATTACATCTTATTTGTCAATTTCATTTAATTTTTTATGTAAAATTATCATAAGATGCAGGATTTTAGTTAAATTCCCTTAATTTAATCAGTGTAAGTTATTTAATAGTTTACATTTAATATAGGAGGTGATTATGATGAAGTCAATTAGAAAGCATCTTTATTTTAACACGGAAAATAAGGTAGAATTGATTAAAATAACCAAACAGGTTAGGGAGATATTAAGAAAAAGTGGAATCCAGGAGGGCTTATGCCTTGTAAACGCAATGCATATTACGGCCAGTGTTTTTATCAATGATGATGAAAGTGGTCTGCATCAGGATTACAAGGATTGGCTGGAAGAATTAGCTCCTCACGAACCTGTTTCTCAATATGCTCATAATGGTTTTGAAGAAAATGCTGATGCCCATCTTAAAAGACAGATCATGGGCCGAGAAGTAGTAGTTGCTGTAACGGGAGGAGAACTGGATTTCGGCCCCTGGGAACAGATATTTTATGGAGAATTTGACGGTCAGCGGGAAAAAAGAGTTCTGGTTAAGATAATTGGAGAATAGATTTGTAATATGAGGATTGAAATTGGATAAAATTTAAGGATGAAAAGGAGTTCAATTATTATGGAAAGAGTTGTTATACCACCTTATGATGAATATGATTTATCTACCTTTGTAATTCACAATGACACCGTTTATATCGGTCATTTGGGAGCAGGTGGGATGAACTTTACGGAACAGTTGGAAAATGTTTTTAATAAACTCAAAAAATATTTAGCAGAAATTAATTTAGGATTAAAAGATGTTGTAAAGCTGACGGTTATATTAAAAGATATAAGCGACTTTAAACAAATGCATAAAATCTGGTGCAAATATTTTACTGAAGGTAACTATCCGGTTAGAGTAGTGGTTACTTCTGATTTTGTAAATCCTAATTGTTTGGTTCAGATTGAGGGTACTGCATATATAGAATAATACCTAAGTTTACTCAGTTATGGTCCTTCTACCCAGGATTTCTTTAACTAGTAATGGATAATCTGTTATTATTCCATCTATATTGTATTGGAGGACATTTTTAATATCCTCTTCTGTATTGACTGTCCATACCCAGATTCCTTTATCTGCTTTACGAGCAGTTTTAACCAATTTACGATCTAACATACCTTGGTATACTGTAAAATAATCTGCTTCTAGTTCCGCAAGGTTACCTAAGGCGTAATAGATGATTTGACAGGTAATTATTTCAGAATTAAGTTCTTTAATTCTGGCGAGAAAACTCCTGTCAAAAGATTGGATGAACGCTCTCTCAACCATGTCATTTTCTTCAACGATATCAACTATCTTTTCTGCAAAAATTTCAGCATTATTATTAGTTTTAACATCGATATGGATATCCATTTCACCATCAATCGTTGCTAAAGCTTCATCCAGGGTTGGCAGAATTTTGTCGCTGGCTAAAAATCCTGATGGCATGGTAACATCTAAACTAATAAGCTCTTCATAAGTTAGATCTCTAACATTATAGGGCAATCCTAAAGTTCTTCTCAAACTTCTATCATGATTGAGAACGATCTCATTGTCCTTTGTTAGCTGGACATCCATTCCAACTGCATCTACCTCAGCAGCCATAGATGCTCGAATAGCGGTCAGAGAGTTTTCAAATTCACCATCGACAACTCCTTTGTGAGAAATGACCAAAACATCTCGTCCAGCATAGATGGTTCCCTGTGTTGTAAAATATCCGATATAGAATGAAGCTAAGATATTAATGATCAGGATAAAAGCTAGAGCAGATCTTTTACTATCGATTAAGTTAAAAAATAGTTTTTCTAGTTTTTCAAAAATCTCAAGATTATATGTGTTAATTGTTTGATCAAGAAAAGATTTATTTTTAGCTTTGTAATAAAGTTTTGAGACAAAGATTATATTCAAGGGGATTAGCATAAGAGAATAAACTAGTGTGATAAAACTGGACATAGTTATAAAATAGTTATTAATAAGGTAATTTACTTTTCCGGTAAAAATATTGGGGATATAGGATAATAGGGAAAATAAGAAAACACCAGCTGCGAAAATAAGCATATCAAAAATTATTAATTTAAAAAGGATGCTTATACTTATCTTTTTGGTTAGCTGCAAACTATTTTTCATCGCCTGCCATACTTTTTGCTTCTCTATTAAAACTTCATGCAAAGTGAAGATCAATCTAGTTAGAAGATAAACAAGTAAAATAAGAGTAGTGAAGTAAATAGATTTAAAGATGAAGTTACTTAAGATATTATCGATAAAAAAATTAGGCAGACTGATCAAACTTGATATTTCAGGCATAATAGGGATATTTACTATTGGTATTATAAATAAGAGGAGCAAAGCTAGATGTATTATTCCAAAACCCATTATTTCTTTGATAGATCTAACAGTTGTAAATATTCCTTCTGTAATAAAAATATTATTGTTGAAATTGTTTTCATGTGTAATGATAATTAGGGTTCCGATTTCGATAAAAATAAAGATAACTGCCAGTGAAGAGAGAATGATCAATCCCAAAATACCAATAGGATCTAATAAAAGAGAAAATGCGGACCTATTTAATAATACTCCTGAACTTATAGCTAGTAATAACCTATTAAAAAAGTAACCCAGGAATGGAATCAGAATATAACTACTTAGAAGCAAATATAAGAAACTAAAAGCTAGATATTTTTTCCAGTATCTTTTGAAATCAGCAAAGCTCATTAAAATTAAACTTTTCATCAGAACTACCTCCAAAGGTATTTACGATAGACAATTATTAATTTTTAGGTTTCTCTAATTTCCCGATTAATAGAGTCCCGTATGAAGTTTTATCCAGGAAATAAGTTGTAAATATTGATAAAATAGTACTACTTATCACCAACAAAACTAGAGTTAAGAATGGGTTGAGCTTAATATAAAAGAATTCAGTGAAAAGATAAGTAGATAAGTACAAATAAATCATATGAAAAAGAAATATTCCAAAGGAGTATCTACTTATAAACTTAAAGAACCTGGGAGTGTTGTTTATCTTTGTTCCTATATAATATATTAAGAGAAACATACTGGTAGAAAATAAAATCATATCAAACCTTTTTGAGCTATTTTCACTAAGACTACCTGATAGATACATGTAAGCTAAACTCCCTCCAAAGATTATTGCCGATGGGAAAATCAAGTTTTTGTATTTATCTAATCTTTTATTTAACTGTTTAATATTCCTGCCACTACAATAACCTACGGCAAAATAGAAGATCCATGCCGGGAAGGTCCCCCAGGTTGCACCTTTCCAGATGCGGTTTCCATAAGGCAGGATTTCTGGATCGCTGAAATTGAAAAACATCAAATATAATATATTTATGAAAAAAGTAAATGATAATAATTTTATCGTATTTATTTTTTTTAGTTTCTTATTAAATAGTTTATATATAA
>JBNJDR010000071.1:0-7670 GCA_051745085.1 Bacillota bacterium | reverse complement strand
TCGATATCCCAGGAATGTTCACGATTGAAGAAAGTTTCAACGGTCTTACTGACAGTTAATTCTTCCATACCTTCTGTATAGTAAAAAGAAATGTGGCTCCAATCTCCACCTGGTTGTGATAAACCAGAGTCTGCAGTTACTCCATTGGGATATTCGGGATAGTAACTGTATAAATTACCTCCACTGCTTCCTCCTTTAGCATAAACATGCATAACAGGATAATTTGATTCAAAACCGAAGTAAAACTTTCCATCAATTTCTTGCTTATAAATTGTTACTTCAAAACCATTATCGTAAAATGTCTGTCCGTCGAAAATACTATCCTGGTCTCCATCAATTTTAAAATGCATCAATTCATAGCCGTCAGGTCTATCAAGCAATTCAGCATTGGGATCAGGGAAATTTGGATTTTCATTACTGGTCTGGATTAAATTTGGTATATCATCACCTAAAATTGGATCTACCAGAGGTCCATTAGCCAGTCCAATATATCCCATTCCAAAAACCATAAGACTAACGATAAACATGATCACACCAGTTCGCCAAAAATTTCTATAACTATCTTTATTCATTTTTATAGCCTCCTCATTGGTTATACCTGAATAATGCATTGGTGGGTTTCACCATTAGCTCACTGCCGCTTGATTCGGTGACCATTTATAATCGGCAGGTCTTAGCCTCCAATGAGTTTAATAAAGACTGCACTATATTTTCATCTTCTTTTATTCTTAGTAATCTCTACATTAAAGAAAGATAGTCTCTACTTTCTTGCAAAGACTTATTAATATGCTCATCCCGAAATTTATCTCGATTGTTATTCTGCATTAAGTCGTTATTTTCAAGATTTAATAGATCTCGGAAGATCCCCATCCCTTTCACCTCCTTGAGATTTATATTTTGAACAGACCATCTATTTATAACCCCTCATATCAGGGTTTATTTTCTATTCCAATATTATTTCTATATTTTGAACCAGCGGTTGCTCTGGTGATATCTCAACTTCATAGATACCTTCTCCGGAAACGGTTAACCCTTCAGGTAGTGAGCTTTCCATTACCCTAACAGTATACTGACCTAGAGGTAAATCATCCACTGCAAAAGTTCCGTCACCTCTGGTAAAAATGGTCCTGTTTAGTTCCTCTATCCTCAGCCCCAATCTACTCAGAGGCACCTCCTCGCCATCCCTTTCCCCGCTATCATTTTTGGCAATTAAAGCTCTCCCGCCTAACGCACCCAATCTGGTCAAGCCATATTCCAGGAATATATTTTCATTTTCTCTAACTTGAACGATCTTATCTTCTGTAATAACCCTGTAAACATCAGGAAGTTCTCTTAAGTTAAAACCAACTTCATACAGGCCATTTCTGACATTTTCGAAGATGAAGTATCCATCTTTATCTGTCCTGGTCCTTAATCCATCCCTGGAAATACTGATATCTTCTAGCAGCGGATCACCTGGATCCCTCCTACCGGTCCCGTCCAGATCTAAATAGACCAGGCCAGCAATGTAGGAACTATGCTCACCCCGCTGATATTTTTGACCGGTTACATTATCCCTGGCAAAACCCAGTACCTGGCTGAGAGAAATAGAAGCTTCATAGTAACTGTTGTCACTACCCCTCGAAGGATAAGCTCGTTTTAAATTGAACGAACCCTCTAACCCAGAAAATAGATGCCTGTTATATTCTAGGCTGGCTATATGCTGGGGTATTTCTCTTTTACTGTAAGGTGCGATATATTCATAATCTAACCCCACGCTCCAATCATTTTCCTGATTCTGATAAACAAAACCTGTTTTACCGCTAAAGTAGCTTTCCTCCTGTAAATAGGTGTTCTTAATTCCAGCAGTTATGGTGAGATCTCTGGGGACATTATGCCGAACAGAAAGTTCCAGCACCCGGGCATCTTCAGTGAACCTATTATTCTCCTCTTCAAGCTTATATCCTAATTGACTGGTAATACCTGCTGTAAAATAGGTATTATCCCCAGTTTTCAGATTGGCCCTTAAATTTATTAAAGATTCACTATCAAGATTACTGCCTTCCAACCAGGTGAAGGAAGAATTAACCCCTCCACTCAGGATAAGCCCGTCTCTAATATTGCTGCTAACCTTGAACTCGATCTCAACATGGTCCTCTCTTCTAGAATCTTCAATACCATCGATATTATCTTGAAAATTGATATCAGATAAAACATAGATGATTTCGCCACCCAGCCGGGTTGGGCCTCTAAAGGATCTACCCTGAAGATTAATTTCCAACCAACTGCGGCCTTCTTCAATAAGGTCAAGTTCCTCCCACTCGATATTCTCATTTCTCCTGGCCAGTTCCGATGCAATAATTAAGCTGTTTCTAGCTCTATCCCGATAATCGAAAGTCAGTCTAACTCTGCTTAGATCAAACGTTTCCATATTCAATATTGACCTGAGGTTCTCTACCTCAACCTCTCCCAGCCAGTTTTCGTTCAGTTCTTGCTGTAAATTCACCAGAAACTGCTGACCGGTTTCTACATTAACATTATTTCCGACCACAGGAGGAACGTAGGACAGTGAAGCCTTGATACTACCATCTTCACGGGTATAAAGGGTGCTGACCCTGGCCCCATGTTCAACTAAACTTACTTCACTGCCTGTCAGCCACTCAGCCATGAAGACAAGGGGAATATCTTCTGGGCGAAGGGCAATCCTGACCACACTACCAGCTTCAAAACCCTGATAGACAGAATCATCGAAAACTCTTTCAGCTCCTAATTCCCAGAAAATTGAGGTTCCAGCTGTAGGAGCAAATTTAACCTGTACTCCTCCCACCTCAAGCAGAGAATCAGCAGCATCTGAGCTATTATATCTGCCTGCTGCAAAAAATCCTTCTCTGGTGCCTTCTTCAAAGATATGAAGACTGCCGGCCACCTTTTTCACTATCTCTCTTTCTTGACCATCAGCACCTTCAATAACAACCCGGAAAATATTGGTTCTTCCTACAGAGAGAGGTACATTCTCAAAATGATATTCGTCCTCGCCCTTATAAATATATTTCTCTCCAACCTTTCTATCATCTGCATATAGATATACCCTGCTTCCCTCTTCCGCCTCTCCCCGCAGCGAGGTAAAAGCTCGTCTTGTACTGATCATCTGTCGGGGATAATGTAGAGATATTCCGCGCAGGTTTACCCTCCCCAGTGTATTCGGAAGGCTGAATCTGTTATCACCAATTACTATCATTCTGTTATTTTCGATATTTCTCGCTCTCAACAACGGATAGTCAAGCGTATATACTTCCTCAGCAAAATCATATTCTAACAGCTGCCCGACTGAAAGGGACCAGTCCCCTATTCTGCCGTGAACATTGAGCAGATTATTAAAGAAAAGTGAATCTTCTTCTAAACCTTCGCCAAATTTATAATCAAACCCTATCCTATACTGGATTGAACCTATCGAAAAGTCTAGACCTGTAACTTCCGACTCTAACTCAGGAACTACGGGTCTTTCTTTAATTATCATTTCATCTAGGTCATCAGCTGGTTCTTCAGCTTTAGTATAATCAAAATCCAAAATCAATTCCTGCCTTGCCGGTAGCCATTCTAATCTAGCTCCGGTCAGATATTCTATAACCTCAGCAGAAACATAAAAATCTCCCTCAAAAAATACAGGAGGTTCCAGGGACCATTCTGGCAGGTCAAAATAAATTTCGTCTTTAAAATCAATCAATATACTAATATCCTCTTTTTTGTAATAAACAGTTAAAAGTTGTCTTTCTCTATTATAAGCTAAATCTATTTCCAGCCACCTTGATAGAGAAACCAGCGGTATAAGGATATATTCCTCCATATCCAGCAGCTCAAAGAATTCATCCTGTCCAATAATTTCTCCCTGGGAGCGGATCGTAAGCAGCCCATATACAGGATATTCATCTGCCATAATAGGATACTGGTATAAAATAATCGATAGAAATAATAAAATCAAAACAATTAAAATTATCCGGTTATAATTTTTCAACGGTCTCACATCCTTCTTTTTGGAAATGCGAATAATTCATTCCGAAACCACAACAGTGGTATTGATACTTATTACTGTTTGTATACCCTATTATACTACTCATCTTAAACTCATCAGTCACATCTCACTGCCGTATCGCTTTGATTTCAGTCACATATCATATTTCCCAGGTCAAAAATCATAAACAAAATAAAAAACGCTGGCAGATGCCAGCGTTAGGTGATTTAATTTTTTTATAGCAGAAGTTAAAGACCGTTAATTAAAAAAATGTCATAACTATAGTAACCACTTGAACCAAAGTTAATCCGGGGCAGACCCGGGGCTGCTCCGGGGGTAATCCGGAGGAAAATTATAGTAAAATAAGCTTATTCTTATTTCTGCCCGGTATATACCGCCGTTTCTCCAAAAGCGTAAATCAGCTTAAAAAATTTAAAACCAGCTCGCTCAAATAAATCTTCCTGGGTCTCTAAGGAAAAAGGGATGTCCAGGTGATAAAAATCTTCTCGTAAAAATTCTTCTCTCTCCATCCGTCCCCTGTATTGCTGCAGCAACCTCTGTTCCTTGCCTTCGTCCACCACATAATCTCCTTCTATATACTTTCCTCCCGGTTTTAACGAATGTACTATTTTTTTATATAATTTCGTTTTCTCTTCAGGTGAAAAATGATGCATAGACATAACGGAAACAACGTAATCATACTCGTTTTTCGGATAAACCATATCCAGGTAAGATTCCTTCAATGAAGTAATCTGCTGTTTCTTATTTTCATATTTTTCTTCCAATAAAGCCAGCATTTTTTTAGAAATATCTACCCCGGTAATTAAAGCCTGGGGGGCTTTTCGAAAAATATACTCCAGCTCCAGGCCTGTCCCGCATCCTAAATCAAGGACTTTAACCTCTGCCTTAGTAGGTTCTACGGGCAAAGCGATCCTTTGATAAAATTCAGCAAAATCCTCGACGTAATCTGCCATGTGCTCATCGTAGGAATCGGCACGAGCATTAAAAAAATCTTCCATTTTTTCCGGACTATCTTTTATAGGATCCAACTGGAACTCACTCCCTTTACATAATTATTTACTCCTTAATATTTTTAATATTATCATAATAAATCATAAAACAAAAGTGTTCCCAAATGAAAAAAGCCCCCTCTCACAAGGGAGCCCGTTGGCCATTTTTCTATATTACCAGATTAAAAATTTGCATCAGTTTTGTATTTATCGTCGGTAGGAGTAGGTGAAATGGTCACATATAATCTTAATGTATTTCTGCCAGTATTATCTACAGCCATCTCTTCCGGTCCGTCTATCTGAAGTAAATCTCCTGCGGTTACCGGTTCAGGCTCTCCGTTAATTTTTACTTCCGCCTCTCCAGTTAGAACCTGAAGCAAGACAGTACTGTCATAATGAGTATGGGTAGGTAGCGCTTGACCCGGGGCGATGTTTAACACAAAAGCCAGAGCCTGTTCATCGTGATAAATAACCCTTTTAGCAACTTTATTATCTGGTTCAACCTTATAATCATTCAAATTATATTTTTGCATGATATCACTCCTCTATCTTTGCTTTTAAGGATACCTCATAACAACTAAAAAAGAAGTTAACAATTAACATAAAAAAAAGACCTTCATCACATGAAGGTCAAATTTTTCCCTGAATCTAAGTTTGTTGATTGTCCAATCTACTGATCGAACTTCTCAAAATTTCAAGCTTAGCATTGGGAGAAACTTCAAGAGTTATAACGTTATCTTTTATTTTTTTGATTTCACCTTTAATCCCACCAGCCGTTACTACCTTATCACCAGACTGCAGTTTGTTTAATAATTCCTGATGTTCTTTTTGTTTTTTCTTCTGCGGTCTGATCAAGAAAAACCAAAAGACTCCAAATATAAGAAGCCAGGGTAATATCGAGAGAACAAGTTCCACAATAATTCCTCCTCAAATTTTAATAATAAATAGTTCTAATTGTAGATATACAAACAATATTATACAAGTAATATGATATCACCTTTTTAGCCAATTTTCAACTACCTACTTCAACTTATAGTGATCTACCACATTGAAGACAGTTTGAGTTACCGGACCAACAGCAACAGCTCCGATTAAGGTTCCAACGCCAAAGGTAGCGCCTAACAGAAAACCCACCGCTCCAAAACAAAGATCCATGGATATCTTAACCGATTTCAAAGAAAAATTAGTTTCATCTTTTAAAAGCAGCATTAATGCTTCAATCGGCCCTTCCCCCATATTAGCAGAAACATAAATAGCGATTCCGCTGCCCAGAGAAATAACCGCAGCTATAAGCATTAAATATCTGTATAAAATGAAATCTGGCGTAATACTGCCAAAAAATAAAAACAATAAATCCAGAAATACTCCTACAAAGATCGCATTAAGCACAGTTCCCACACCAAACTTTTTTCCTGTCAATAGTAACAATAAAAAAACGATCCCAGTGTTAATTAAAATAGTAGCCTGACCAAAACTTAAGTTTAAGGTTGTAGCCACCCCATCTATTAAAACCGTAATCGGATCTGAACCCATCTGGGCATTGATAAACAAGAAAATGCCTAAACTTATCAAAAATACTCCAAATAACAAGATTAATATCCTTGCCCAATAATCCTGACGAAACACCTTACCAACTTGCTTTAACATAAAACACCCCTTCTTACTTATATAACATAGAAAATCCACCCATAAAAGGGGTGGAAGATCGATTAATATCTCTCTTAACCTTTGTAATTATAAGGCCTGGAGGGTTAAATGTCAAGTAAACCAGGAACATTCTCAAACTCTACTTTCTTCGTCTCTCCCTTCTTTTTTAAGCAGCCTATAAAGTTCCACCCCAATTAAAAGCAGCATTGCCTGAAGTAGATCTCCTTGAATCCCAAAAACCATAATCAAGCTTAGCGCAAGCTGCAATAAATTAAACCCGTTAAATAACCTAACCGGAATATGGAATAAAGCAAAGGTAGCACTTGCAACCACCACTGAACGCAGTGAAATCTGGCTCGAGTTCAAGTCCGTTTTCCTGGCATAGTATAATTGAAATCTCCTAATAAGATAACCCCGAAATAATAATTCCTCAGCTAGACCGACGAAAAGCCACTGCTGAACGATGCTAAGAAAACTCACCCCCTGGGCCAACAAAATTTTCCCGGAATATAAATACTAGATTAAGCCCAATCCCAGCCAGAAAAAACCAGTATTACCAGGGCCTGCTTGAATTTGTTGGGCATTAAACCTACCTCCGCATAGCTAATGCCATCTTCCTGCATCGCCCACAAAGCCAGGCTACCTAAAACTATCGCAGAAAATACAGTCAAAAAATATTTCACCATAAAAGCATCAGCTCTAAAGCGATGGATCGTATAAAAAAGCAGCACCGGATATAAAAAAGCTACTACCAGGACAATAATTAAAGTTCTATTCTCATTAGCCCAAGCTATAGCCCTTGTTCCCACGCCCTATTCCTCCCTCAACTCAAACGATAGTGCCTTTCTTCTCTGGTTCCCCAATACACCCACCAGATATATTCCGTAAAGCACATACAAAGTTGTAAGAATCCCCAGTATAAGTGTATGCCTTTGTTCAGCCCCACTCCCGGTCATAAGTGCCAGAGCATCATAAAGAAAATGAAAAGCTATCAACGGAATTATACTGGGTAAAATTAATAAAAG
>JBNJDR010000070.1:0-7981 GCA_051745085.1 Bacillota bacterium | reverse complement strand
TCATATTCATTCTCAGCCAATTTTTTTGCCAAATTACGCAGGGCGGCTACAGCAAGATGGGTTTTGCCTATACCCGGATAAACGCTATATAGATAAAGAGATTGAGGCACATTAATAACTGTATCAATATTTTTGATATAATTGCGTATTTTAGTATAAGCTTCCCGGTTTTCTGGAGACAAATATTTTGTTTTAAAGTTTTTTAGACTACACTCCCTATATAGAGGATCAATATTGGCATTACCCAGGATAAAACTAGTTAATTTGGCAACTACCTGGTGTTTAGGAGGTTTACTGATTCCAGCCCCTTTTTTTGAGTTCTGAGATATCTTTGAATTTATCTCTTTCTTCTTTTCGTTTATTATTTTCTGAAATTGATTCTTTTCCAATGTTATTCATCTCCTCTTGATCATCCAGGTAGTCATCTAAATTTTTAATATTTTTGTTATAAAGATCATTTAATATCGACTTAAGATAAGAAATTGGATTTTTAACACCTTGATTGGCTGTGTATGCTAATAGTTCCACTATAAGATCCGGTTCAATCCCTTTTTCAATGTAACCCATTAAATAGGTGTATTCAGTGGGGGTCATAGGGCGGGACTTAAAGTGTTTTCTCCAGTAGCTAAGGATTAAGTCCATTTCTTCATCGAAATCTTCATCTTTTATATGATCTCTATCTATTTCGTTATTTATTGGGTTATTTATTATTTTAATGAATGGTAATTTTATTTCGATTAAACTTAAATCATGTTCCACTTTATCTATGGCAATAAGATCCAGCCATTCAGTATGATCAAGATTTATTACAATTTCTGTGATTTCATTTTTGGAGAGAGAGCTTTTCTGAGCCAGCTCATTGAGAGAATAGAGGAGTCTATTATCTTTATTATCAAAATTAGCTTGAGCATCCAGCAGTTCAGTATAGAGAATTACCAGAGTTAATTTTTCCTGGGCTGACAAATCAGATTGCCAGATATCATCGACACTGTCAAGCATATATTCACCTCATTAGTTGAGATTTTTGCTTATTAATTTGAAATTAACGTGTATATAATATATCATAGCAGATGAAGGATTTCAATTGAAAATAGTGTATTGTTTTTTCTTCTCACTTATGTTAAAATAATAAAAGGTAAGAATTTAGGATAATATCACTGGGAGGTGAAGTTTGTGACAGCACTTAAAGTATTACATTTGATAGCATCGCTTGGAGTAATTGTGGGAGTATTACTTCAATCTGGTAAGAGTGCCGGGCTTTCTGGAGCTATTGATGGTGGAGCAACTCAATTTTTTGGTTCAGGCGGTAGAAAATTAGAAGAAAAGATTAATAAAGCAACTATGGTGGCAGCTATTGCTTTTATGTTACTTTCATTTTTGCTGGCGGTACTTTAATAATATATTTTATTTTGCTGTTATCAGCATATAGCGGTCATAGGCCGCTGTTTTCCTTTTTATGTTAAATTTTTGCTGGGTTTTGAAATAATAAATATTTATTTACAGTTTTTAAGGAGGATGTTAAATGGAATTTTATACACCACTGGCAGGGGTTCTTGCCCTGCTATTTGCTTTGTTTATGGCAAAAAAGGTGACAAAATCGGATGAAGGTACAGAAAAAATGATCGAATTGTCAGCTGCAATAAACGAAGGAGCTATGGCTTTTTTGAATAGGGAATACACAATGTTAACAGGCTTTGTAGTTGTTGTGGGGATTATTATCGTTCCTACCCTTGGTTGGCAGACCTCCCTTTCCTTTGTATTAGGGGCGATTTTTTCTGGATTGGCTGGTTATATCGGAATGCAGATTGCTACGCATGCAAATGCCAGGACTACTCAAGCTGCAAGAACGAGTTTAAATGATGCACTTAAAGTGGCTTTTTCTGGTGGTTCTGTCATGGGGATGTCTGTGGTTGGTTTAGGAACGATCGGATTAGGTGTTTTATACATATTATTTACTAATAATGTGGAATATATTCGGGGGTTTGCTTTTGGCGCCAGTTCTATTGCTCTATTTGCTCGGGTTGGCGGAGGTATTTATACCAAAGCTGCAGATGTAGGTGCTGATTTAGTTGGTAAGGTGGAAGCTGGTATTCCGGAGGATGATCCCAGAAATCCAGCGGTTATAGCTGATAACGTCGGAGATAACGTTGGAGACGTTGCTGGAATGGGTGCAGATCTCTTTGAATCATACGTTGGTTCGATTGTAGCAGCCATGACCCTGGGAACAACCTTAACAACTAATCATGTGATTTTGCCTCTGCTGTTAGCAGCAGTTGGAATTGTTGCGGCGATTATTGGGACCCGTTTCGTTAGCGCCGGTAAAGATGGCGATCCGGCAAAGGCTCTGGAAAGAGGTACTCTGGTAGCAGCCGGGATAACCATCGTTGCAGGTTACTTTTTGGTAAATAATCTGGTTGGTGATATTGGAGTATTTTGGTCAATACTAGCCGGTTTGATAGTAGGTATTTTGATCGGACGTATTACAGAATACTACACTTCTGACCATTACAAACCAGTTAAGCATATTGCTGAACAATCACAGACGGGAACTGCTCCAAATATTATAGCAGGTTTATCCGTCGGTATGCGTTCAACAGTTTTACCGATACTTTCAATTATAGTAGCTATATATATTTCTTATAATTTTGCTGGTTTATATGGTATTGCCATGACAGCAGTCGGAATGCTTGCTACTACAGGTATTACCTTATCAGTAGATGCTTATGGGCCGATTGCTGATAATGCCGGTGGTATTGCGGAGATGGCCGAGCTAGAACCTGAGGTTAGAGAAATTACGGATAAGCTGGATTCTGTAGGTAATACAACAGCAGCAATGGGTAAAGGCTTTGCTATCGGCTCTGCTGCCCTTACTGCTTTGTCTCTGTTTGCTGCTTTTTCCGAAGCGGTTAACCTTGAAGTTATTAGCTTGACCAATCCAAATGTAATAATCGGTTTATTCATTGGTGCTACTCTGCCTTTCCTTTTCTCAGCTCTAACTATGGAAGCAGTAGGATCAGCTGCATTTGAAATGATTGAAGAAGTTAGAAGACAGTTCAAAGAGAACCCAGGAATTATGGAAGGAACTGTTAAGCCTGATCATAGAAAATGTGTTGATATTTCAACTAAAGCCGCCTTGAAAGAGATGGTTGTGCCTGGTGTTATAGCGGTAGTCATCCCTGTTATTGTAGGGCTGTGGGATGTTCAAGCTTTAGGTGGACTGTTAGCTGGTTCTTTATCTGCAGGGGTTCTTTTAGCTATCATGATGTCTAATGCTGGCGGCGCCTGGGATAATGCGAAAAAGTATATTGAAGCAGGTAATTTGGGCGGCAAAGGTACTGAAACTCATAAAGCGGCCGTTGTAGGAGATACAGTTGGCGATCCTTTTAAAGATACTTCTGGTCCGTCTTTAAATATTTTGATAAAGCTGATGACTATCGTTTCTCTGGTTTTTGCTCCCCTGTTTATCTAAATATAGATTAATATTCAATAATATGATATAATGTTCTTAAATTGCCCTCTAAGGTTCGACTTAGGGGGCTTTTTACCAGCAAGAGGAGGTTTGATATATGTTATCCCGTGGAGATGACAACATGTGTTTTATATGTGGTGAGGATAATCCGATTTCTTTAAAAATAGAATTTGAGTACAATGAAGAGAAAGATCAGGTTTCAGCAAAATATTTTCCTGATGAAAAACTGGCAGGGTATAATGATATTATGCATGGAGGCATTGTGACTGCTCTGTTGGATGAAGCTATGGCAAAAGCAGTTATTCAAAGAGGTTGGAAGGCTGTAACAGCTGAAATGAAGGTTAGATTTCTGGAGCCAGTTCGGTTAGATAGACAGGTTAATATCATCGGTCGAGTTCAGGAAAAAAGACGCAGGATTATTGAAGCATCAGCTAGACTTGAAGGTAAATTAGGAGAAGAACTGGCAAGAGCCAAGGCAAAGTTTGTCATCAAAGATAAAAGTGTTAAAGAGTAATAATTAGAGAAGGAGCTGATAATGATGACCATGAGTAGAGATAAGGCCTTAGAACTAGTTGAAGCCAATATTAAGCAAAAGAATCTTGTTAAACATTGTCTGGCAGTAGAAGCTGTGATGGTTCGACTAGCAGAATATTTTGATGAAGATATTGAAAAATGGAGGTTAGCTGGTTTACTTCATGATATTGATTATGAAGATACGGCTGATGATCCAGAAAAGCACAGCCAATTAGGAGCAGACAGATTAGCGGAAATGGGCCTGCCTGATGATATCGTATACGCTGTTAGAGCTCATAATGGCATGCATGGTCTCCCAAGAAAGACTAAGTTAGATAAAGCTTTGTATGCTAGTGATCCTCTTACGGGTTTGATAGTGGCTTCTGCTTTAATCCATCCGGATAAAAGTCTGGAAGCACTGGATACAGATTTTGTCATGAACCGGTATAACGAAAGTTCTTTTGCCAAAGGTGCAGACAGAGATGTTATCGCTAGCTGCACAGAGTTAGATCTGGAATTGGAGGAATTTGTTTCATTATCTCTTGAAGGCATGCAGAGAATTTCTAAGGAGCTTGGTTTATAATGGGTGCTCGCAATCAAATTTATCAGTTTTTGGAAGAAGAAGCTAAAAAACCTCTGTCGTTTGATGAATTATTAAAACAGTTCAACGTATCCCGCAATCAAAGAAAGCAGTTTGAAAAAGTTTTGGAAGAATTAGAGAAGTCCGGAGATATTTATAAAAGCGAGAGAGGATATTACGGAATTCCTGAGAAATTTAATTTATATAAAGGCCGAATTCAGAGTAATGCTAAAGGGTTTGCTTTTTTTATTCCCGAAGACCCATCTAAAGATGATATGTATATTTCTGCTAGTAATTTGAATGGCGCAATGCACAATGATAAAGTACTTGTTCGGCCTCTGCAGTCCAGCGGTGGCCGCCGCCAGGAGGCAGAAGTAATTAAAGTTTTAGATAGAGCCAATGAAACCGTAGTTGGTGAGTTGGATTATTACGGTAAGTATGGTTTTGTAATTCCAGACAACCAAAGAATATTTACTGATATTTATATTCATAAAGATAAAATAAATCAAGCTAGCAATGGAGATAAGGTTGTCGTAAAAATTACGCGCTGGCCTGATAATAAGAGGAATCCAGAAGGTGAAGTTATTGAAGTTATTGGCCATAAAGGTGAACCAGGCGTAGATTTAGAGGCCATGATTCGTCAACTTCAATTACCGCAGGAGTTTCCCCCTGAAGTTGAAAAAGAAGCAGAAAATCTAACGGGGAAAATATCTAAAGAAGAAGTAAATAAACGGGAAGATCTTCGTGACCTCCCTATGGTTACTATTGATGGGGCAGATGCAAAAGATTTTGATGATGCGGTTTCTATTGAGAAGATAGATGAAAACACCGTGCGCTTAGGGGTGCATATAGCTGATGTAAGTCATTATATCAGAGAAGGTTCAGAATTGGATCAAGAAGCTTATCGCAGAGGAACGAGTATTTATTTAGTTGATCGAGTTATTCCGATGCTGCCTGAAAGGTTATCCAATAACCTCTGTAGTTTGAGGCCCCAGGAAGATAAACTAGCAGTTTCTGTATTTATTGATTATAATTTGGAACCTTTTGAACTTGTGAAACATGAAATAACCCGGTCTGTTATAAGTTCTAATCACCGCTTAACCTATAATCAGGTCAGGGAGATGCTGGTTAAGGACAATAAGAAAGTTCAACAAGAATATGAAGACTTTTTCCCTAATCTTCAACTGATGGAAAAGTTATATGAGAAGTTAAGAGGCGGGCGCCGGATTAGAGGAACCATTGATTTTGATTTTCCCGAGATCAAGGTTATACTCGATGATGAAGGGCGGCCGGTGGAATTAAGAAAGATGGAACAGGGAGTTCCCGAACAGATAATTGAAGAATTTATGATCGCGGCCAATAGAGTGGTGGCTGAAGAGGCTTACTGGTTAGACGAGCCTTTCCTGTATAGGGTCCATGATGAACCGGATCCTGAAAGGATTAAGACATTCAATGAATTCGTGCATAATTTTGGATACCATTTAAAAGGTGGTAAAGACGGTAAGGTCCATCCTGGAGCTTTACAGCAGTTACTGAAGCAGGTAAGTGGGGAAGATGAAGAGAATATCATCGAAACCATGCTCCTTCGCTCCATGAAAAAAGCAATTTATTCTCCAGTTAACATTGGCCATTTCGGTCTCTCTTTAGATTATTACAGTCATTTCACTTCGCCGATACGCCGGTATCCGGATTTAGTGGTTCATAGAATTATTACAGATATTGCCTCACAGGGTAAGCTTTCTGCTCATAGAAGGCAGGAATTAGAAGATGTTCTGCCGGAAACAGCAGATCACTGTTCCCTTCAGGAAAGAAGAGCGATGGAAGCAGAACGAGATTCTGTTGATTTGAAGAGGATAGAATATATGCAGCAGTACGTTGGAGATGAGTTCAAAGGAATTATCAGTGGGGTTACCAGTTTTGGCTTATTTGTCCAATTAGAAAATACAGCTGAAGGTTTGGTCCACGTTGAAAGTTTATCTGATGATTATTATATTTATCGAGAAGATCAACAAAGTCTGCTTGGAGAACGAACTAAAAAGATGTATCAACTCGGCGATGAAATTGAAGTTGAAGTCGTTAGAGCAAGTGTAGATGATAGACAATTAGATTTCAAAGTAGTAAATTAGGAGGTTTTTTATCATGAGCCGGGACGAGAATATAAAGATAATAGCTCGCAATAAAAAAGCTCGGCATGATTATCATATTGAGGAAACTTATGAAGCTGGAATTAAGTTAAAAGGTACTGAGATCAAATCTATCCGTCAGGGCAATGTAAACTTGAAAGACAGCTTTGCCCTGGTGGAAAATGGCGAGGTATTTCTTCATAATATGCATATTAGTCCGTATAAACAGGGTAATCGTTATAATCATGAACCTGAGCGAAAAAGAAAATTATTGCTTCATAAAAATCAAATACAGAAATTAATCGGTTATACCCGCCAGAAAGGTTATACTTTGGTTCCCCTGGCTATATATTTGAAGAGAAATTTAGCTAAAGTAGAACTTGCCTTAGCAAAAGGTAAAGATGTTAGAGATAAGCGGCGAGATATAGCTAAAAAGACGGCAAAAAGGGAAATGGAAAGGGCTTTAAAAGAAAGAACTTACCAGAGATAAACCCTTGACAAATCATGTTTAATCGTTTATAATATATATTGTAGTTGAGGAATTCACCTTATACAGGGGGTGTTCTGGTATCGCCTGTATAGTGAATCCTTTGACAGCGCTCCGGGGATACTCTTTCACCCGTAAAACACTGAGCCATTTAAAATTATCCGCAAACGATAATAATTACGCCTTAGCTGCTGCGTAAGCAGGCAGCTAGCGCCCACTACAGACGTGTCTACCGTGTGTAACTGGGTGTCATAAAAGTAGACTTACCCTGCTTAAGTGGTCTGGATAAGCAGGGGAAAATAAACAGACCTGGCCAATTAGAATCCCGTCTGCTGGAGTCTAATTGGTAAGACGAAAAAGCAGACTACGAGTGTAGAAGTCAAAGGATGAGCTGTGCAGTACGTGGGTTCGATTCCCACCACCTCCACCATAATAACTATTTTTTTTTGACTAAATTAATTTTATGTACGGGCATAGCTCAATTGGCTAGAGCACCAGACTCCAAATCTGGGTGTTGGGGGTTCAAGTCCTCCTGCCCGTGCCAATTTTATATAGTTGATATTTTTTCAAGGAGTTAAAACCCTGTGATTTCAAGCTTTATTAATGTTTTTTTACAGAAATAGTTGTCTCACTTAAGTTCAAATTCTTTAAAAATCCCTCGTTTAAGTAGGCTCCAGCAACCCAGATTATTTGCCCCAAAAACAGGGGTCTAAGGTGCCGATTTGCAATAAAATAATGGAGATTTTATGTCTTCCATCCTAGTAAATTTTTAAAAATTTATGAGAGGATGGTTTTTTTATGTCAAAAAT
>JBNJDR010000069.1:0-8192 GCA_051745085.1 Bacillota bacterium | reverse complement strand
ATTTGAATGATAAGGAGGTAATTTATGTTTAAATTAGGAGCGATTTTAACCGGCGGACTAACTGCTCTCATGGTTACTTTTAATGGAAGTTTAGCAAACATTATTGATAATTTTTTGGCTTTAATTATCATTCATGTTATCGGTTTACTTACTGCAGGTTTTGTCTTATTATTTCGCAAAGATAAATTTATGTTATCTCATGAAATTCCCTTATATTACTTTACAGGCGGGGCTTTAGGTGTATTTCTGGTCTTTTTCAACAATATTACTTTCCAGGCCATCGGAGTATCTTTAACTCTAGCCTTAGGTCTGCTGGGTCAGTCCATTGCTGCTTTAGTCATCGATCATTTCGGTTTAATCGGGATAAAGTCCAGCCGGTTTGATAAAAGAAAGATCATTGGTTTCGGGGTTATTTTTATTGGTATAGTCTTTATGATCATAGGGAGTTAGTCAACTATGTTATATATATTTCTTGCTTTTTTTGCTGGCTGGCTGGTCGTGTTGTCGATGATTTTCAATTCCAACCTAGCTAAAAGAATAGGTATATTTCAAAGTACAGTTATTAATTACGTCGTTGGATTGTTAGGAGCCAGCCTTTTAACTTTGGTAATGAACGGCAGAATCGATTTAATGAGTGTAAACTTCGCCCAGATTCCCTGGTGGGCCTATTTAGGCGGAGTAGTTGGAGTTGGTATAGTTTCAGCCTCCAACTATATCATCCCAAAAATACCGGTTATATACACTACACTTTTGGTCTATGTAGGCCAACTTACCTTTGGTCTTACTCTGGATTACTGGGCTGGACTTCCTATATCTAGAGATCGGCTTATCGGCGGGATCTTGATTATTGCTGGCCTTCTATATAACTTTCGTATCGATTATTTAAATACCGGTGAAACAGATTTTAAGTAAATCTTGATTTTGTTTTTTGGGATTCATCAAATTTACTTCATCATTTTGTTATTAAAAACTAAAACTTCATTTCCGCAGATACACTCGATTATAACTTCATTATCTGCATTACCCACAATATTCACTTTATCCAGTTCAGATAACTCCCTGCGGTTCGGGCTATCTGCTTCATATTCATACTTAATGGTTATCTCCCGGCCGCATTCAAGGCATCTAAGCTTAAATTTATCCATCTTTTTCACCCTCTTTCTCTTCATCCGAATATGAATTTAGATACGTCAAAGCTTCTGCTAATATGTGCGGGGTTTGGCCCCCTTTCTTTCTAGCCCGGATGTAATAGTCCATGAGAATATCTTTATATTGCGGGGCAGCACAATTAGTTATGATCTCTTCTGCTTTCTTCCGAGGCGCTAATCCCCGTAGATCAGCCAGACCATTTTCTGTCACCAGAATATCTACATCATGTTCTAAATGGTCAACATGAGGAACCATAGGTACTATTGTTGAAATTCTTCCTTTTTTTGCAGTAGAAGGAGAAACAAAGAAACTCAAATACGAGTTCCGGGCAAAATCACCGGATCCTCCGTTTCCATTCTGAATTTGACTCTCTTGAATACTAGTAGAATTAACGTTGCCGTAAATATCAAATTCCAGGGCTGTATTAATGGAAATAACTCCCATCCTCCTGATCAACTCAGGATTATTACTGATCTCTTGCGGCCGCAGAATCATTTTCTGCTTATATTTCTCTAAATTATTGATGAACTTATCATAACCCTGATCTGAAAGGGTTATAGAGGTTCCCGAAGTTATCGAAATCACACCCTGGTCAAGCAGGTTTAAAACAGCATCCTGAATAACTTCCGAATAAAACTCAAGATTACTAAACGATGTCCGACCCAACCCGGTTGAGGAAAATGACTCAAATGGATATCTGAATAATATATTTCACCGCCCACAGAGGCCCCTGTTAACACTGTTAAACTTCGTTCCCCCACAGATCCTCTCTTTCAGCTAAAGCCTGAGGGACTGCTTTCGGATAACCTGAAGGCGTAAACCGCTGCAACCGATGGTCATATCTGAAGTTATTAGGTCTACTGCCTGAGCTGCTGACATAATCCGTTTTCTTATAGAACTATTTCTTATCCTTTCATCAATCTCCGTCAATTTACAACTCTCCTTCCTTATTCTATTACATAATTAATTATTTTAATGATTACTCCTTAAAATAATTAAAAAAAGCCTATCCCTTAAAGAAAAAATGGGCAGGGCTTCTTATGAGATTAATTAAACTGAGAATATCCCTGGAAACTATTTCTTACTAATTTACATAGCCTCTCGTGTTTTCTGTAAAGCTGTAGTTGTTTCTTTCTACTTGACTAAAGCTGCATCTAAAAAAAGGGATCCTACTTCAGTATTACCCAAAATATACCACCTCGCTCTCTAATTTGCGCTTATTATCATAAAATTTTAACTTAAAGATATGTTTTAATAATTTTAGCTTTTCCTAAAATATTATATTTATTTAATTGAGCAGGTATTAATAGGGTTTCTCCAGGATGTATTTCTACTTGTTTTTTCCCATAATTTATAATGGGTCTTCCTTCGATATTCATTAAGATGTGAAATTTATGCTGGCCTGGAGTTAACTGATAGCTTTCTCTAATTTTAATAAAATCGGTATTAAAATGTGGTGAACGAACTAATTCGTTAATAACACAACCCTTCTTCTCAATAATATTTACTGATTGGTTAAGATCATATTTACTTCTAAAATCGATCACATCTAAAGCCGAGGAAATATGCAGTTCTCTTTTTCTGTTTTTATCATCGCTTCTATCCCAATCATAAACTCGATAAGTTATATCTGAATTCTGCTGGATCTCTGCAATCATAATCCCTGAACCTATTGCATGAACTGTCCCTGCTGGAATATAAAAGCTATCTCCTGCCTCTACCTCCACATAATTTAAACAGGATCCTACCGTTCCTTTAGCTATCGCTTCTTTAAACTGCACCCGGTTGACGTTATTTTTAAGACCATAAACTATTTTTGCCCCGGGACGAGCCCGTAAAATATACCACATTTCCGTTTTACCATTCTGGCCATCTTCATAAATTTGAGCATATTCATCATCAGGATGTACCTGAACCGAAAGTTTTTCTGTGGCATCTATTATTTTTATAAGTAAGGGAAACTTTTCATAAAAATCCTCGGGTACCTCAGTCCCTAAAATATCTTCTCCCTCGACAGTAATTATCTCTTGTAATGTCTTCCCTTTGTATTTCCCATTAGCAATTCGGCTTTTATCATCACCATGGTCTGAAATCTCCCAACTTTCACCAATATGACCTACAGGCAAATCCCGGGCAAATACATCTTCCAAATTACGCCCACCCCAGATTTTCCTCTTGTAAATAGGAACAAACTTTAATGGATACATTGTCTGCCATCCTCCGTTTCTTTCATCTTCTCTTTAACTTCAATAAGAACCCCTTTATTCCTGCCTGAATAAATAAGAAAAGGAGAACGAAATATATTCGCCCTCCTCATGTTTATATTAATTGTTTAGTTTTACTTAACTTTCATAAGACGGAACTGTTTTTACCTCATTTTTTATTTCTACTCTTTCTAATTCTTTACAATTACCAGTGCAATCTTCACTGCAGTGCGGGTTCTCAGGCTGATCACCTAAAGGTGAATCAAACCAAACTATATAGTCTTCTCCACAACACTGACAGATATACTTGTATTTGAACATATTTATCCCCCCACTTCTAGGTGTTGATTAAGACTGTCGGTTTAGCCTGTTGTTTCCGCATATAATTCATCTAACTCAAAATCTTTCTCTGTGAGTAGATCTCTAGCAGCAGTTTCCATTGGTCCTGGTCCACACATATATATCTTATACTTATCTAAATCCATTTTGTCCAACACATTTGTTACGAAGCCTTTCTCACCTTCCCAATCATCATCAAAGGCTACTACTGGTATAAATTCAAATACCTCGCTCTTTGCATCCATCTCTTCAAAGAAATCTCGATATAAGAACTGTTCTTCCTCGTTGACACCATAGATTAGTTTTACATTTCTGGTCTCACCTGGATCTTCTACAATATCTTCTACTATAGGAACGAAAGGTGTAATTCCTATTCCTCCAGCTACCAGGAGAATATCTTCTGTATTTTTATCGATTAACAGTTCATGCCCCATTGGCCCTTTCAATTCGACTTCCCTACCTTCAGAGAATTCTTCAAAAATGATACTAGTTCCATATCCCTGGGTAACCTTCATAACAGAAATCTTAATCAAACTTCCTCCCTCTTCGATGCCGGCAATCGAATAAGCTTTGAACATATCATGCTTATCAGAAACTTTTACCAGAATGAACTGTCCCGGTTTAGCATCAATACTGTTGGGTTCATGTAAACGGAATGAATATTCTCGAATATTATCTGAAAGTTCCCGGACCGTCTCGATCTTACTAGTAATCACATCTTTATGATAATAGTCCAACTCTTCTGCATTTACTGAAGAAAGGACAGGCTTAGCATTCTGTAAGGAGAGGATTCCAGCCGGACAGTTTTCCACACAGGTAGAACAGCGGATACAGGCCGTATTATCTAATTGATTAGAATCTCCCTCTTGAAATTCTTGATAAGGCTTTATCTGCATCGGACAGACCCTGGCACAATTAGCGCATTCATGGCAGAGATCAGTCGATTCAATCGTTATCTTTTCGTCATATTTTTTAGCTACCCCTGTAGCTTTACCTGCCGAATAACTTATTTTCTCTAAAGTACCCATCGGGCAAAATTGACACCAGGTTCTTGGTGCCACCAAAAGAGATAGACCGCCGCCAACAATTAAAACCACTAAATATGTCCTGGAGAATATCATCCCCAGAGATAAAGCTAATGGACGTTGACCCATATTAGAGATTGCTAAGATAAGTTTATTACCTATGTTATAGGTAAAAAAAGTCATGGCTGCTATCACTACTGGTTTAGACTTAATAAAATCTGGGATATGTTTGTTCAAACTTATCGGCATAATCACATGATCAAAAAAACTACCATGAGGACAAAAATTACCACACCAATATCTGCCTTTGAAAAAACTCAAAGTTGACAGAGCTACTATAATAGGCAGAACTAAAAGACCTAAGTAAGGAAAGTATAGCCCTCCGATTCCAATAGTTAGTGTTACCAACCAGGCATATTTTCTTATGAATGTAAAAGTCCTTTGTGTTTTAATATTAAATGATACTGCTTCCATTAATTAGATCACTCCTGTTTAATATTTAAATTTGATTTTCCAATAACTGTTGGGAAACGTTAATCATTTCATCTAACTGCTCGTACATTATATTTCTCATAGCCTCACATGCAGAAATAAACTTCTCGTTACTGATTTGATAAAAAACATGCAAACCTTCCTTTCTCCCTGTAACTACCCCCTTATCTTTTAGTAAAGATAGATGTTGAGAAATGCTAGCTTTGCTGGCTCCTATTTCTTCCGCCAGATGATTAACGTCCATCTCCCCTTTTTTTAAGATATAAATTATCTCTATTCTTGTAGCATTAGCAAGGACTTTACAGATATCTGCCTGCCTGGCGAATATTTCTTTAGAATTAATACCCATTCCCCCCTCTCAATCCAAAACTTAAACACCTTAATTATTTAACTAATTTATAAATACATTAACTACTAAATATTATTTTACTATATTATAGAGAAATGTCAAGAATAAATTTAGTTTTTTTTGAAAATAATAACTCAACGATGAAATATAGTAGAAAAGGAGGGGGATAATGCGGAGTTGTAATAAAACAATTAGTTTGTTTTACCGGTTATACTCGTAATATCCAAGCGTAAAATAACGATATTCTTATAAATTGAATCATTTCTCAATTTATCTTTTTTTAGAATGGAAGGTCTTTCTTCTAAGTGATCTATCAATATATTCATCCCATACTTTTTATCTGCAGGTCTAGTTAAAATACTTAATCTGCCATCAATCACTACAGAGCGATATTTATGATTACATTGGCCCTGTGAATACCCCTGGTTCTCAATAATTTCAACACAGGCCAGAGAGTTAGTAGTAATAAAGTCTAACTTCTTACCCATTTTACTTGAATGAAAATACAGGACATGCTCACAGCTATCGTAGCCATAATTCATAGCAACTAAATAAGGACGGTTATCCTTGCACATCGCTATAGAGGCATATTTGCCCTGATTGATTATCTCCTGTATCTCATTTTCATCGGTTATTTGTTTATCCTGACGCTGAAGATGATATTTTTTCATTTATTTTTTCTCCTTCTAAAGCTTATAAAAAAATTAACCTAAAAAATTTTATCACCTGCTGCTACTATCTGAACTTCTGCAGTGCAGTTATCTTTCATAAATTTCTGCCCATTAAATCCCGTGCAGTGAAGGGGATATATTTTCTTAACTTCCAGTTTATTTATAGAATCTATTATTTTGGTAAGTTCAGTATCACTTTTTCCAATAAAATGAAACCCACCTGCTATACCATAAATAGATTTCCCGGTTAGTTCTTGAATATATTTTAATATATTTGCTATACCAGCATGACTACACCCTGATAAAACTATTAACCCCTTTTCTGTTTCTAAAAACAGAGAATTTTCTTTTTTAGCTTCTTCATAGTATTTTGTGTCTGCAACTTCATTTAAGTATTTACTGGACAGCTGCCCCGTTAACCAGAGTCCCTTCTCTATTTCTCTAGGAGTCGTCACTTCAACAAAATTAATTTTAGATTTAGACTGCTCAACTTTATTTATTATTTCTTCTCCGACCTTTTTATGACCATAAATGGTAGTTTTATTATTTAATGAAATTAGTTCATCCAGAGCACCAACATGATCCTCATGGCTGTGAGATAAAAAAATCCCGCTAGCATTCTGTAAAAGTATATTTGATTTTTCAGCATTATGGATCAAAGCGTATTCTTGACCGGTATCAAAAATATAATTAGTGCCTTTATATTCCAACCAAAAAGAAATGCCATGTTCAGCAATTAATTCGTCTTTCATTACTCTATTATCGACCAGTACCTGGCAAAACATGCTATCCCTCCTTTTCGTTTTTGAAACTGAGCACCTTATTAACCTGCTCATCTAAACTCATTTCTTCCTCTATTCTTAATACTTCACATTCTAAACTACTTAACCAGAAACTATGGCGGTTTCTACTTCTGCTGCTTAATCCAGCCGAATCATAACTTGCCGCCCACCTCATAAATCTCAAATGAGTTTCATACATTCTACCTCCTGGTTTAATATCATCACCAAATTCACTTCTTTGCCTCTCTCTCAGCCGCCGCATCCTAATTTCAGATGGCACCCAGAGATATATTACTAAATCAAATAATGGTATATATTTATCTCCCCACCCACACAAAGAACCTGAAAGGATCCATTCCTCATTATTATAAAGTTTTTCATCTAATAATTTAATCCGTTCATTTCTCTTTCTTTTCTGGGAAAATGGTGGATCTGTATCTCTCCAAAAAAAATCATCAGTATCAAAATGTTTATAATCAAGGACCTGACTGAGTTTTCTCCCCAGGGTTGTGGTTCCAGAACCAGATGCCCCCAGGATATGAATTTTCTTAATCAATAGTTATGACAACTCCCTTATTCAAATTAATAAATATTCAGCCCAGTTAAATATCTCCTGGGCTGAATTAATAGACATTTTATAAATTCTCAACAAATTGAACTCTTAATCCATTTGGATCTGTTATGAAGAAAAACTTAATATGGGGGTTAGGTTTAAATGGCCCACTATGAAGCTCTATCCCTTTTTCACTAATAAAATCAAGTTTATCGGACAGAGACTCCACTTCAAAACCTATAGAAATGTCATCACCGACGTTAACTTCTTTTTTATTATTGTCATAGACGAGTTCGAGTTTAGTTTCTCCCTTTCCTAAAAAGACAATTTCTGCCCCTTCCTCTGTTTTAATGCTCCGCTCTATCTTTAAACCTACAATTTCTTGATAAAAGTCTAATGATTTCTGTAAATTATTAACTCTCAATGTAGTCCAACAAAATTTCATTTTAAAACACATCCCTTTTGATATTTCTAAGACCAATAACTAAAAACATAAATTATATTTTTTGAGTAAGATTAATTATCTCATCTATCGATTCACCCACAAATTCAATGGTATCTAATAAAGGTTCATCAGTTGTTATATCAACACCAGCCATTTTAGCTAGTTCTACTGGGGTTTTGCTGC
>JBNJDR010000068.1:0-8230 GCA_051745085.1 Bacillota bacterium | reverse complement strand
ATGCCTTTGTTCAGCCCCACTCCCGGTCATAAGTGCCAGAGCATCATAAAGAAAATGAAAAGCTATCAACGGAATTATACTGGGTAAAATTAATAAAAGTAAAGATAAGATTAAGCCCACCAAAAAAGCATTTGTAACCTGAAGGATCACCGCGGTTAAATCTTTCCCAGTCAAGGCATTGGCCGCATGCAGGATCCCAAAGTAACCAGAAGAAAAAAGCAGAAAAAACCCGACGCCCTTCTTCAATAATTTTTCTTTGTATATCCCTCTAAATATTGCTTCTTCCGTATACCCTACAAAAAATGCAAAGACAAGAATTATAATAATCTCCGACCAGGGCATTTCTGCTTTCAATCCACCAAGGAGGGGATAAACAAACGCGATAGCAAGCAAGGGCAGATAATAAAGTACCTGTCTTGCCTCCTGCACTTCAACTTTCACAAAGCCAAAAGGCTCAAACCCACCTCTGCTTTTACTTATATATAATGTGATTAGCACACCCATGAGTAAAAAAGGAATTCCCAGGACAGCCAAAGTACCATTATCACCTAACTCGAGAATAGTCGAAATTGTTCCCGCCCCAGCAACACCTATAGTTAAAATTAAACCTAAGCCAAATGTAAACAATAAAGGATGTCTATTTACTAAACTCTCTTTCATGCCTTCCTCCCAGCGCAACCTATTTTAATTAAAAAATTCACTTTATTATACTATATATATTTATATAAGTAAATAGCTGAGTTGACAGAGAGCAAACCTCAGGATATAATCAAAACTAGTGACTTTACTTATAAATACCTACTAGCGGGGGTAGCTCAAATGAAAACTTTAGTTACAGGGGCATCGGGAACAGTGGGAAGATTCGTGGTAAAAGAACTCCTCAATCAGGAAGAAAGAGTAAAAACAGCGGGGACCAAACCAGATAAGGTAACTAAGGCATTCGGAGATAAAGTGGAAACTGTAGCCTTTGACTTCACCGAAGCAAGCACCTATGGCCCGGCATTAAAGGGAGTAAACAAAGTTTTCCTGATGAGGCCACCCCACCTCGGTAATGCCTCCGACCTCTATCCTTTTATAGAGGCAGTAAAGAAGAATAATATCCAGCTTACAGCTTTCTTATCTTTACTGGGGGTAGAACACAACCCTTTTCCACCTCACTACCGCATCGAAAAATATATCGAGAAAATTAATCTACCTTACGTTCATATCCGTCCCAGCTTTTTCATGCAGAACATCTCCGGCGTTCACGCCCAGGAAATCCAGGAGCAGAATGAAATCCTCATCCCGGCTGGCAGAAGCAAAACCAGTTTCATCGATGCTGCCGATATCGGTCTGGCTGCTGCCACTTTACTGCACAATGCCGAGGAATACAGAAATACTACCCATACTTTGACCGGGCCAGAAGCCCTGGATTATCACCAGGTAGCCAAAATTTTAAGTGAAGTAACCAGAAGGAATATCAAATACAACGAACCTGGGTTCTGCCGCTACCGCCGGTATTATCTAAAGCAAAGAGGTTTCGATAAAACCTATGTCTATGTTACTATGGCTCTCTACTTGATGACCCGTCTGGGTACGGCCAGAAAAGTAACAGATGATTTTTATAAAATAACAAAGAAAAAGCCCCGTACATTCCGAGAGTTTGCTCGGGAAAATGTAGAGGCTTTCCAAAAATAAACCTATATTATCGGCAGCCCGATCAACTTAGATATTTACTGATCTTCAAAGCAGTCTTTGCTCCCTCTGCTGCCGCAACTATCACCTGTTTTTCTTCTATATCAGTAACATCACCGGAAGCCCAAACACCTTCAACACTGGTCCTATTGTTCTCATCGATAACAATTTCACCGTATTCATTAATATCCAGAAAACCCTGGGCAAAATCGCTGTTAGGCTCATATCCGATTTCGACAAAGACTGCCTCAAGCTGCAGTTTCTCGTATTCTTCAGTCTCTCGATCCTGTATCTCTATTTCCTGAACTTTTTCCTCACCCATGATCCTCTGCACGCTGGAACCGAGATAGATAGTAATCGCTTCATTATTCCTTACCTTCTCCTGAAGAACTTTATCCCCGTTTAATTCGGGTTCAAACTCGACCAAGCTGACTTCGCAATCCAGATGAGCCAGATCAAGAGCAGCTTCCAGACCAGAATTACCGCCACCGATGACCGCCACTTTCTTACCGGCATACATATAACCATCACAGGTCGCACAATAATGAACACCTTTACTCTTAAATCTGGTTTCCCCCATTACACCTAGCCTTCTACTTTTAGCACCAGAAGAAATATTCACCGCTTTCGAACGGAATTCTTTCTCCGAGCTGGTCTTGAGCACTATCTCGCCGTTATCATCTTTAGCCATATCCACTATCTTTTCGCCTAATTTCAACTCAACCCCGTACTGATCAACCTGTTCCCACAGATTTTGGGCCAGTTCAGAACCAGTCACCGACTTCAGGCCGGGATAATTTTCAATCGTTTCGGTCTCTAAGATCTGCCCACCCATATCTTTAGCCATGATCAAAACGTCCAGACCTTTCCGGGCTGCATATAAGCCAGAACTAAAAGCAGCGGGACCTGCTCCGATAATAATCAATTCCCAGACCTTATCCAAATCTTCCTGGGCTTTATCCAAACCTAGAAGCGGATCGAGTTCACCTGATGTATTAGCTTCCACCAGGTCATCGTATCCGCCAATATGCTTATCATCAATAAATATCTGCGGAACGGTCTTTGCTCCATCGGTTCTTTTCACCATTTCCTTCTTTACGCCCTCATCATGTAGATTATATTCCTTATAGTCAAACCCTTTACTTTTCAACAAAGCTTTGGCTTTTTCACAATAAGGACACCATTCTAAAGTGAAAATTTCAATTTCAACGTTCTTATCTGTCATATTAACACCACCTCGTATAATATGATTAATGATACCATCTATTAGGATATAAAATTTTAGCAGGTCTGTCTGATAAGTGTTATACAAAACCGGATTCAAATGTATATTAATCTATATTAATTCAATTATTATATTTACAAATAATGCTTTATTTCTTTTAACCACTATATCTCGGGGTTTAAAAGGATATTAACTTGACAAATATTTAAATAATCTATATACTAATATTAGTCAATATTAATATATACTAATACTGAAGGTGAAAACATGGATGAATTACTTGCTTTTTTAAAATGTGTTTCCGATGAAAACAGGTTGAAGATGTTAAAACTACTTTTAGAAGATCAATACTGCGTCTGTCAGCTGCAGGAATTACTGGATAAATCTCAATCGAGCATCTCTCAGCATCTTTCTTACTTTAAAGAACTGGATCTGCTTGAGGAAAAACCCAGTAAAAAATGGACCTATTACACCATCAACCGAAAAAAATACGATAGCTACCTGGCCGGGTTGATTGGGTTAAGTTCAAAATCACTGTCTGAATTAAATCTGGATCGATTAGCTGATAAAGTTGATAACTTAGAAACCGCAGTAGAAATTACAGCAGAGAAATCTAATAAGAGGTGTTGTCAATGATCGATAAATTTGCTGAACTCCTGGTCTATAACTGGATGGGTTTGGATCCAGCTACCAGGTTGGGCAGTTCAGTCCACTTTTTCTTTTACGATACGATCAAAATAATTTTCTTGTTGAGCATCATGATTTTCGTTATTTCCATAATCAGAAGTTTCTTCCCCCCGGAGAAGACGAAGAAACTCTTGAGTAACCACAAGAAATTTGTGGGGAATATATTTGCTTCCCTGCTGGGTGTGGTCACACCTTTTTGTTCCTGTTCTTCGGTCCCGATCTTTATCGGCTTCGTGGAATCAGGGATACCGCTGGGAATCACCTTTTCCTTTTTGATCACATCTCCGATCGTCAATGAAGTGGCTCTGGTTATGCTCTTTACTCTCTTTGGGTGGCAGATCGGATTACTCTATCTGGTCAGTGGTATTATGGTCGGAGTCATCGGCGGCCTGGTAATCGGAAAACTTGGGATGGAAAAATATGTGGAAGAATACGTTTACGAGATCAGCACCGGAGATGACGAAATCGAAGAGTTAGATTGGAACCACAGGTTTGCTTTTGCTAAGGAGCAGGTAAAAGAAATAGTAGGCAGGGTCTGGAAATACGTAATTATCGGGATCGGCCTGGGAGCTGTGATCCACGGTTACGCACCTGCTGATGTTCTCGCCCGCTATGCCGGCCAGAATAATCCGATGGCCGTATTTGCTGCCGTCGCAGTCGGAATACCTCTTTACGCCAATGCAGTGGGAACAATTCCTATCGTTCAGGCTCTGCTGGGTAAAGGTGTTGCTTTAGGAACTGCCTTAAGTTTCATGATGGCAACCACAGCGCTTTCCCTACCGGCCATGATAATATTACGTAAAGTAATCAAGCCGAAATTAATCGCCCTCTTCATCACTGTGGTGGGAGTATCTATTATAGGCGTAGGATATATGTTCAACTTTCTCACCTTTTTATAATCAGCAGCATCAATTTTAAATAAATATAACTAAAAACAGGAGTGGTAAACATGGAAATTAAAATTTACGGTTCAGGTTGTAAAAATTGCGTCAAACTCACAGATAACGCCAGACAGGCTCTGGAGGAATCCGGTAAAGAAGCTGACATTATCAAAGTAGAAGACATGAAAGAAATAGTTGAAGCCGGCATCATGAGCACCCCGGCTATAGGCGTTGATGGCGAGATAAAAGCCAAAGGACGGGTAGCTTCAGTTGACGAAATCAAAGAATACTTAGCTTAAGTTAAATTATATATAGCATAAAAATAACGACCTATCCCTGGAGTAAACACCGAGGATCAGGTCGTTTTTTAATTATTTCTGGCAGGGGATCAATAGTACCGGTACGGGGGATTCTTTAGCAACTCGGTCGGCTGTACTACCTAACAAAATCTCTCGGATTCTACCCTGCCCCCTTTTACTTAAGATGATCACACCAACGTTGTCCGTCTGAGCTGCTGCAATAATGTTTTCCGAGGCCGCTCCAACTTCAACCCTGTGAGAAATTCTATTAGCAGTCCCAATTTCACCCAATTCCTCCTCTATTTCTGTCAGTTTATCTCCAGCATCTGATTTTAGTTTTTCCAGCTCTTCCCTGCTAGCGCTGCTTTCCACAACTGCAAGCAGTATTATCTCTTCCAGCGGTTGTCCCAAGGCTTTAACCAATTCTACCGCTTCCCGGGAGCACTCAGAAAAATCTAGGGGCAGCAGAACCCGATTGAACTTACGGGCGCAGGCCAGTTTACCTTCTGCCAAATTCTCGTACTTTTCGATCAGCACCGGCGTGCTGGTTCGTCTGATCAGATTGTAAGTGGTACTGCCGAGAAATATCCTCTTGATCAAACCCTTTCCGTGGGAGGCGATCAATATTAATCCCGCCTCTTTAGCTTCGGCCAGTTTTTCAATCTCTACAGCCGGGCTGCCCACGGGGATGTTTATCTCAACCTTAAAACCCTTATCTTCGATCTTTTCTTTAACCTCTTCTAGCTTTTCCCTATTCGCTTCCTTGAACTGCGTCACGTTAACTATCTTCGCATTCTGGATATTAATAACATGGGTCAAAAGCACTTCATCGAAACCCAGTAGTCTGAGTTCATCCAGGCAGTGCAGCAGCTGTTCAGCTGTTTTAGAAAAGTCGGTCGCCAGCAGCACTTTATCGTTTAACATATTTGCTTTCCTCCTCAAGAAAATAACATCTTAAGATTCAGTCGGAAACAAGTGTCTGGTCCTATTAGCAATCGCCACCAGGCTAAGCATGATCGGAACTTCAACCAATACTCCCACCACAGTAGCTAAAGCTGCCCCAGACTGGAGACCGAAGAGGGCAATAGCGGTGGCCACCGCCAATTCGAAGAAGTTGCTGGCTCCGATCATGGCCGCAGGAGCTGAAACTGAATGTTTTATCTGCAAAAACCAGGCTGCTCCGTAGGCGATGGTGAAGATGAAAAAAGTCTGTATGGTCAACGGTATCGCTATCAGGACAATATGAAACGGGTTATTTATAATCTTGTCGCCCTGAAAGGAAAAGAGCAGGATCAAAGTTAATAATAGACCGATGATGGTAAGGTTACTTAACTTTTTTAGAAAAACTTTTTCGAACCACTCGATGCCTTTATTCTTGATCAAATATTTCCGGGATAGATACCCGCCGCCCAGAGGAATAACAATGTACAAGATGACCGATAGGAGGATGGTGTTCCAGGGCACGATTATATCGCTCAAACCTAACAGAAACATGACTATCGGGGCGTAAGCAAAAAGCAAAATCAAATCGTTAACCGAAACCTGAACCAGCGTATAGGCTGGATCTCCATCCGTTAAGTAACTCCATACAAAGACCATCGCGGTGCAGGGTGCTGCCCCTAAAAGTACTGCTCCCGCTACGTACTCCCGGGCCAGGTCGGCCGGAATCAAATTCTGAAAGACAACCTGCAGAAAGAACCAGGCAAAAAAGTACATGCTAAAAGGCTTTATCAACCAATTAGTAGTTAAAGTCACGCCGAGACCTTTCGGTTTCTTACCGGCTTCGATAATACTACTAAAATCTATCTGAACCATCATGGGGTAGATCATAAACCAGATCAATACCGCTACCGGGATTGATATTTGAGCATATTCCCACCTCTCAAGAGTTTCAGGAATTATCGGTAAAAATCTGCCGATCAAAACACCCAGACCTATACACAGGGCAACCCATATCGTTAAATACTTCTCGAATATACTTAACCCTTCTGCCTGTTCAGCTGCTATATTTTTATCTTTCTCTGCCATAAATATTACCTCCTGTAAAATTAAAAAATATCTACTTCATCTAGTTGACTGCAGTCTAAACCACTCTGCTGATAAGTTTTTAATTTTTCCAGATCAGCCTGCAGTTCTCCTTCCTGCTTAAAACTAGCAAATAATGCCTCCAGGAAGGGATACTCTACATAATTATCCTGGTTGATCGAATAGTAAACCCAGTGCCCCTCTCGAGACTGCTCGATGAGATCAGCCTGGGCCAGCTTTTTTAAATGTCTGGAGGCATTTGATTGATTGACCTCCATAATATTGGTAAGTTCACAGACGCAAAGAGCCTGTTGATTAAGCAGGTTGAGAATTCTCAACCTATTTTCATGTGCCAGAGCTTTCATTATTTTCGCCAGTTTCATTTTGTTCACCCACCTTAATTATTACTTCATCTGTAATGATTATATTCGATTTTAATCATATAGTCAAATAAAAAAACGACCCTTTTTATCGGGCCGCTTTCTGTAAAAGCACTTATTCTTCGATCTCAACCTTATATTTTCTATCTTCTGCATCCGTCCAGACTAAACGAACGGGATAATCTCTATCTTCGCGATAGGTCGCAAATACTTCTTTTTCGCCCTGATAAATAAACTTACCCTGCAGGGCCGACTCCCCTCTAAAACACACGTAATCGGTGAAACTAAATCCTGTCTTAGTTTGATCAGAATACCAGCCGGAATCAACCTCGTTTTCCAGTCTCTCCAGATCAAACTGAAGGGGGAAAAACAAAGTCGAAAGAAGGCGAATATCAGTTTCAGGTAATCCAACCAGAATAAATTCGGTCATTGCCTTCCCGGCAGCTTCAGAATAACTTTCAAAAGTAATTCTCCCGGAATGATCTCCTTCTTCCAATTCATAGATTATATAATTATGAGTTAAGTCCATCCTGATTAGTCCGGAACTGATTATATCTCCAGCTGAATCTCTGGCCTCAAGCTGATAGATAATCTCAGTGTTATCCTCTGCCAAAACCCCACCTCCTGAAGTGCAAAAAGAACCCGCCAGGATAATGAACACCAGGATCACCGGCAGCATTATCCCAGCTTTAGTTAACGACATATTATTCACTCCCTGATTAATATATGTCTTCTAATTTTAAAATATGGGTGGTTTCTGTGTGAGTACCTGCTCCACCCTCTACTTCTAAGGACTCAATATCAGCAGTCTGGATCGAATCGGACAACCTAATTTTAGTCGGTATACTATAGAGTATCCGTGCAGCTTCCAACTCCTGCTCAGATGGCTCGAGTTGGTTACTAAGGCTCGGATACATTATGTCGGTCGAGTCAGGGCTGTGACCAAACCGGAAAGAATGTGCAAATTCGTGGTACATCAAAGCTCGAAGGATATCACCCTCATACTGGACATCCAGTTCGATAGTAGCCCCGATTATTTCCCAATTGCTGTTCCAGGAA
>JBNJDR010000067.1:0-8385 GCA_051745085.1 Bacillota bacterium | reverse complement strand
TATGCTATAATATAAACAAATTTAATTCAATATTATCACAATTTTCATCTTAATAATAGCCTGGAAGGTTCTCAAAGTGAATAAAGATGTCTTTTATGCCAATAATAAAGAACAAACTGAACTTCTAACCGATCCCTTTGGATTAACGATCCTGGCCCACCTGGATGCAAGCGAAGAAAAAACTACCGGAGTTCAGGAAAAAGTTAAATTAATAAACTTCAATTACCAGGTTAACCGAATTAAAATTCCAGGTGTTCCGGACCAATTCTTTTGACCAGATAGATCTCTACCCCACCCTGACCGCTGGATCTGGTTCCCGCTCTATAGAACCTTATCCCTTCAGCGTATGCCTGGCGGGCCTCAACTTTAATAATTACCGGTTGATTGGTGCGGCGGCGGGCAACCTTCTCCGCCTCGGCAACGGTACGACTGAGATGAACGTAGTTCCGGCTCATGGGCTGCAGGCCCTGAATCTTAATGTTCTCTTTAACTTCAGGACGGGTCCCGTGATAGAGTACTTCCGGCGGCTCGACCTCCTGATAATCTGGATCTATACCCTCTATACTGTGGCCATAGTTAGCTTTGATCCTCTTACCGCCGTTTGGCAGGCTGAAGCGGCCCTTAGGATCACTCTCGACCAGCTTAATCAGATCTTCTTTCTCCAGTTCCGGAAACTTCTGCTGCAATGCCGCTGTCAGTTCGGCCAGATCAACCGAGCCGTCGGCGGCCAGTTTCAAGCCAAAATCTTCGGGATAATGCCGAAGAATATAAGAAACTGTTTTGGACAGCTTAACCGTGTTTACCACAATATCCCTCCCCAAGCAGGCGGATTTTTACTGAGCATTTAAAAACCTTGATCAGCGCCTAATATCTTAGTAACATTTTATCATAGGCTGCTTCAATATTAAAAGGAATTTGAGGGGGTTAAAATCCGTTAGCGAAAAGCTTGTGTTCCAAAAAATTATCAGTTATAATAAAAAAATAATCCGGCTGTAGCGCAGTTTGGCAGCGCGCCTGCTTCGGGAGCAGGAGGTCCCGGGTTCAAATCCCGGCAGCCGGACCATTGTAAATTTCCCTAAATATGCTATAATATATAATGGAGAATAAAACATAAAAGAAGGATTGATAAAAATGCTTCACTTTTTTGAAGAAATCTTACTACATACTTCCGAATCTTTGATGATCGTCTTAGAATTGATGGGTGGGTTAATACTGCTTTATGGGTCTATTCTGATCTTTTTTAAATTCCTCTTGCTCGGATATGAAAAATCTTCTACCATCATGCGGATAAAAATGGCTAGAACGATAGCCTTAGCCTTAGAATTTTACCTGGCTGCGGAGATATTAAAAACGGTAACCGTCCGGGAACTAAATGATCTCTACATAATTGGCGCGATCATCGTAATCAGGATAGCAATGGGCTTCGTAATCCACCATGAGATGGAACAGGATATCGAAGTATTAAAAGAAGAACTCTGTAACTTCGAAGCTGATGAATCCGAAGAAATTGAAGCAACCGAGATTTAAGTTTATCGCCCGGCAAAATTTATTGCACCTAAAACAATGTACCGAACCTTATAAGGCTCGGTACATTTTTATATTATGTATACCCCAGGTTCGTACCATCCTTTTTCGAAACCGAACATCTCGGTTTTAAAAAGTAAAGCCTGTGCTTAAACCTACCGTCAGACCTCTACCGTGGGCCGGGATCATACGCAGGTCTGAAATATACAGATTGATTATCTGCCAGCGGGCGGTTTTGAAACTCAAACTGAAAGGCAAAGATAAATTCTTTCTAAATGAATCATAGCTTATACCCAGAGTGATCGGCATGAACTTCGGATACAAAAATTTACCGGCCATAGCCAGGCTGAAGTTACTGCGCGGAGCCTGGTGGTAACCTATCGAACCTCCTATATCGATGCGGGGATGGATGTCATAAACTGCATCCAGCTGGATCGAAAATGGAGAAGCTGTCATATAAGAACCTACCTTCTCTTCCGTCACTTCTTCGCTATCTATCAAATCATTAAGATCGCTGATCTCGCTGCCTTCGGCGTCGAGCAGGCGAAATCCATCACCGATGTTATCCGCCGACTCCAGCTTTATATATAGATCCTCCTCATAGGAATACCGGGTCGCTCCAGGCCAGCGGACAAACCCCAAATTTTTAACAGCAAAACCTACCTGCCAGTCAGGTCTGGGGCTGCCCCAGAAACCAAAATCAACTGCGAGTCCCTGCCCTAAACCATCAGATGGGGTGGTATAATCCAGCTGAAGGCTGCCGTCTGCAGCTATGGTCGTCTCATCGGTGAACTCCAGGTCCAGGCTGCCGGTTAATCCCCCTTCGAGTCTAGCCAGACCTAAGAGATGATGAACTCCCCAGCCGAAATGGACGTCATCCCAGCCAGCCAGCAGTTCATCCAGCCGTCTGAAGTTGAATCGTTTGGAAACATCTGCATAGGATAGAGAGCGGGCATAAGCGGTATCGATGACCGCCTCAGCGTTGATCCGGGTATTATCCACCTGTAAATTTAGGGAAGTTTCGCCGGTGGTGGCCGTACCCTCCAGGATGAGCTCAAGGATCTCCTTATCTAAACTGGCTGCCCCGAAGCCCTGCAGACCGGTCCTTAAACCCCAGTTATTCCGACCGAAAGCAAATCCAGAACTGAATTCAGCACCGATCCCCAGGCCCTGGCTGCTTACAGCACCAAGAATTTCCTGCTTTCTGGATTGATCTAAATAAGCATTCAGGTTAGTAAAGATCTCATTGAATGTCCAGGCGTTGTTGTAAGCTCCTGCATATAGAGGGTCAATCTGGTAGGCATAGTCATGGTCGGTCAGGCCTAGACGGGCCGGGTTCCTGTTTATATCGCCGGTCTCCCCTGGAAATAAGGAGATCGGTGAGGCTGCGGCGCCAGATCCAGCCGCGGCCATGATTATCGCTAATGCAATTATTATTATTTTTTTCATTATTATCTCCGCCTCCTTAATTGGGGTTATTGACTCTTAGAGTAACGTTCGACCACATCTTAAGCTCGATCTTATCTTCGAGGGAGAAATTAATATTTCTACTGTCTTCCCCTTCATCCATAGGAACGGTCAGCATAAATCCGACGTAAAGGGGGCCTTCCTCGAGCAGGGCCTCGATAAATCCTTCGCCTAAAGCTTCCTGGTACCGGTACTTCTGCTCGCTCTCCTTCAACTCGAGCAGACCGGAATGATAGATCGTATTGGTATGACCAGAATCATAGAAATTATCTTCTGTGATCCCATCCCCGATGTCTTCCCGGCCTATGAACATCTCCACCGTTCCGGTTATAGGTAGCTGGTTAACAACTTCCTGTACCACCTCTACGGAGGAGAACCCGCCACCCAGGGCGCCGCGAGAAGCCTGATCCAGATCCAGTTCGGAAGGCTCCATCTTATAGGTAAAGGTCTCTCCACCGGTCTCGTCAGATTTAAGCTCAAAATTGAAGTTGAGTTCAAAAATCCCTCTTCCCTCAACGTAACTGTCTCTGGAGATAGTTAATTGTTTCTCCTGGTCCTGAGCTGTTATATCGGTGATTGTAACATCTAACTGCTCCGGCTGGGCCGTGATCATTTCAGCCAGTTTATCCCGATCTTCCTGATCCAGCAGGGATACAGGCCCCCCGGAACTTAAAGCAATATCCTCGATGTTCACTTCTTCTGTA
The DNA here is from genome assembly GCA_051745085.1 of Bacillota bacterium. Lineage (GTDB taxonomy): Bacteria > Bacillota > Halanaerobiia > Halanaerobiales > Halarsenatibacteraceae > Halonatronomonas. Next base: position 4,690 of record JBNJDR010000067.1, on the reverse strand, counting down.
GTTGTGGTACTGCTCGATTCGATCTTGAGCACCCCGATATTCAGATCGATCCCTTCCGGGATGTTGGTCTCCAATTCCAGCAAGAAGTCGAGCGTATCTCCGGTTAGGCTAAAGTAATCGAGCAAGTCTTCCAGCGAATCCAGCCCGAGATCAACCAGGTTAAGGCTGTAACTAATATCATGCGTCAGACCTTCAGATTCTATGATCTTCGCCTGGGTCACCCCGATTTCCTGCCAGTCCAGGTTGGCTGTCTCGGCCGTAACCGTTATTGAATCCGGAATGCTTCCTTCTGCTTCAGGATCTTCGGTTAAGGCAAATTCAATCATTAGCTCATCATTACCACCGATCGTCTCTCCGGCCAGATAGCCGCTGCTGCTTTCGTTTTCTAAAACTTTGCCGTTCAAGCTTATCGTAGAATCCAGGTTTAATATATGGGAAAGGTCATTCCCCTCCGAATCTACCACCTTTAGGAAAATATCTCCCTGGCTAAAACTAACAGTTTTTATCCCCCCGGGCAGCTCAGGTAATGAGATCTCTAATGTGCCCTCCTGGCTGAAAGAAGTATCTGCAGTACTGGCAGTTACAACTGAACCTTCAGCATTAAAATCAAGCGAATCAGCTAGTTGATAATCAGTCAGATCAAGGTCGCCCTCTATCTCCTGGGCCAGCTCGATCCGATCAAATAACTCGAATCTCTCCTTGATGCTTAAATCCTCGATTTCTTCCTGCCCCTTTTCGATCAGGCCTTCTTCCTCCATGTGAGCATAAATCTCTTCACCAACGTTCACCGTAGTAGCCGGCAGAAGGGGGATGGAAAGTTCGAGATCCCAGGAAGGACCCTGAGCATTCCGAACCTCATCCAGCCCGCTCTGCCAGTTATCACAGCCTGTAAGGCTGAACACTAGAAGTAAGATTACAGCCAGTGGAATTAATTTTTTTACTTTCATTTTACTTCACTTCCCCTATAAAATATTATGTAAAAAAAGCTTACCGCATTATATTGGCTGCGGTAAGCTTCTTTTCTGCAACCTGATTATCAGTTTCTTATTAGATTTATCCGATTTTACTTAAATTCTAATTTGAATTGAGTAGGCTGCATAGTATCATTTAATCTATGATAAGGCGATGAAATCGGTCTATACCTTCTATCAGGTAAATTGAATTGGTCCTTACCATAAAGTTCAAAACTCAGCCAACCTTCAAACACAGTAAATTCTTCTCTATCTTTAGAAATAAATTTGTTCATTTCATCATTTATTCTAATAGGGGCGCAGCCTATATTATTATCATTACCAGCAAAGGTATCATGGGTCCAGGTGTCATCTAATCTTTTATAGACAAACTTCCCCATAAATTCTACCTGCATATCGTCCGGGATAAATTTAGAATAAATAGGATCTTCCATCTCTATTGTTGGTTTTACATGATAATTATAGCTATGAAAATGATCGTCGGAAATGATGTCATCGGTAGAAATTAATGCTAGATTATCAGCATCAAATTTTTCTTCCCACCCATCCGCCCATCTGGTAGTAAAAGGCTTTATATCTAAACTCTCTAAATTAATTTTGGTTATTTGATTGCCTCTGAGCTTTAACTCTTCTATCTTAGCTCCTCCCAACAAGGTTGCAAAATTAGAGGAAGCATTTACATGAACAACCACCACCTGCAGTACAGCTTCACCATGAGGAACTTTCATAGTTATTATACCTTCATTTTCTGCAGTTTCTCTGGTAGTCATTTGGCTAAAATCGGCGTTTTCATCTGGATAAACTAGCCGAGCTCCCACATGGGTGGGTTCTTTTAGATCATCTGTGGTATAACCAAAATTATCACTAAGACTGCTGACTGAATCATTTTCTAAAGTATCCCAACTAACGGCTAATTCAAAATAAGCATCTCCTCCAAAATCTAAATCATCATCTGCCACATCCCCAACTGGGTCACTACCCAGACATCCTGTCAAGCCTACCACCATTAACAACACAACTAATATTAAACCCATTTTTTTTACTAGCACTTTTTTCACATCATCTCCCCCTGTTCTTTTTTTGTAATATAAAAGGCCTCCTGCAAAGATTTTAGTCACAGGAGACCTTAATTTCTGCAACCTGGCGGTCTTAGATTAAAATCTTTAGACCCATAGTTTTGCGTCATTATCTTTCGATAATTTTGCCTGCATATATTAAATTTATATAGTTCTATATACCTATTCTTCTTTTAGATGAAATCCCCTGCAAAGTTTATTAAAAACTTTTTATTGTTTTTTGTAGAAATTCATTGGTTTACAACCACATTCTCCAGATCAATCAAGCAGTACCGCTATATACGGTGCTGATTATCTCCTGTTAACTATTAATCACTAATTAAATAAATTACTTAAATAAAAATAACCTCCGTCTCCGGAGGCTACTATATTATCGATATTCAGGTTTTCCATCGCGTTGACCTGCAGCCGGGCCATTTATTCACCTTGACTATGATTTTTGCTCTGCAAGGAAATCTCTATACCAGTAGGCGCTATCCTTTAGGTATCTCTTCTTCGTCTCGTAATCTATATAGATCAACCCAAATCTTTTGCTGTAGCCGTAAGCCCATTCAAAGTTATCCATCAGCGACCAGACGAAATATCCCTGCAGGGGAACCCCTTCTGCAATCGCCTGCCGGGCCATCTTAAAGTGTTCCTGCAGATAATCTATCCTGGCTTGATCCTCGATAGTACCTTCTTCGTCTATTTCATCTGGAAAAGCCGCCCCATTTTCCGTAATATACAAAGGTTTATCCGTAAATTCTTGATTTAACCTTACCAGCAGCTCGTATAACCCGGGCGGATAAACCTCCCAGCCCATCTCTGTTTTTGGCTTATCCTCTATATCAATCGACTTGAATTTTAAAACGGGTTTCTCCGGGGCATATTCTACCACGTTTCTGGTATAGTAATTTATCCCGAGAAAATCTATCTCCTGCCCGATAACTTCCATATCATGCCCAGCGACCAGCGGCCTCTCATACTGCTCCTGATAGGCTCGTTTAAGCTGTTCTGGGTAGCTCCCTTTGAATAAGGGCTGCAAAAACCAGCGATTAAGGTAGGCATCCTGCAGCTCGGCAGCTTTTTTATCTTCATCGCTCTCCGAGGCCGGATAGATCGAACTTAGATTCAAGGTTATCCCTATCTCCCCACCCAGGTTTAGTTCTCTGAACTTCTTAACCGTCATTCCGTGGGAAAGGAGGAGATTATGGGCCACTTCCAGGGCAGTCTTATAATCTTTCAACCCCGGAGCGTGAACACCGGAGGCGTTTCCTAAAAATGCTACCACCCAGGGTTCATTAAGCGTGATCCAGCTTTTCACCCGGTCACCCAGCTCGGAGAAGATGATCTCAGCATAATCAACAAAATGCTCTACTACATCCCGGTTGGCCCAGCCCCCTTCTTCCTGCAGAGCCTGAGGCAGATCCCAGTGATACAAGGTTACCACCGGCTCGATATCTGCTGCTATCAGACGATCGACTAGATCGCTGTAAAATTTCAAACCTTCCTGATTTATCTCCCCTTTACCTTGAGGCAGCACCCGGGGCCAGGAGATAGAGAACCTATAAGCGTCGAGGCCTAACTCCTGCATCAATTCTACATCTTCCTCATACCGATGATAATGATCGCAGGCTTCATCTCCGGTATCCCCGTTTAAAATTTTGCCCTCCTCGTGGGTGAAGCGATCCCAGATAGATTCCCCTTTGCCGTCCTCAGCATATGCACCTTCTATTTGATAGGAGGCTGTAGCAGCGCCCCAGGTAAAATCCTCAGCAAAATCCAATTTCTCCATTTCATTTCCCCCTTGATTTAGTAACCTTTTTCTACTCCGGCTGCAGCAGTTTTCCGGATGATGTGAAAGGGTTCTTCTTCGTCGTTGACAAACCATCTAATCTCGTCTTCCTCCCACTCCAGAATGAAGATATGAAAATCATCGGTAAAATCACCTTCCGGAAGGAGATAGTTATCTCCAATGCCGTCCGCGGCAGAGTGTCCCGGGCCGTGAACCGTCCCGTGTATTTCATAGGGGTACTGCCCCAAAAATTCCATTATATCTATTTCGCCGCAGCGGGGCCAGCCGACCTCGTCGATATTTTCGCCCAACATCCAGACAGCCGGCCAGATACCCTGACCGCCTCCCGGCAGTTTTGCCCGTACTTCGACCCTGCCGTATTTCGCACTCACTTTGTTCCGGGTGAGCATCCGGGTCGAAGTATGGCTGTAGGAGCCGAACTCGTCAGATCGCTCTTCTTCCCTGGCTTCGATGATCAGTTTCTCGTCTTCGATCCAGGCGTTGTCTCCCTCCGTGTAATATTGCAGTTCAGCGTTACCCCAGCCGGGAATACCCTGAGCGTGACCGTTACCTACCTCGAAGGTCCAGTAATCCTCGTTGATTTCAGGGCCAGTAAACTGGTCTTCCCAATCTAGATTTCCTTCCTGATCAAAGAACTTGATATAATCTATTTCCATCCGGGTGGGGAATTCGGTGGTCTGATCGGGGTAACCCGGCCAGTTTCCCCCTACCGCTATGTTCAATATAAAGAAAAATTCGCCGTCGTAGACCCATTCCCGCTCCGGTTCATCTGCGGGCAGTTCGGCCTCGTCGACCGCTTCCAGTTTTACCAGTTCAACGTTATCGATCCAAATCGTACCGGTATCTAA
>JBNJDR010000066.1:0-8616 GCA_051745085.1 Bacillota bacterium | reverse complement strand
CTATAAATAAGCCTATAAATGTTTTTCAAGATATTAGCCTTATTAAAGAGTCAGGATTAGATGTACCAGTTGTGGTTGAGTTAGCAAATCAGTTAAGAGATTCTGGATTATCTATACCCGAAGTTATGGATATAGATGGGTTGGTGAGTGCGTTATGTTAATTGAATTAAAAGATGTAACTCACGTTTATAATCAATACAGTCCAATTACCGCTTTGAAAAACATTGATTTATCTATTGACAGAGGTGAATTTATTGGTCTTATTGGACATACTGGTTCAGGTAAATCTACGCTTGTGCAGTTACTGAATGGTTTAATTGAACCCACTTCAGGTGAAGTTTTTTATAATGGCATGAATATCTTTGGAGATAAAAGCAAGTTGAAAGATATACGTAAAAAAGTTGGGCTGGTTTTTCAATATCCAGAACATCAACTTTTTGAAGAAACAGTTTATGCAGATATAGCTTTTGGCCCTAAAAATTTAGGTCTAAAAAAAGATGAAATAGAAACAAGAGTTAAAGAGTCGTTAAAATTGGTCAATTTAAGTTATGATGATTTTAAAGACCGGTCTCCTTTTAACTTGAGTGGAGGACAGCAGCGGCGAATAGCTATAGCTGGTGTGTTAGCTTTAAAACCCGAAGTTTTAATCCTTGATGAACCTTCGGCTGGATTAGATCCTCAAGGCAGGAAAAATCTATTGGATTTATTACATTATCTTCATGAAGATTTAGATATTACAGTTATATTAATATCTCATAGAATGGAAGAGGTAGCAAGATTAGCTACGAGAATAATAGTGATGGATAAAGGCGAAATTGTTCTTGATGGGAGTCCTGATTCAGTTTTCAGTAAAGAAGATCGCTTAAAAGAATTGGATCTCGATTTACCAGCTATTACTACAATTCTTCATCGCTTAAAGGGCAATGGTATCCCAGTGAAAACTGATATCTTTTCTATTTCCGAGGCCAGGGATGAGATTTTAAATAATCTCCAGGATAGCAACAAGGTACTTAAGGAGAAAAAGTCATGTTAAAAGATATTACAATTGGCCAATATATCCCGGGCGATTCATTTATCCATCAACTCGATCCTCGAATTAAAATAATTATTACAATTATTATGATTACGGTATTGTTTTTAGTAGAAACCTTTACAGGCTTTGGGTTTTTCTTATTGTTTATAATTTTTGTGATGGCTGTTTCTCGTCTTCCAGTAAAAAGGGTACTTCGAGGATTAAAACCTATTTTCTTTTTGATTATAATAACGTTATTTCTGCATATGTTTCTGACTCGGGGTGGAGATGTACTGTGGGAATGGAGTTTTTTAAGAATAGAAGAAGAAGGATTATTTACTGGATTATTTATGGTGGGCCGAATATTATTGCTAATTATGTTTACTTCCCTTTTAACTTTAACTACCTCGCCTTTACAATTAACTGATGGTATTGAATATATATTAAAACCGCTAACTCGTTTTGGAGTACCTGCGGGAGAGCTTGCGATGATGATGACAATAGCATTACGGTTTATTCCTACTTTAATGGAAGAAGCAGAAAAAATTATGAAAGCTCAAAAAGCTCGAGGTGCAGATTTTGAAAGCGGGAATATAATCCAAAGGGCCAAAAGTTTAGTACCGTTATTAGTTCCTTTATTTATTAGTGCTTTTAGAAGGGCAGATGAGTTGGCCTTAGCCATGGAGTCTAGATGTTATCAAGGTGGAACAGATAGAACTAGATTAAATGAGCTTGAGTTAAAGCGATCAGATATTGCAGCTTTAGTTTTTATCATCATAATCTCTGTGGCTTTAAGTTTTTGGTAAAAGATTTAGGTGGAGGATGCTTTTGTGAAAAGAGTTAAAGTTACTGTTTCTTATGACGGAACCGAATATAGTGGTTGGCAGGTCCAAAAAAATACATCTGAAACTGTTCAAGAAAAATTAGAGAAGGTAGTTAATAAATTTCATAATGCGCCTACGCGTATTATTGGTGCGAGCCGCACTGATGCTGGAGTTCATGCTCAAGGTCAGGTTTTTCATTTTGATTTAAAAGTCAATATTCCCATTTCTCGTTTGCCCCAGGCTTTTAATAGTGAACTGCCAGATGATATAGTATGTCTTAAAGCAGAAAAAGTTGAAAACAATTTTCATGCCCGGTTTGATGCAAAAAGAAAAAAATATATATATAAGATAGATAATAATTATTATCCTGATGTTTTTATGAGGCACTACTCATATCATATTTATCAGTCTTTAGATATAGAAAGTATGAGGTCAGCAATTGCTTACCTTGCTGGTGAAAAAGATTTTTCAGCTTTTCAAGCTAAAGGTTGTAAAAGTAATTCATCAGTTCGTGAAATCTATAAAGCTGAAATTAAAACGCATAATGAGAATACCTTTTATATTGAAATATTAGGGTCAGGTTTTTTATATAATATGATGAGGATTATTGTAGGTACGTTGATTGAAATTGGAAAAAACAAAAGATTTATAGAAGACATGGATAGAATTATTCGATCAAAGTCACGGGATAAAGCAGGTTTCACTGCTCCGGCAAAAGGTTTAACTTTAGAAAAAATTTATTATTGATTAAGATTAGTGATAGGGAGGGAAATAAAATGAAAACTTATAACGCTAAAAAAGAAGAAATTGATAGAGATTGGTATATAGTTGATGCTGAAAATAAGATATTAGGAAGATTAGCTTCTGAAGTTGCCCAGGTTTTAAGAGGAAAACATAAACCAGAATTTACTCCTCATGTTGATACTGGGGATTATGTAATTGTAATTAATGCAGAGAAAGTTAAATTGACTGGGAACAAGTGGCAGGACAAGAAGCATTATAGTCATTCTAATTATCCTGGTGGTATTAAAGAAACTAGTTATGCTGAATTAAGGGATAAAGATCCTGAATTTATTATTAAAAAAGCTGTAAGAGGAATGATACCTCATAATAAATTAGGTAGAGAAATCATTAAAAAGTTAAAAGTTTATGCAGGAACGAATCATCCCCATCAAGCTCAACAACCTAAAGAACTAGAATTATAATTTTTTATCAGAAAGGAGGAAGATATATATGGCAAAAGTCCAATATAGAGGGACAGGTAGAAGAAAAACTGCAACTGCCCGGGTAAGGTTGATTCCTGGGAGTGGTGAAATGAAGGTTAACGGCACAGATCTTGAAGATTATTTTCATAGAAAATCCTTAATACAGGATATACAATCTCCTCTAGAATTAACAAAGCAGCTAGGGAGCCTTGATTTAGTTGCAAGTGTTAATGGTGGAGGTTTATCAGGTCAAGCAGGAGCAATCCGCCATGGTATTGCTAGAGCATTATTGGAGGTCGATCAAGAGTTTAGAACATCATTAAAGAAAGCTGGTTATCTAACTAGAGATTCTAGAATGAAAGAGAGAAAGAAGCCAGGTCTCAAGAAAGCAAGGAAAGCTCCTCAGTTTTCCAAAAGATAATTTTTATTTATATAATTATATGTTATTATTTAAAAATATCCTCCTTTTTAAAAGGAGGATATTTTTTTAATTAACACTTAAGGTGCATATGCTAATCATAAGATATCAAATAATATAAAAAAATCCCTGTCAGAAAAGATGACAGGGGTAAAAAATTAAGTAGTATAATTATTTTATCGGGTTAGTTTTGGATCTAAAGCATCTCGCAGCCCATCTCCCATGAAATTAATTGAAAGTACTGTGATGATTATCATAATTCCTGGAGGTAGCCAGAACCACGGTCGTGACTCCAATACATTTAAACTACGGGCTTCATTCAGCATATTACCCCAGCTAGGCATAGGAGCTTGAATACCTAAACCTAAATAACTTAATCCTGCTTCAGAAAGAATAGCAAATGCTACTGCTAGAGTTGCATTTACTATAATTGGAGCAAATGTATTAGGAAGGAGATGTTTAAACATAATTCTTGAGTCATCGGCTCCTGATGCTCTACTTGCATGGATAAACTCTCTCTCTCTTAATCCGAGTACTTCTCCTCTAACAAGTCGAGCTACTCCTGTCCAGCCGAGTATTCCAATTATAGCCATTAACTTGTATAATCCTGGCCCCCATATAGAGGCAATGACAATCGCGATAATCAAGAAAGGAACACTTCTAACAATATCTATTAATCTAGCAATTAAAGTATCAGTTAATCCTCCAAAGAAACCTGCCATCAGGCCTAATGTCGTTCCAATGAATACAGAAATACTCATAGATATTAGGCCAACAGTCATACTGATTCTGGCTCCATATAACATTCTAGAAAGGATGCAGCGACCAATTCTATCTGTACCAAGAGGGAATTCTCCTCCTGGGGGTTGATTAGCTTGCAAAATATTTGTAGCAAAAGGATCATTTGGAGAGAGGACAGGCGCAAAAATAGCTGATAAAGCAATTATTATTAAAAGTATTAAACCCATCATTCCTAATTTATTCTTTTTAAATCTTCTCCATGCAAGTTGCCTTGGCGTTTCGATTTCTCTTTCAATTTTTTGAACCTTTTCTTTTTTTATATGATCTTTATTTTCCGCCATTTCTTTAACCTCCTTTTAATCATATTTTATTCTTGGATCTACTATGACGTATAACATATCTGCAATTAAATTACCTACAAAAACTAATATAGCAAAAATAACCGAGGTTGCCATCATAACGGTGTAATTTCTTTGCCAGACAGCTCTAACAGTTAGCCTCCCAATTCCTGGCCATGAAAACACTTCTTCAATTATTACCGCTCCAGAGAAGAGTAAAGGTATTTGTAAGCCCATTAAAGTAATTACAGGAATTAAAGCGTTTCTTAAAGCATGCTTATAAATTACCAATCTTTCTTTTACACCCTTAGCCCGAGCAGTTCTAACGTAGTCTTCTTTAATCACCTCTAATAAACTGGATCTCATATACCTGGTTAAACTAGCTGCTCTAGCATATCCCAGCGCTATAACGGGTAAAATGGCGTGATGTAATTGGGTCCAGACATTTGTTGTAGTGGCAATTGGATCTGTAAAGCCCCCAGTAGGCATAATGTTTAGTTTTAAAGCAAATACATATAATAATAACAGTCCAAAGAAAAAGCTAGGAATTGAAACCCCTAAAAAGGCAAATAAAGTGGCTGCGTAGTCAAAAACTGAGTATTGTTTGGTTGCAGATAAAATACCTATAGGAATCGAAATAATAAAACTAAGTAACATGGCTCCTAATGTCAAGTAAATTGTAGGCATTATTCTAGCTTTGATCAAGTCTCCCACTGGTTGTCGGGTAGAATCCATAGAGTAGCCAAAATCACCCTGAACAAAGTCAGTCAACCAACCGGCATATCTGACCATTAGTGGTTCATCAAGACCCATGGCTGCGTATCTTCTTTCCAAATCTTCTCTAGATATAGACGGGTCTTCTAATCTAGCAATAGGATCTCCAGGAGCCATGTTTATAATAATAAAAACGGCTAAAGATACTATTAATATAACTGGTATCCCCTGAAGCAATCTTCTCATTAAATACTGATGCATGGTCTTCCTCCTTTAGTATAGTATTAACATAAAATATATCATAACATAGAGTAGATGGGATCATATGATCCCATCTACAATATGAATTATTATTTAACTCAAATGAGACCGTATTTAGTTTCTTCTCATTTGTTTGGGAATCCAAATTTCGTCTATCTTCTCGTAACCTCTACCGAATGGCAGTACAACACCAGGATCAGGATAGAAGCCTCTAACTCTTTGATTCATAACATGTAGATAGATGTTGGCATACATTGGAATGTATGGCATATCTTCGTTCCAAATTTGCTGGAACTCAACGTAATATTCTCTTCTTTCAGCTTGATCTAACGTATTGCGTGCTTTTTCTATTAACTCGTCAGCTCTTTCGTCTGACCAGTTGGTTCTGTTCCAGTCTCCTTCACTGTGCCATACTGAGTATGGATCGGGATCAGCACCGAAACTCCATCCCATGAACCAGGTACTTAACTCGCCATCATCGATCAGATCAGTCATCGTGTTAAACTCTAATTTTTCTATTTCAACATCAAAACCGATTGAATTTAAGTTATCCTGGGCCAATGCCATCAATTGATCGATGAAGTCAGAACCAGAGGAAGCACTCATAGTAAACTCAAGTAGTTCACCATCTTTTTCATAAATGCCATCATCGTTCATTTCCCAGCCAGCTTCTTCCAGGACTTCCTGAGCTTTGTCAGGGTCATATTCATAGTGATTTAAATCGTCGGTATATGCCCAACTAGCCTGGGAGATAGGGGAGTTAACGTTAACTGCTAGTCCACTCATAACTACTTCGTGGAAGCCCTTTCTGTTTATACCATAAGCCATGGCCCGACGGACTGCTTGTTCTCCAACTGGAGTATCAGCTTCAACGTTTAAACCGATATAGCCAAAGCCATCTCTAATGGACTTATGCAGAGTTACGTTATCCATTTCCTGCGCTCTTTCAAAGTTTTCGCCAGGTACTTCAGCATAATCAACTTCGCCGCGCTCTAGCATCATAATTAGAGCTTGATCATCAACGTAACGAACGACTATTTCATCTAAATATGGACGACCTTCTCTATAATCTTCAAAAGCTTTTACCCGGGTGAATTCATCATCTCTGTATTCGACGAATTCAAAGGGTCCACTTCCGATTGGATTTTGATTGAAGTCTACTCCTCTAAGTTCAGAAACTTCATATTCACCAAGAATATGCTCTGGAACGATGCCGAAGGTAGTAGTTTGAACTAAGAAAGGAGCATAAAGGTTACGAAGTTCGATTTCGATAGTATGATCATCGATAACTCTAACGCCGCGCAATTCATCAGCTTCGCCATTCCTATATTCTTCGGCTCCATCTATTTCCATGAAGTTAGAAGCTCTTACACCGTCATAATCAGGATGGGTGAAAGTTTCAAAAGTAAACTTAACATCTTCAGCAGTTACTGGTTCGCCATCATGGAACTTAGCTCTTTCATCAAGCTTGAAAGTATAAACCAGACCATCTCTTTCCCAACCTAGAGCTAAAGCCGGAATAGGTTCTCCTAGAGGATTGATCTTGGTTAAAGGTTCAAAAACCTTATAATTAATATTTGAATCATATACGGTTTCTGAAAATAATGGATTAAACATACCTTCAGGAGACTGGGTCTCTGCTATAACCAAAGATCCACCATAACTGTACTCATCAATAATCTCCTCAGGATCCTCTTGAGCTACTGCAGTAAATGCAAATGTAAAGGTCAAAATCATTGCTAAGGTAATAACTAAAAATTTTCTCATCTAATCATTCTCCTCCTCTTAGTTTTGAAATTAAAATTCCTGCACTTCTTAAGCATCTTGAAAAATAAAATTTTTTCAGACTGCTATCAGCTGTCTTGATTAAAAAGGCCACCTCCCTTTTATAAAATTCTAATAATTCAATAACACTTTTGCGCATCAAAACTTCTGCGCTATTTATTACTATTCTATTTGTAATTTAAAAATCCTTTAAAATTACTTAAAAAAATCGTGGATTTTCGTTAAAATTAGATTATAGAATAAATAAGCAGGAAGTGATGGCAAACATATTGAATTATTAATTAATAAGGGTAGTAATTTTTCCTAACTATTACCATTATACTTTAAATATGCCTATTTAGCAAGTGTTTATAATCTATAAGTAGATTTAACTCTTTATTACTATTACTCTAAAACAATAAGGGGGAGATTAAAATGTTAAAAGGAGTTTTAATGCCTCATCCACCAATAATTATTCCTGAAGTGGGGGGGAGAAGGAGGTTTGAAGCGAAGAAAACTATAAAAGCATGTCAGGATATTGCTGAAGCTTTTGTTTCCTCTAAGCCAGATTTAATTGTAGCAATGGGACCTCACGGCCCTTTAGATTGGAATAAAATCCGTTTTGATAAATCTAAAAAGTTTACGGGTGATCTTTCTAAATTTAGCGCTCCTAAAACGAATTTCAGGGTTGAAGGAGAATCAAAATTGGTAAATGACCTTATTACTGCCGTTAATGAATTAAATAAGGAAAATCAAAATAAGTTTCCTGTAGAAGTTTTAGCAGAAGGCAGACTTGATCATGGAATTATGGTTCCCCTATATTATCTAAATAATGCTGGCTTATCTGCTGATATTCCCTGGTTGATAATAAATATATCATTTTGGGATTCACAAAGTTTATTTGAGTTTGGTGATTTTATTAGTCAATACATCTTAGAAAAATACGATAATCCAAAGGTTTTAATAAGTGGAGACCTTTCTCATAAAATTGATAAAAATTCGCCGGCAGGTTATTCACCTAAAGGGGCTGAATTTGATCGGCAAATCATAGAGGATCTTAGAAACGAAAAAATTGATAAAATATTGAATTACGATGAAAACTTCTTGGAGGCAGCGGGTGAATGTGCTTATAAGCCGTTATCCCTGGGTCTGGGGATATTAAATTATAGTGATTATAATATTAAAGTTAAATCATACGAAGCTCCTTATGGGGTTGGCTATGGTGTAGCTGAATTTTATAATTAATTACACTGGGAGTGATATTATGGTATATAATAATAATGACGATAACAAGTTTGAGTTAGATTTCAACCCTGTTAAATTAGCTAGAAGAACATTA
>JBNJDR010000065.1:0-9344 GCA_051745085.1 Bacillota bacterium | reverse complement strand
ATATTATAACAGATATCCTAAAAATAATACAAGCAAAAATTAAGGTGGAGGTGAATTATTGTGCCAGTATATACTTATAAATGCCGCAAATGTGAGCATAAATTTGAGCTGGAAGCAACGATTAAAGCTAAAGAAGTCGGTCTTGATGCAAGCTGTCCTGATTGTTCCAGCCAGGATACCTTCCAGACTTTCACCCGGGTTGGTTTCCTTGGGGGCGTCCAGGCCGGTTCGGGGGGATGCAGTTCTGGAACCTGCCCTGGTGATAAAAGCTGCTGCGGCTAAAGACGTCTTCATAGAGGAGGAAGTGGATGTTCGTCAATATTTTTAAAATCATAATTACCGAAAATTCCTGGACGGCAGTTGTCTATTTTTTTCTGACCATCATTGGGGGAGGGGTCTTGATAACCCTCTATCAGAAGTACATCAGCTGCCGCTTTCACGAAAAAATAAAAAGCAAATGGCCCAAACTGGATGAATTTCTACTGGGATTTGATAACCGGATAGTGGCCGCCCTCAAAGTAGCCATTATCTATTTTGCTTTAATGCAGTTATATTTACCCAAAGTAGTGGTAAGGGCTCTGGACGTAGTTATCCTGGTGACTTTAACCTGGCATGTAGTTTTGCTTATCCAGTTATTTACGATCCAGTTATTTAAAAGATATATTGCCCGCCGGACTGAGCAGGTTGAACAGGATAAATTAATTTTACTGACCGGAACCGCGGTTAAAGTTCTTACCTGGATAATGGCTATACTATTCGTGATGGATAACCTTGACATTCAGATCTCCGGTCTGATAACCGGCCTGGGGATCGGGGGTATTGCTTTAGGTATTGCATCTCAATCGATCTTCCAGGATATCTTCAGCTATTTAACCATTTTTATAGATAAACCTTTCGAAATCGGAGATTTTATTATTATTGGAGATTTTCGAGGGACGGTAGAACACATAGGGATAAAAACGACCCGCCTGCGCAGCCTGGGCGGAGAACAATTAGTTTTTTCTAATACCGATCTGACCAATTCTCGGGTCAGCAATTACAGGCGGATGAACCGCCGACGGATCAACTTTAAATTTGGAGTAACTTACGATACGCCCCTGGAAAAAACTGAAGAAATACCTGCTATAGTTAAAGAGATAATATTAGCCCAGGATAAGACTGAGTTCGACCGGGCCCATTTTTCAGCATTTGGAGATTATGCCTTGATCTACGAAGTGATCTATTATGTTCTGGATAAAGACTATACTAAATATATGGATATTCAACAGCAAATAAACCTGGGATTGAAGGGAGAGCTGGAACAGCGGGATATCAGTTTTGCCTTTCCTACCCAAACAGTTCATGTTCAACAGTTGGAGAAATCTGCATCAAATGATTCTGATCAAGACATTGATACACAAGACATTGGTACAGGTGAGGAGGAATAAATATGCAGGGTTATAAAATTATCGATACCTATCCGTATTTTTTTGAATTTTGGCAGTCAGCAGTGAGAGAATCACCAGGTTTACAGGTAGAAAAATGGAGAACAGATTACATCTCCCGCTGGCCGGAGGTTAAATCGTGGCACCTTGATACTTTTGAGGAAGATGAAGATTGGCGGGAAGATGCTAAAACTGAATTATTCCCCTGGATCAAAGAGAACATTTCAGCAGTGATGAGTACTCGAACCAGTTTGTTGGGGTCGATTAGAGCAGTATATGAACATCGTTATCAAAGCTTTAAAGATAGAAAACAGTTGATATTTGTGATTTCTATTGGAGCAGGAAAGGATTACGCCGCTCTCTCGACTTATGAAGGTAATCCGGCTATATATTTCAATCTAGCTCGGATAGCCAGGAATAATTGGCGAAGTAGGGATGCTTTAAATCAATTGGTGGCCCTCCAATTAGGGTATTATTACTTCCAGCGGAGAAGAAAAAAGTACTTTATTGAAGCGGGGAATGGTCCATACTGGCAGCTGTATAAAGTAGGTTTCGCCCAGCTCTTTTCCCACAGCATCCAGAACGAAACAACCTGGCTGCAGGAGCTGAGACAGCCGGGCTGGCAGGATTGGGTAAAGGATAATTTAGAAAAACTGGCAGGAGATTTTCTGGATAAGGCCGCTGAGGATTACGCCAGGAAATTATTTTCGCCCCTGCAGAAACTGGAAGGATGGCATGAACCTGGGTTTTATCTGGGCGAACAGGTTTTGAAACAAATTCAGGAGAAATATAATCTGCAGCAGTTGTCGCTGCTGCCGCCGACTAAAATTGAAAAGGAGGTCAAGTCTGCTTTAAAAAGCTTAAAGTAGATCTGCTCTGAAATCTCTTTCAAATAAATGCTTATTTAGACTAGACAGCAGATGACTTCTGCTGTTTTTTTATTTATTTAAAAAGTACTTGACAAACAAAAATTACAGGGTTATAATACTAGTGAGATATACAACTAGTGCACTATTGGTATAATATTGATCTGCTTGAAAGGGGGTTCATTATGACGATAAATTATGATACAGCCAGGCCGATCTATGAACAGATAATAGAATACATTTTAAAAAAACTGGCGGCGGGTAAATTTAGTCCAGGCGAGAAACTCCCCTCGCAGCGACAGATGGCTCAGGAACTCAAAGTTAATCCGAATACGGTCCAGAGATCGTATCGGGAGATGGAGAACAAAGGGTTGGTTGAAACGAAAAGGGGTCTGGGTACTTTTGTAACAGATTCCAGTGAGGATATAGAGAATATCCGGGCAGAAATGGCCGCAGAGATGGTGAAGAATTTCTTGAACGAAATGCAGGCTTTAGGCTATACCAGAACACAAATTGAGCATCTAGTTGCCGGGTATTTTAGACAGGTGAAGGAGGAAAAATAATGGAATTAGAAAAGAATGAAACTGTAGTTGAGGTAAGAGGGTTGACGAAAAAATACGGGCGGACAGTTGCCCTTGACCAGGCAGAAGTTAGTTTCCCTCAGGGTCAACTGACTGCATTGATCGGACCTAACGGCAGTGGGAAGTCAACTCTGCTGCAGATTCTGGCCGGACTGACTTATCCGGACAGCGGTAGTGTCAGGCTTTTAAATAGGAAGCCGGGGCGGAGCACGAAGGATGAGGTAGCTTTTTTGCCGGAAATAGACTATCTTTACAACTGGATGAAGGTTGAACAGACCATCCGTTTATTTGCCAGTCAGTATCAGAACTTTAGCCGGGATAAAGCTTACGACCTCCTGGAAAATATGAATTTGCAGCCGGATATTAAGATCAGCTCTTTATCTAAAGGGATGAGAGGTCGGTTAAAATTGGTTCTGGCTATGGCCCGAGAAGTAGATCTATATATAATGGATGAACCCCTGTCCGGGCTGGACCCCCATTCTAAAAGCTATATCTTAGAAACTCTAAACGATGAGTTTGCCAGCGGGGAGAAAACTGTTATTCTTTCCACTCATGAAGTGATAGAGGCGGAAAGGTTTTTTGATTATGTGATCATGCTGGAAAACGGTCAGGTGAAAAAGGAAGGTTTTGCTGATGACCTGCGGGCAGAATACAATATGTCTCTGCAGGAACTTGCGCGGGAGGTGTTTGCATAAATGGCTTTTTGGGAACTATATAAAAAAGAACTACGTAATACTGCCTTTGCAGTAGGAACGATGTTGGTGTTTACTTTAGGCTATCAGTTATATCTATATACCCGAATTCCATCTCAAGGGTTTTACTTGTTCGGGGGTTCAATCTTTCTAGTTTTTATTATTTATCCGATCTACTTTTTTAGCCTGGGTTATCGAACTTTTTCCCAGGAGTGGAAAGACCAGACGATCTACTTTTTAAAGATGCTTCCCCGGCGGGGAACAACCATTGTGGGGGCTAAATTTTTGGCTGCAGTGACCGGGATTTTACTGCTGGTGGGGGCTGGAGGTTTGAGTACCTGGGTGGTGGGAGACGCTGCCCTGGAATATTACGGTAACCTGCTTCCCAAAAGTTTAAGTGATTTTTCCCTGGGCTCCAGTCTAATCCTGGTGGGTATAGGTTATGTCTGGACGACTTTGTTTTTCTATTTTTTAGCGCAACTGGCGGTTTTGGTCAGCCGCTTTTACGAAAAATTTCGCTGGGCTGTATCATTTGTAGTGTTTATTCTGGGCGGATATATTTCTCTGCGCTTGACCGGAGTGCTGGCGGGGATTTTGAACTGGCTGCCTAAAATTGATTTTCACTTTACCAGTATAATCAACAATGAACAGGCGATAACGACACTTAGTATAAGCAGCGGGGCTTTTCTTGCTCTGGGTATAATATTGGCCCTGCTCTGGATAGGAAACGGATTGCTGCTGGAAAAGGCTCTTGAGGTTTAATAAAGGAGGAACATGCGATGTTATCTAGAAAAAGAATAGTAACGATAATAATAATTTTGCTCTTGCTGATAGTTTACGCTGACTTAAGGATGGATGCAGGAGAGAGCTCCTGGGATAGTTTGTTTGATATATCTTTTAGCGGAACAAGCAGTATTAATTTGAGCAGTTCCGGCAATTACGGTTTTAGGGAAGAGGTTACCGGTCAAGAAATATATTCGGCTGAGTCTCTAGAAAAAATAAAGATAGAAAATAGCTTTGGTCCAGTTGAGATCAGGGGAGAAGACCGGGCGGATGTGGTGATCGAATATGTTCTGGAAGTTAGGGCTCGCACTGCAGAAACTTTGGAACAGGCGGTAGAAGAAGTGGAACTCAATTTACTGACCCGCGGGTCAGAACTACAGGTTTCTACCCGCAGTCCTTCTGATCAAGACCAGACTATGGTAGCTACCAGCCTCAAAATCCGAGTTCCTGAACATTTAAGCGTAGATGTTACCAATAGATTTGATGAGCTTAAAGTTGAAAACATTCAGGCGCAAACCACTGCCAGTATAGAATACGGTCCGGCTGAGTTGTATAACATAGCTGGCCCGGTTAGACTTAACTCCAGCTTTGCTGATTCCCGGCTTGAGGATGTCGAAGGAAATGCTGAAATACGTTCTCGCTATGGGGAAGTAACCCTGAAAAAAATTGTCGGCAACGTGAAAATTGATTCTCGGTTTACTGCTTTCGGGGTTCGAGATGTAGGAGGAAAGATCGAGGGCAGCATCGGCTACGGGGGGATCAGGATTGACCAGGTTGTAAATGATGTGGATATAGAAGCTAACTTTGGCGATATTTCTCTCGGATTACCTGGCGATCTATCTGGATGGGGTTTTGATATCTCCACTAAATTTGGAGAGATTAACCACCCGTATGATTTTAATCTGGAAAGTAGGGAGCAGGGGGAACGATTATTCAGGTCCCCGGACGGCGGTCAGCCTAATCTTAAAATTAAAGCAGAATTTGCCGATGTAAATTTGCACCAATACTAGTTTACGAGGAGAGGAAATCATGGAAAATAAGCTTATCGATTTACGCAGTGATACGGTGACCAGACCCAGTAATGAAATGAGACAGATCATGGCCGGAGCAGAAGTGGGCGATGATGTATATGAAGAGGATCCCAGTATTAATGAATTAGAAGCAAGAGCAGCAGATATCATGGGCAAAGAGGCGGCGCTATTTTTCCCCAGCGGCACCATGGCCAATCAAGCTGCCGTTATAACCCATACCAGACCTGGCCAGGAGATCATTTTAGGTGAGCAGTGCCATATCTTCTATTATGAAGTTGGCGGTCTGGCTCGGCTGGGAGGATTGCAGGCGAAGACAGTTTCTGATGAAGGCGGTTACCTGGACGCTCTTCAGGTAGAGCAGGCCATCCGGGGGAAAAATATTCATTATCCAGAAACAGGCTTGATCTGTATGGAAAATACTCATAACCGGCACGGCGGCCTGGCCTATGGCCGCGAGGAGATCACTCCGATTGTGAAAATAGCTGAAGCGCATAATATCCCCACCCATCTTGATGGGGCCAGAATATTTAACGCTGCCATTGCAGAGGGCATAAGTGCAGCTGACTTGATAGCAGGGATAGATTCGGTTATGTTCTGCTTATCTAAAGGCTTAGGAGCTCCGGTTGGTTCAATATTGGTGGGAACCCGGGAGTTTATCACCCGAGCCAGAAAGACGAGGAAAATGTTAGGAGGCGGCATGCGCCAGGCTGGAATATTAGCATCAGCCGGCCTCTATGGTTTGGAAAATAGAGGCAGGTTGAAGGAAGACCATCACTTGGCTGAAAAGCTGGCGGACGGGATCGAAGCCTTAAATAGTGAGAAAGTTGAAGTGATCAGCCGGGCAACCAATTTCGTTATGCTCAACTGGCTGCTGGAGGGCGGAGCAGCAGAAATGGTAAGGAGGTTCAAGGAGAAAGATATCATCACCAGCACTTTTTCGGATAACGTCATGCGCCTGGTAGTGCATCAGGATGTAAGTGAAGCAGACATCGACTACTTCCTCACAGCTGCGGCTGAATCTTTAGAGCACTAAAACAGAGTGATATTGTAACCTTTACTAAAATGTGCTACAATAATTGTAGAAATTAGGATAATTATTACTAACAGGAAGGGTGATTTAGATGAGTGAAGAAATCATTAAAGTAGGACAAGTTGCCCCGGATTTTACCCTGGCAGATCAGAATGAAGAGGAAGTTTCTCTCCAGGATTTTCAAGGCAAGAAAGTATTGCTATCTTTTCATCCCCTGGCCTGGACAGGCCCCTGTCAGAATCAGATGGAAGATTTGGAAAACCACTATTCCCATTTCGAAGAATATGATGCTGTACCTTTAGGGCTCAGCGTTGACGCAGGCCCAAGCAAAGCAGCCTGGGCAGAGAAGCTGGGCTTGAATAATCTTAGTATCCTGGCTGATTTTTGGCCCCACGGGGAAGTGGCCAAAAAGTATGGTGTTTTTAAAGAGGAATCAGGTTTTTCCGAACGGGCTAATATTCTCGTCGATGAATCAGGGAGAGTAATCTGGATCAAGGTCTATCCTATGAAAGAGGTTCCCGATTTAGAAGAAGTATTTGAGCAGATAAAAAATAACTGAGGTGAGTAAAGGGTGAATACCGAACTCCAAAAGATTGTCTTGAGAAAAGATGAAGCAGCTGGAGAAGCTTACCTTGAGCAGCTGGCCAGAAGCCAGAGCTGGAGCCTGGTAAGCTTTATAGATGAATTAATTCCCGGTCTTCTCTTTGAATCTAACCTGACCTATTCTAGCTTTCATCAGATCAAAATGGCCCTGTTTTTACGGCGGCTCTCCTATGAGGGAAAACTCAAAGCTGAAACCGAACTCAAAGTGGCTGGATTATTGTTAAAAGAGATGCTGGCCCGCAATTGGTTGAATGTACAGGCGGGAAGTTATACAGGCGTGGATGTAGTGAGTGATCCCAGAGAGGAAATGTTGACAGAATTGAATGAGAACAACATCCATAATGCCGCTTATTATGGGTTCCACTACTACCGGGAAGATCCAGCCGGGCTGGCTGATACCTTATTAGGGCTGGGAGCTTTATCGGTTCCCGATACCCTTAGCCACAGCTTGACCTGTTTTCAACCTGTGATCCAGGATCTGGTTTACCCCGGGCACGCAGCTGCTCAATCGGCGATTTTTTCTTATCTAAGTTATCTGAACCGGAAAGATTTACCTCATGATTTTCAGCCTGAGGATTACGCTGTAGCGGAAAAACCGGATCTAAATGAACTTTTGCAGAAGGCGGCTTCAGGTTCAGGTATAATTAATTTGCACCACATGATTACTGTATATATATATTTAGCCTGGGCCAGGGCGGATTACCATAAGCAAGATTACCCTCTGCCCTATCGCATTCTGCTCGACTGGTTTGCAGATAAAGACGTAGATAAGGCGCGCTATGAGCGGGTTAGTAATTTGAAGGTTTCATCCTGGTTACCGGTTAGTTATCAGGAGTTTTATGATGCCTTTGTTTATGATGATCCTGAAGAAACCACCCGCATGGTAATTAATATGGCTGAGGCTAATTATTCTAAGTTGGTAGACTGGATGATCCGCCTTTATGCTGAAGATTACGAGCAACCCCGCTGGAATCCCCACTTTTATACCAGTGTCTATGCTGCTCTCTCATTATATGGAATGGAAGAGGTAGAAAATCTCGAAGTATTACGGATGGCTTTAGATCAGGCTGTAAGGTATTACCTCAACGGCATGAAGTAAAAGAGAAAAAAGACGTATGGATAATTATCCATACGTCTTTCTATATCCCCAGGAGTAATCCCAGGCCGATCACGATGAGACCCAGGGGCAGCAGGGGGGTAAATAACAGTCCGATTCCGGTCAGGATGAAAACGAAGATTAAGATGCCGAAGCTCAGAGAGAGTGCGAAACCTACTATCATCATAATGAACGTTATTAATAAACTTAAGAAACCACCTAAAAGTTGAAAAGGTAATAAGAGGATATTCATATTTTTGTCCTCCTTTCTCTATTATATTAATATTATAAATGATAAAGTTAATAAAGTCAATAAATAAATTAATTATTTAAACCAGAAAGATAAATTTAATTCAGCAGTTGGAAAAATTATCTTTGTAACCATGATTAAAAACTTGACATTATTAAAAGAAAGCTTTATAATTTAAATAATCTTGCTGTGCTCATTTAAATCACAAAAGTAAGGAGGAGGAATGCGAATGAAGAATGACTTGTTTGAAAGAGAACATTGGACGTCCCGTTTAGGGTTTGTATTGGCAGCGGCTGGTTCGGCTGTAGGTCTCGGTAATATTTGGCGCTTTCCTTATGTAACAGGTACGAATGGTGGTGCCGCTTTCTTAGTTCTTTATCTAATTGCTATTATTTTTATTGGATATCCCGTTATGGTTACTGAGATGACATTAGGCCGGAAGAGTCAGAGGAACCCGGTTGGTGCTTTTAAGTCGTTAGCCCCTGATACCCCCTGGTGGCTGGTTGGTGGTCTCGGTGTATTAACAGGGTTTGTTATTTTGAGTTATTATTCCGTGGTAGCAGGCTGGTCGCTGGCCTATATCTTTAAAGCGATCGGCGGTTTTGTTCCTGATATGGCCTTTGCTGATTTATTTGTCGAACATATATCAGGTGTCGGGGTGCCTATTTTCTGGCATGCCGTATTTATGGCCCTAACCATCGGTATTATCAGTGCTGGTGTCGTTGATGGTATCCAGAGAGCTGTAAAAATTCTGATGCCTGTTCTTTTTGTGTTATTGTTAGTTCTAATCGGACGTTCCTTAACCCTGGAAGGTGCTGGTGCTGGCCTGGAGTTTTTCCTAACACCAGACTTCGGGGCGATAACTGCTCAGACGTTTATGGATGCTATTGCTCAGGCCTTCTTTACCCTTAGTTTAGGTATGGGGGCTATGATTACGTATGGTAGTTATTTATCTGAGAAGGATAATATCGGCGACAACGCAGCATAT
>JBNJDR010000064.1:0-9424 GCA_051745085.1 Bacillota bacterium | reverse complement strand
CATATAGCCCCCTAACAAATTCGAAGAGAAGTTTGAACTTGCGGCGGAGGGATTTTAATCTTCTCCATAAATATCTACAAAAACTTCTACCAATTCTGGATCAAACTGTTTACCTGCACACCGTTTTAATTCGGCGATTGCTTCTTGATGAGATCTAGGATCATTATACGATCGATTATTCGTGATTGCGTCATAAGCATCTACAATCGCTGCTATCCTGGACAAAAGGGGTATCTCTTCGCCTTTAAGTCCATCAGGATAACCAGTGCCATCCCAGTATTCATGATGATGAAGGATTTCATTTGCGACATGAGCAAATTCATCTGTAGACGAGGCGATTTGATATCCTCGCTCTGGATGTTTTTTAATAATCTTTAACTCTTCTTCGGTTAACTCACCTTTCTTGACCAGTATTTCTGTTGAAATACTGGTCTTACCTATATCATGCATAGTAACCAAAAGGAACAGCTTGTCCAGTTCGGAAGATGGAAGGCCAATCTTCTCACCCAGCTTTCGCGACATTTTTTGTAGACGCCAGGAATGTTCTTCGGTCTCATGACATTTAGACCTCAGTGTATTGAGTAAAGCTTTTAAAACGTTACCTTTGACACTTCGGCTTTCTACCAGCTTGTTTTTATACATCATTTCATCAGCTTCATCGATACAAGCATAGAGATCGTCATCAAGATTTTCTTTTACTGCATATCCTAAAGCAATTGAAATAGGTGTTGTAAAATCTTTATCTTTACAACAATTATTTCGTATCCTATCGCAAATTTCTTGGATTTCCTCCTCTCCGGTTTGCGGTAGAAGGATTAAAAACTCATCACCACCCCAGCGGGTAATAATATCTTCTTTCCGGCAGGTTTCCTGGAAAATTCGGGCAACTCTCTTAAGAAGCTCATCACCCTTATCATGACCAAAAGTATCGTTAATCAGTTTTAAACCGTTAACATCAGCTATTATAAGACCGATAGGGAGTTGTCTTTTTACATTAAGGCGTTTGCTCTCTTCTTCAAAAAAAGTTCGATTGTATAGACCTGTTAGTTGATCATGGAACGTTTGATGGATCAGTTTCTTTTCTGTTCTGACCCTCTTAAGGGCACTGGCGACGATACTTGCCGCTAACTGCATAGTCATAATATCATTATCATTCCATATTTTTTCAGACTGAACACAATCGATCCCCAAAAATCCTATGACGTATTTTTCAACAATCATGGGGGCCCATAGTATTGACTTAACAGATTGTCTTTTAAATTCTTTTCTGTCATTAACCGCTTTTACAGGAAGATCATCAACGTTCGAAATTGAAACAGGTTTCTGGTTGAGAATTTGTCCATATATCCAGGTCGAAACTTCAACAGGTTTGTTCGATTTATGATCTACCTGGTCTCTTATCTCGCTATCACGCCAGGTATATGTGCAGTCCATGATCTGATCATCACTTGAGGATTCATATATATAGCTTCTATCTGCCTGCATATTTTTTCCGATCTTAGCCAGGGTATCATCTATGGTGCTATCCATCTGGTTTATAGGTTTATTCAGGAAATCGGAAGCTATTTCTACAGCCAACCTCTGCCTCTTTTCCCGCTGTTGTAGATCTTTCTCAGCCTGTATGCGCTCGGTGATATCAATCAGCACAATGCGGCATATAGGAGCACCCTCGTCATCCTGAACAGTAGTGGCATGAAGCCAGACCCAGAAAGGATTACCGTCCGCACCCGCCATCCGTAGTTCACTCTCCTGCGGCTGTTCAGTTTTATAAAGCTGCTTTCGAAAGAAATAGTATTTATCCTGATCTTCAGAAATTATAAACCGGGAAATCGGCTTTTTAATAAGCTCCTCACGTGTCATCCCCAATAGGTTAGCAGCAGCAAGATTGGCATTGAGAATCAGATTCTCTCGGGAAAGGGTACAGTAACCTACAGGTGCCAGGTCGTATAAATCGTAATAACGGGCCCGGGCAGCCTCCAGTTCCGACTGAGCCTGGCGCAGTTCCTCATTCTGTAACTCAAGCTCTATCTGATGTACCTGCAGTTCATGAAGAATCTGATATAAGTCTTCGGATGACGTAGTTTCCAGGTCTTTTGCTTGAGCAGCATCTTTTTTTTGCAGAATCTTTTCAGCCTTTTTCCGCAGTTCATCAACATTACTTCTCTGCCTGTCATCACTTTTCATTCGCATCCACCTCTCCTGGCTCCTATTGGGATGTCTCCTTATCTCCATCAGTCTGTTCAGCAAGCAATTTAGTCACTTCGGCAAGCTCTTCCTCTAATTGTTTTCTTTTACTGATATCTCTAAAGGTGATTACTGCCCCCTTGATCACATTCTCTGCGGTTCTATAGGGTTGAATGCGCATCATATACCATTCCCCGTCATTCGTCTGTACCTCTACTTCTTTCGGAACCAGGGTGTCCAGAACCTTCTGGGTATCCTCCGATAGATTGTCGTAGTTCTTCAAATTAGAAACGATATGGCCAACAGGTCTTCCAATATCACTATCTATCAAATTGATAAATTCTGTCATCGAAGAGGTAAACCGGATAATATTCAGATCAAGATCGACAAAGAGGGTACCAATACCTGTGCCTGATAACATATTATTCATGTCATTATTAGTCTGGATAAGTTCTTCCACTTTATCTTCCAGTTCAGCATTGACAGTTTTTAATTCTTCGTTTAACGACTGCAGTTCCTCCTTAGAAGTCTCCAGCTCTTCATTGGTGGATTGCATTTCTTCGTTCATCGACTGCAGCTCTTCGTTGGAGGATTTTAGTTCTTCATTTGCTGTCTGCAGTTCCTCAACGGTATTCTGAAGCGACTCTTCCTTGGCCCGTAATTTCTGCCGGAGATCAGCGATAACCTTCTTGCCTGCCGGTCCAAATTTCTCTTCCTCTTCCCTAACTGGCGGCTCAGAAATCAGGATGGAAGGTTCATTCTTAGAAGAAGAAATCTGTTCCAAAACGACAAGATATAGAACTTTTTCAAATTTAGTGCTGGAAGCATTTTTCACCGGACATACAGTTAGATTAGCCTGTGTTATATCATTATTACTTTTGATCTGTAGATTGGGACAGAACACTTTATCCTGGTCTTTTGCCGCTTTATGCAGGGCGTTAGTCAACTCAGACTGTAATCCTTCCCGGGCCATCTTGAGAATATTGTTGACACCACTAAAGCCTGGAAAAAGTTCGAGATATAAACCGGTATGACCGTGAATGTAGAGCACCTGACCATAGCTGTTAACAAGTACTGCAGCCGGGCTGAACTCTTCCAGGATCTTCTGTTCGGTTATTTCTCTCAAAGTTTTTCCTATATTCTCCTCGGGTGATACAGCCAGTTGCGGTTGCTCTCCATCTGCTGCTGTCATAGGAGGCAGAAAATCATATTCACCTTCCCACTGTGTACTTTGAGCATCTTCCTTAAGTTGATAAAGCTTCAATTTGCTATCCACTGCAGAAAAATAAACATGAGAATCTCCCAACGTTTCAGATGTGCCCAAAAATAGATACCCCCCTGGGTTTAGAGCATAACTAAAAAGTGAGATAATTTTTTTCTGTAAATCTTTTTGCATATAGATTAGAAGGTTACGGCAGCTGATCAGGTCAAGCCGGGAGAAAGGGGGATCTTCAATCAAGTTCTGCTCAGAAAAAATAACCATCTCCCGAATTCTTTTCTGAATGCGATAGATTTTACCGTCATCTTCAGCCTTAAAAAATTTCGAAAGCCGCTCCTGCGAAACATCTTCAGCAATACTAGCTGGATACAAACCACGGCGAGCTACAACGATAGCCCTGCTATCAATGTCAGTAGCAAAGATCTGTACCTTTAAACTCTGATTATGCCTATCCTGACATTCGGCGATCAAGATAGCAATAGAATAAGCCTCCTCGCCGGTGGAACAGGCTGGTACCCAGAGCCGGAGTATACCTGATTCACGTTTGGCAGCTAGAAGATCGGGAATAACTTCTGTCTCGAGAACCTCAAAAGCCTCTGGATCCCGAAAGAAACTGGTCACACCTATAAGCAGATCACGGAAAAGATTTTCTACCTCTTCCGGTGTCTGCTGCAGATATTTAACATATCTGTCCAATGTTTCAATCTGTTGGACAGACATACGATGCTGGATTCGTCGGTGAATTGTACTCTGCTTGTACTGGGAAAAATCGTGGCCGGTCTGGTTACGCAGGGCGATGAAAACCTTTTTCAATATTTTTTCTTCTCCCTGCTGCTCGCGACCGGAACGCTCACGATCGCCAAAAGCACGGGATACATATGCAGCGAGTTTATTGGGCATTTCAGCAGGCGGCAGTTCATAATCTACTAAACCGGTGGCAATAGCGCTGTTGGGCATACCTTCATATTTGGCGGTGTCTGGTTTTTGAACCATAGCCATACCGCCCTCCCCCTTGATGGCCCGGAGACCTAGAGTTCCATCACTACCGGTCCCTGAAAGGATGATACAGACCGACCGCTCAGACTGCCCCTGGGCAAGGGAACGGAAGAAAACATCGATCGGCATGCGATGCCCCCGGGGAGCCGCAGGCTCCTTCAACTTAAGGACACCATCAAGAAAGATCATGTCATAGTTAGGTGGAATTATATAAACAGAGTTGCATTCAACTCTCATCCCGTCCTTAACCTCTGATACCTTCATGCTGGTAAAGTTGCGGACAATATCAGTTAGAGAACTTTCATGATCGGGGGACAGATGCTGCACCAGGACAAAAGCCATATCTGGTTCAGTATCTTCAGGAATCCCGGAAAAAAATTCTTTAAAAGCTTCAAGCCCCCCGGCTGAAGCTCCGATCCCAACTATGGGAAAGCTGGCACTAGCATCTCCAGCCGACTTATCTCTGGCGGTATTGTTCTCTTTTTCTAAATTTTCCTGTTGCCCTCCTGACATAGTTTCGTTTTTTGTTTTATCTTTTTGCTTTTCCGTCATAATATCCCCACTTTTTTGAAAAATTAAAATCATGTGTTTTATGTCGAGTAAACGCTAGCCCATCTAAGTCGAGCATAAGAATCCTCATACCAGTCATCTGCAGAAATAAGTTATTCTAATGATACTCCTTATTAAGTAAGATTATAAAAGTTCTAAAGACTACTAAAACGATAAAAACTATCTAAACTTTAAATTTATTATAACATATAATCAAAAATTTTACAGATATTTAGCCTGTACTTTTAATTACCAAAGTAATTTATCTCAGAACTATAAAAACAGCAAATTTGTAATAAACCTAAAAAAATTATATAATTTTTCTATAAGAATAGTTTTGAAAAAGGAAATGGAGGTATATAGTAATGGATCAAAAACAAATTGATTTAATGAAAAATGGGAACGGTTTTATCGCCGCACTGGATCAGAGTGGGGGAAGTACACCCGGAGCTTTAGAAGATTATGGTATAACCGAGGCTGACTATGAGTCAGAAGCAGAAATGTTCGATCTTATTCATGAAATGAGAACTAGAGTTATTACAAGCCCTTCATTTACCTCCGAACACATTTTGGGTTCAATTTTATTTAAGCATACAATGAATAACAAAATGGAAGGCAAATATACTGCTGATTATCTCTGGGAAGAAAAGGGGATTCTTCCGATCCTCAAAGTTGATCAGGGTAAAGAGAAAAAGGAAAATGGCGTTCAACTGATGAAGCCCATGACTAAGCTTGATGAGCTTCTGGAAGAAGCCAGAAAGCATAATATTTTTGGAACAAAGATGAGGTCTGTTATTCACAGTGCCAATCTAACAGGTATCAAGGAGATAGCAGCTCAACAGTTTGAATATGGTAAAAAGATCTATGACGCAGGGTTTATCCCTATTCTAGAGCCAGAAGTTAATATAAAAAGTGAAGATAAAGCTGAATCTGAGAAGATTTTAAAAGCAGAAATCATGAAGCTGCTTAAAGGCTTAGATGACGAGAAATATGTATTTAAACTTTCACTTCCTAGTAAAGCAAACTACTATAAGGAACTAATTGAACATCCAAATGTGGTCAGGGTAGTTGCTCTATCTGGAGGATATGCTCAGGAAAATGCTGTTAATAAACTTGCTAAAAATCATAATATGATCGCAAGTTTTTCGCGGGCTCTGCTTCAAGATCTAAGCGTTGACCAGTCTGATGAAGAATTCGATAAAACGCTAAAAGATGCTGTAGTTAAAATTTACAAAGCCTCAATAACTTGATCTTTTTATAGAATAAATAAAAACATTAGAAAATGATATAATATTTCCAAAGGAGTCAGTCTAATTAATTAAAACAGACTGTCTCCTTGGAGGTATTTTTTTATGCCTAAAAAAGTGCTATTATTACAAGCCCCAAAATAGTTTAATCAACAGAGGAACAACAATTAAAAGTATTAACTGTAAAGGTAAACCCGTCAAGAAAAAATCTTGAAACTTATATCCCCCAGGTCCATAAACCATCATATTCGTCTGATAACTCATAGGTGTTAAGAAAGCTGAACTAGCAGCAAAAGTAACTCCTAAAGCAAATGCCATCGGATTCACCCCTAGCTGTCCTGCAGCATTCAGAGCTACGGGCAGCATTAATATTACACTGGCATTATTACCAATTAAATTCGCAAAAATCACTGTCAATAAAGAAAATACTATTAAAAATACTATCGGTGACAAAAGGCCTTCTAATCTTAATATCTGGCTGGCCATAAATTCAGCTGTGCCAGTATTATCCATGGCGATTCCCAGAGGAATTAAACCGGCCAAAAGAAAAATTACATTCCAGTTAATTGCTTCTGATAACTCAACCGGTTTTAAACTATTTGTAATTACCATCGCAATGACTCCACCTAAAGAAGAAATTACAATAGGTACAATATTTAAAGCAGCTAACAAAATAACTCCAGCTAGAATAATTAAAGATGTAAGCACTTTAGAAGGTCGATAATCCTTGCTATCAAATTCACTGGAGACAATAAGACCTCTATCTTTTCTTAAGCGTTCAATTGTATTTTCTCCTGCAGTCAACAGCAGTACATTGCCAGCCTTTAAAGTGATATCCCCCATTTTTTTATGGGTTAATTCTTCCCCCTGCCGGATAGCAAGAATATCACAGTCATAGTTTTCCAGAAAATTTACTTCCTCCAGAGTTTGGCCTTCCAAAAAAGAACCATATGAAATTACAATCTCTATCAGATTATGACTTCCCTCTTTTATATTTAAACTTTCTCGGGTTGGTGTTTCCGAAATTATTTCCATGTGATGTGTCTTTATCAATTGGACAAGATTTCTGGGATCTGTCCTTACAATGAGATGATCTCCTTCTTCAATAATTTTATTATCAAGCGGTTTTAAATACTTTCCTCCACCTCGATTTAATTGAATTATATTCAGTTCAAAATCCACTTTATTTTCTGCTTCTTTCAGAGATAACCCTATCAGGGGAGAATTTTCCCTGATTATAGTTTCAGTTAGATATCCCCCCATATTAAACTTTTCTGTCACTTCAACCTCAGCTTCTATTCTTACCGGAAGTATTTTTCTGCCTATAAACAACATATAGATACCACCAATTAATAATACTGATAATCCAAGGTGCGTAAACTCAAACATAGAAAAACCTTCCCCGGTCTTACGAGCTAAGATATCACTGGCTAAAATATTGGTGGAAGTTCCAATTAAGGTGGTCAAACCTCCCATCATTGCAGCAAAAGAAAGAGGCATTAAAAATTTGGATGGTGAACTATTCTTTCTCTTCGCAATTCCTATTACTAGTGGAATAAATAGCGCCACAACCGGAGTATTATTAATAATCCCTGCAATTAAACCGGCAAATAAAATTATATAAAATAATAGTTTAAAATCACTATCTCCAGTCCATTTATATATTTTATCTCCCAGAGCCTGGATAATACCACTCTTTTCTACACCCGCACTAATGATAAACATGGCACCAATAGTTACTGTGGCAGAACTAGAAAATCCCGATATTGCCTCTGCAGGACTAACTTTTGTCCAAAAATTAGTCAATACTAAAATTACCGGTATCGAAAGGGCAATTATATCTATCCGAATGGGTTCTAGAATAAACATTATTATTAAAAAGATTAAAAGTAATATCATGAAAATTATTCCCGAATCCATATATTATCCTCCTGTTCTTACATATTAACAAGACGATCAATCTTCTTATCATTGTAAGCAACAATATCAAATAATTAAACTCCGACAATAGTATTTCTTAATTTAGGTTCTACTCTTTTTACCTTTTTTAAATATCTTTGCAAATTTTCTATGGCATTAATATCCAACTTTCTTCGTTCACTGCCATATTTTGCCCTAACTCCCTGACTGGTTACGAATACAACATCATATATTCTATCAAAATCAACCTCTTCTCCCTGCACAAATAGTTTTTGAATTCTTTGGCCTGCAGGATTTTCAATTTTAAAATAGAGGTTAATCCCGGCTGAACGCTTGACGTACCCACCCTGCTGGTCATAAGGATTACGAGAAAATGTTCTTTCTAAATTTGCCTCCATCATCTCCCATAGTTCCTCCCCGCTTAATTTAACTGTAGAAACCGGAGGATTAACAGGTATAATGTTCCAGAGATCATTGCGAGTAATAGGGCCGGGAACAATTGGCGCTCCATATCTCCAGCCATTGGAAAAGGCCATTTCTGCGCCTGTTAGATCAAGTAACGAGTCCAATAAGAAATTATCCATTGTAGATTCCATCACTAGATTGCGGTGCAGGGCGATATCTGTATAGCCGAGCACTTCATTTAATTTATCACGATGTGGTTTCATAATCTTGTCGACCTCTGTTTTAACTTCTTCATCTTCAATAATACTTTTCTCAACTGTTAACAGCTGGTGTTTAAAATCAACCACCTTCCTGTTATCTATCTCCAGGTCAAGCCTACCAACAAATGAGCCATGACAGCCTGATTGAATAATTATCGTATCATTAATTAAAGCAGGTTTGTGGACCCTGTTATGAGTATGACCACTCAGCAATACATCAATCCCATCAATTTCTTCAGCAAGTTTCGTCTCCTGAGGAAAACCGAGGTGCGCCAGAACGACTACTAAATCTACCTTCTTTTCATTTCTTAATTTATTTATATAATGAGGAAGTTCTTCCTTACCCATTGTAAAATAAGTCCCCTCACTAAACCAGTCCGGCATCACTTTATCAATAATAGTGGCTGCAATACCTATTATACCAACTTTTAGCCCGTCATACTCTTTGATCAAATAGGGATCAAAAAGGAGTTCGTCGCTTTTTTCATCATAAGCATTAATCGCCAGCATGGGATAATTAAGTTCTTCAGTTATTTCCATAAATCTTTCCGGCCCATAACCAAATTCCCAGTGAGCAGTCATACCTTCAATCCCCATCTTATTAAGCACGGGTACCATTGCCCTTCCTTTAGAATTAACTGCAG
>JBNJDR010000063.1:0-9654 GCA_051745085.1 Bacillota bacterium | reverse complement strand
GTTTGCTAAACTTCCATTAAAAGTAACCATGAGAGCAGTTAGTCCGCCGGTTAAAATCGCTCCTAATTTAAACATAAATTACCTCCTTATCATTCAAATGCTAAATTATCATATCATAAAATAAAAAGTATTTAAACAAATTATTTGAAAAACAAGGAGATTCAAGGAGGATACCAATAATATTTATAGAAGTTTTAATCAACCAGGTTAAAGTTATGTTAGTGAAATATAAAGGAGAACAAATATGGATAAATTAAAAATTATTTTACAGGCAAAAACGAATAATCCTCAGATTAGATCTGAAATTTATTCTTTTAAGGAGATAATTATTTTAATGTTTGTATTTATTGCGACAGCTGTATTTTTAGATAATCCAGCTAACTCATTAAATTTTAATATTATTTCATTTGAAGATGCGATTAGATTAAACTTAAGACCTCCTCTGATCATGTTTGCAGGAATATTTTTAGGGCCTTTCTGGGGTGCAGTTACCGGGGGAATGATCGATGTTATTTCTTATAATATCTGGAATAGCAATTTAGATTACGTATTTATTTTAACATTAATAAGTGCTCTGCGCGGATTTTTATCTGGGTATATTTTTAATAATTTTTATAAAAAATTTAGTATTAAAACGGTAATAAATTCTATAGCTTTACCTCACCTGTTAATTTCGGGATTTTTTGTTCCTTTAATTTTGAATTGGGAGTTTTCTGTACCTTTACTTAATAACATTAGGACCAGAGTAACCATCCTTGCATTCACGATCCCAGTATATACCGCAATTAGTTATTTTATTTTAAAATACTTCAAACAGAAAAAAGAATTTCATGCATTACATGCTAAATTAAAAGAGATCGTTAAAGTTGACAGCTTAACTGGTTTAAGCAGTAGAAGAGAGTTTATGGATTTTCTAGAAAAGATGATTTCTCTATCCCGGCGGAAATCAATGGATCTAGCTTTAATTATGATAGATATTGACAATTTTAAAGAGATTAATGATAACTATGGTCATGCGGGAGGGGATAGGGTTTTAACCTTGATGGGAGATATTTTAAATTCAGAAATTAGGCAAGCAGATATGGCTGCCAGGCTGGGTGGAGATGAATTTGCTGTTCTTCTGGTAGAGAGTGGACTTGACGATGCCAAAGCTTTGGCAGATAGGTTAAAAGAAAAAATAAGAAATGCTGAGGTGAGTGAAGTTAAGGCTACTGTAACTGCTAGTTTTGGGATTACTGATCTAAAGTACGATGATGAATGTAAGGCTTTTTTGCAGCGGGCCGACAGTGCTTTGTATAAAGCTAAACGAGAAGGAAAGGATAAAATTGTTAAGCTGGTCGGAGGAAATAGTTATCAGTTTTTGAATTAGTTAAACAAAAAAAGCTGCCGGTTAAGGCAGCTTTAGGATTTAAATATAATTTTAATTAATAATTATAGATCATCATCTTCAACATCCAGGTCAACTTCGTTTTCGCCTCCGCCTACAAACTCAACAAATTCTTCGGTGACATCGGTTTGATCGGCATCGGTTACGATAACTCCACCCTGCTGAGCGATCATATCGTAATCATTTTCATTCATGAAATCTTTAAAGTCAGGCTCCAATATATTCATAATTTCATCCTGGAAGCCTTCCTGAAGTTCAGTTGCTTCCTGCTGAAATTCTTGTTGAATTTCCTGCATTTTTTCGCTATCTTCTTCAGGATCTAGTTCACTGGTCTCTTCTTCAAATTCTTTCTGGAGGGATTGTAGTTTTTCTTGAATTTCCATCTGATACTCCATAGCCTCAGGATGCTGTTGAACTACGGCTTGAAGTTCCACTACTCCAATATTTGTACCTTGAGCAGCAGCGCCAGCAGAAATACCAAAGACAAGGGCCAGACCAACAATAATAGAAATTAATTTACTTAAATTCATAATATTTTTTCTACCTCCTAAAAATATTTTGTCCTGTTTTAATTTATTCTACTAATAACTTTAACAATCAATTATGAGAAAACTATGAGAGATGAAGTAAAGTTTTTTAATGTTTTCCGATTATATTATTTTTTTCTTGATAATGATAAAAAAAAGGAGTGATAGCGATGGCCGAGTTTAAAGATTTCTTA
This sequence comes from Bacillota bacterium, assembly GCA_051745085.1. Classification (GTDB taxonomy): domain Bacteria; phylum Bacillota; class Halanaerobiia; order Halanaerobiales; family Halarsenatibacteraceae; genus Halonatronomonas. The sequence continues at coordinate 7,546 of JBNJDR010000063.1, read as the reverse complement.
AAACTTGACATTAGGGTTGGCGAGGTAATTGAGGCGGAAGATTTTGTAGAAGCGAATAATCCCGCATATAAATTATTTATTGACTTTGGAGAAGAAATAGGACGAAAAAAATCTAGCGCTCAGATTACCGAATGTTATCAACCAGAAGATCTTATCGGTAAACAAATTTTAGCAGTTATTAACTTTCCCCCCAAGCAGATAGCCGACTTTACTTCTGAAGTCTTAGTTCTAGGAACTTATTCTCAACAGGGGGTAGTATTGATCACACCAGACCAAAGGGTGGCTAAAGGAGATAAGCTTGGATAAAATCTAATTTAAGGAGAGGTGTAATCATGAGTCAAGAGTATAAGATAGTTCACGGGTGTATTAGAGTTTTGGATTTGGAAAAGTCTATTGAGTTTTATGAAGATGCTTTAAACTTTGAGGTTGCTCGGAGGAGAGATTTCCCCGAAGATGAGTTTACTCTAGTTTACATGAGAAGTCAGGCTGGAGATTTTGAGGTGGAGCTAACTTATAATTACGATCAGGAAGAACCGTACGAAATAGGGAACGGGTTTAGTCATTTTGCTGTAATAGTAGATGACTTAGAGCAATCATATCAACGCCACAAAGAAAAAGGCTATGAGATTAGTGATATCTATAGTTTGAGTGAAGAGGCAGATGGAGGTTTTTATTTTATTACAGATCCTGATGGATATGAAACCGAAATTATTCAAAAGTGATTTTTATCTTCTCTAAAATTTAGAGTAATCATTATAAACCAGGGCAGGTATAGTTGCCCTGGTTTTTCTTGTGTTACCTTTGTGTAACCACACTGTAACTAAATGATGATAAATTAAAATCAATAGAATAGTTAGAAAATTATTTACTTTAACTATTTTAAAAATATTTTAAGGGGGAAAAGGTTTTGAAAAATTATTTAATAACGGGATTTCTGCTTGCATCTTTGGTCTTCGTAGCATTTTCGCCTGGAGTCTTTGCCCAGGATGGGCCGATTAAGATCGGAGCGGTTAATCCATTAGGCGACGTAACCGGGGCTCAAAGTACCAACGCTATGGAATTAGCAGTAGCTGAAATCAATGCTGATGGGGGTTTGTTGGGCAGAGAAGTAGAATTGATCGTTATCGATAGTGAGTTAAGACCAGAAAAAGGGGCTTCTGCTATAGAAAGATTGGCAACTTCTGATGAAGTAGATTTCTTCGTCGGTGGTATGGCCAGTGGTATTCATATGGCTCAGGTTCCCGTCTTAAAAAGATATGAAAAAATTACAATTTGGGCGGGAGCGGCTTCTCATCAAGTAGAAAATGCTGTCGGGCCAGATGCTGACTGGTATTTCCACTTACACCCCTGGGATTATCAGCAGGGCGCAAGTTATGGTTATGGCTGGAAGGATATAGTAGAGAATAATCCGGAAATGGAAGTAAACAAATTCTTCTTAGCATATGAAGAAGGGGCGTTTGGCACTGACTCTTATCAGTCCTACGTGGAGTATTTCGAAGATGCTCAAGCGGGAGAAGGACCTTACGCTGGCTTGATGGAAGACTTAGAAGGAGTTTCTTTCAAAAGTGCAGCAGTAGGCGGCGGAGATTATCGAGCAATGTTAAGACAGGCGATTGACTACGATCCAGATATCTTTGTTTGGGCAGGTTATGACGCTGATGCTATTCCTATGTTAGGCCAGGCCAGAGAATTAGGATTTCAGCCTCCTTTATACGTAGGAGCTCCTCCAGGATGGCCGGCCGATTTTGGCGAGTCACCTTTAGCTGAAAACGTTATCTTATACGGTATGTGGGCTCCTTCTCTTAACGAGGTTAGCCCTATAGCCCGTCATTTTTGGGACGCTTATATAGAAATGCACGACCACGAGCCAGCAACTTATTTTGCTCCTTTGGGGTATACAAACATTCACTTTCTGGCTGAAGGGATCAAAGAAGCAGGTACCCTTGATAAAGAACCCCTTATATCAGCTCTAAGGGAGATAGAATACGATACCGCTTTAGGTACAACTCTAAGTATTTCTCCAAGTAGAGTTATCAGCAACCAAGGATTCTCTGAACAGAAAATCCTCCAATGGCAGGATGGAACACAGCACGTTATCTGGCCTTTTGACGTATCTACTTCTGAGATAATTTATCCATACAACTATTAAAGGGTAGATTTAGAGTAATATTTACAGCCGAGCCTGGATTATCTCTTGCTCGGCTGTATTAATGTAGATTGAGATAAGGGAGATGGAAGGAAAAATGACAAATACCCAAAAAAGACTTCTGATTCTATTTTTCGTTTTAATTGGTTTTGTAATAATAGTCGGTTTATGGGAACCACACGCATTAATTTTTGGCTTGCAGCGAGGGAGTTTATACGCTTTGATTGCCTTACCTTTAGCATTACTGCTGGGTATTATGGATATACTTAACCTGGCTCACGGTGAGTTTTTGACAGTTGGTCTTTATATTTCTTACTTATTGTTTGTTAATCTGGGAGTAGACCCTCTCGTATCAGCTATACCAGTTTTCTTTCTTCTTGTCATTATTGGGGGTATCATTTACCAAATAGCAGTTAAAAGGGTTTTAGGTGCAGGTCATCTCAATCAACTCCTACTTACTTTTGGTATTTCTATGGTTTTGATCGAGATCGTTAAAATTATCTGGACCACCCGGCCGTTAAATGTTTACGTGCCTTACGCCAGTTCAGCAGTAACTTTTGGGGACTTTCGCATTGGTTCTTACGAATTTATATATGTAATCCTGGCTGCAATGGTCTTTATTTTACTTAAGTTATTTTTGAAAAAAACCCGGTTGGGTCAGGCAATATATGCAGTCGGACAGAATCCTAAAGGAGCTGAAATCGTAGGGATAAATGTAAAATTCGTCTACTTCTTTGTCTTTTGCTTATCGATTGGTTTGTTAGGAATTTTTGCAGCGGTTATGCTTCCCCGCTTTTCGATTTTCCCGCTTACGGGTAACCCATTCTCTTTGAAGTCCTTTGCTTTAGTGGCAATGGCTGGTCTGGGTAATATCGGAGGTATAATGATTGCAGGTATAACTCTTGGAATTGGTGAAGCGGTTATCCAGGCTGTTCCTGGTTACGGCGGCTGGTCGGATCTGGTCTTTTTTGGAGTATTAATTGTTGTAATAATGGCCAAGAACTTCCAGGAGGTTAAATGATGAAGACAAAATTAATTTATCTTATACTTTTTATCCTTGCTGCTGTTATGCCTTTTTTCGTAGGAGGTTACCTGCTTCATGTATCTACAACCATCTTAATTTTTATGTCTCTAAGTTTAAGCTGGGATATGATGCTGAGGACCGGTCAGCTATCTTTTGGTAATGCAGGATTTTTCGGGTTGGGTGCATATGCTTCCTTGTTAACTGTTTCTTTTTTAAACTTCAATCCAGTGCTGAGTATCATCTTTGCCGGCTTGTTTGCTGCTTTGATAGCCTTTATAGTAGGGCTAGGTGTATTAAGGTTAAGAGAAATATATTTTGCGATTACCACTTTAGCTCTGGCCCATGTCTTTGAAGTTGTGGTCATGAATGTACCTCGCTTAACCGGCGGGGCCAGTGGAAAAGTACTTCCAGAAGCTATTTTTAACGGAGATTCTTTTAAGCTTTACTGGTTGATTTTAGGAATAACTATTTTGATTATTATAATTTCCGAATACTTCGAGAATAGCAAGATTCATTTTGCAATTAATTCGATTAGAAATGATGAAATCGCCGCCTCAGCTAATGGGATCAATGTTTTTAAATATCTGGTTTTTGTTTTTGTAGTAACTTCTTCCATGCAGGGAGTTATTGGGGGCGTTTATGCTCAACAATATGCATTTGTGGTACCCGAAAGTACTTTTTCTTTAGATTTTCTCTTGCTCCCGATTGCTATGGCTTTAGTAGGAGGAATTTATTCTACCAAAGGTCCGATAATCGGTGCTATCATTTTGGGGTTAACCTCTGAATATCTTAAGTTGGTCATGCCTTATGGTCACTTATTGGTTTATGGGTTGATTATAATTATTGTAATATTATTTTTGCCTAAGGGTATATATAAAGCGATAATGTATAGATTCAAATCGGGTGATTATAGGGAGGTTACAGCTAATGCCGGTTCTGAAAGTAAATAATTTAGTGAAAAAGTTCGGCGGGTTAACAGCAGTAAACAACTTGACATTTTCGGCTGACAAAGGGGAGATACTAGGTATTATTGGTCCAAATGGAGCTGGTAAAACTACAGTTATAAACTTAATTTCAGGAACTTTTCCTGCAACAGATGGTGAGATATATTTTAAAGAAGATGAGGTTACTAAATTATCACCTCATACTAGAAATCAGATGGGAATTTCACGAACTTTTCAAACGGTTAGACCCCTGGAAGATTTTACCGCCTTAGAGAATATTATGATCGGTGCTTTGTTTGGTCAAAAGTTGTCGGTAAAAGAAGCCCGAGAAAAAGCTATAGAAGTCTGTGATTATATAGATCTCAAAAATTTTAATCTGCCAGTAGATAGATTGACAGTGTTGGAACTAAAACAGGTAGAGTTAGGAAGGGCCTTAGTTTCTCAACCAGATATAATTTTTTTAGATGAGATCATGGCTGGTTTAAATAGTGAAGAAACCTGGAAAATGATCGAACTTGTTAAAAGATTACAGGAGAGAAATATTGCTATTTGTATAGTAGAGCATGTTATGAAAGTTGTTGCTGAACTGACAAGTCGGGTAATTGTACTTGACCGCGGCCAGATTATTGCCCAGGGTGTTTATGAAGATGTATCTAGAGAAAAAGAAGTTATATCTGCTTACCTGGGAGAGGAGGAATAATATGCTGAAGATTAATAATTTGGATGTTTATTATGATAAAGTTCAGGTCATCTGGGATATCCTCCTTGAGGTGCAGAATAATGAAGCAGTTGGGATATTTGGTCCTAATGGAGCGGGCAAAAGCACTTTAATTAAAGCGATTTTAGGTTTGGTTGATAAAGTTGAGGGGGAGATTAGTTTTAAGGGCGAGAAAATTATTAATAGTGATACATTTGAGATCGCCCGCAAAGGTATTGCCCTGGTGCCTCAGAATCGAGAGTTGTTCCCTGGTATGACAGTTGAAGAAAATTTGAGGCTAGGTGCTGCTTTTATGCCGGCTGCCAGGAACCAAATCCAGAATAGTTTAGAATCTGTATATGAAATATTTCCGATCTTACACGAAAGAGGAGAACAGTTAGCCGGAACCATGAGTGGCGGCCAGCAGCGGATGCTTACGGTGGGGCGAGCTTTAATGGCTAAACCTCAACTATTAATATTAGATGAACCTTCGATTGGCTTACAGCCTTCCCTGGTATTGGAGCTTTTTCAGAAGTTAAAAGAAATAAAAAAACAAGATGTTTCCATTATCCTGGCTGAGCAAAATGTAAGACAGGGGCTTAAAGTTATTGATCGGGGTTATGTTTTAGAGAATGGAAAGATAATCATTGAAGAATCTGCAGAAAATCTTCTGGACAATGAACATATTCAACAATCTTATTTAGGTATCTAACCAAATAATTTTAAAACTGATAAACGGTCAAAGTTCTATAATTAAAGAGCGGAGACCGTTTATATGTTTGTGTACTGTTACTTTTAATAAGTGAATTAGTTTAGATTTGACAATATGAGTGAAACCGAATATAATTGAAGCAAAGTTAAATAGATAAATATCGCATTAAGCTAGGAGGAATAGTAATGGATAAAGTTAAAGTAGCTTTTGTTTGTGTTGGTAATTCCTGCCGCAGTCAGATGGCAGAGGGTTTTGCTCGTGAATACGGTGAAAATCTCTGGGATGTATACAGTGCTGGAACTCATCCGGCTGGAGAAGTCAATCCAAAAGCGATTGTTGCCATGCAGGAAAAAGGGATAGATATTAGCGATCAGAAACCCAAATTTTTGGAAAAGATCCCATCTAAATTAGACGTGCTGATCACAATGGGCTGTAATGTAGAGTGTCCTTATATCCCCAATAAGTATAGAGCAGATTGGGGTTTAGATGATCCCGTGGGAGAGCCACTCGAAGTATTTAGGGAGACCCGGGATATCATTGAAGAAAAAGTTAAAGGATTAAAGCAGAAAGTAAAAAATGCTGAATGGTAAGGCTATACTGGCGACCGATTATTCCCAGACAGCAGAAAAATTAATCAATTGCTTGAGTGAGCTAACTAGATTTGGCATTTATGAAGTCATATTATTCCATGTAGTTGATGTAGAACAGGCTAAGCCGGCTGCTGAAAAGATCAAAGCAAGGCACAAAAATAAATTAATGAGAATTAAATATAAGATTGCCATGAAAGGCATAAATGCAACGGTGCGAGTCCATCTGGGTAATCCTACTCAGGAAATAACCAGGTTAGCGGAAGAAGAGGATGCTTCCCTTATTTTATTGGCGTCACACGGCAAAGGCATCATTAAACAAATCCTGTTAGGAAGTACAACCCAGAATGTAATCCGGAAAAGCTCTCGGCCTGTCTTAATAGAAAAATTCAAAAATATAGAGGGCAGGGAAGCTAAAGTGGCATGTAAGAAGAAATTTAACCGCATAGTTATCCCTACAGATTTTTCTAGCTGTGCTGATAAAACTATAGCTCGATTAAAAAAAATTAACAAACCTGCAGAAGAAATAATTTTGGTTTCTTGTATTGAAAGCAGTGAAAATGAAAAGAGACTGGAAAAGAAAAAAGCAGAGATTGAGGAAAAGCTTGATAAAGTAAAAAATGAATTAAAGCAAAAACAGGCAAGCAAAAAGATTATCTCAAAAATTATAATTGGCTCTGCACCTGAAAAAATTATTGAGGTAGCTAAAGACCACAAAGCGGGTATAATAATGCTAAGCACTAAAGGTACAGGTACAATCAAAGATCTATTAATTGGCAGTACAGCCGATAGGGTTGCCCGTCATTCTCCTATTCCCGTTTTACTTTTTCCCTGTTTAGATGATTGATTAATGCAGCATTACTGCCACCGTTCGAGGGTAGGGAGAAGATTTTCTAGCATTTCTTTGGCCTCGGCTTTGCTCATATCCGGGTTCGCTTTAAGCACATGGGGAATGACTGCTGTGATCATTTCTTCGAGGGTTACATCTGCTGTAAATTCTCCGTTGCTGTAACAAAATTTGCAGTATTTTTTGTTGATAGATCCATCAGAGTTCGTGCCATATAATCCATCTGCCCCAGCGATCGTCATACCACAGCTTTGACAGAGATTAAGCTTTTCCATTATTAATCCCTCCTAAAACATATTTATTTTACCATCTTAATAATAATTATAACAACTTTCCGGAAGAAATGATATACTTATTTGGTCTGATACAATGATTATGCCTCCTGGGAACAGAAAATTTTTTTAGTTTCAGCTTAAACCTTAGATAGAATAAATAATAAAATTATAATTTAAATTACAGGAAAATAGTATTTATAAGGCGAAATAAGTAATAGGAAGATAATTATATAGCTTAATTATTTAGGAGGTAAATGAGTGAAGATACTATTTAATAATCAAAATAATAAACAATATCAACATAAATTAAATGA